>NZ_BNED01000005.1:5196250-5515312 GCF_016755875.1 Streptomyces spororaveus | reverse complement strand
GTGTACGTTTCATCCATCCGGCAGTGTTGAAATGTATGGAGTATCCATGCCCGCCCCTCCCGCTGCGCCTCGCGATCCGGAGTACGGCATCGGCCCCGCCGGGGAGCCGCTCACCCCGCCGGTGCTCCTCACCGCGCTGCTCGGGGACCGGGAGCTCGGCCTGCGCCACCTCGCCGGGCCGGCCACCGCCGGGGTGCACGGGGTGCACGCCTCCGAGATGCCCGACCCCTCCCCGTACCTGCTCGGCGGCGAGCTGCTGCTGACCGCCGGGGCGGGCCCCGCCGACGACCCCGACGGGTACGTGGCCCGGCTGGCCGGCGCGGGGGCGGCCGCGCTCGGCTTCGGCGTGGCCCCGGTGCACGAGGAGGTCCCGGCCGCGCTGGCCGACGCCTGCGCCCGGCACGGGCTGCCGCTGCTGGAGGTCCCGCCGCGGACCCCCTTCTCGGCGGTCGCCCGCGCGGTGGGGCGGCTGATGGCGGAGGCCCGGACCCGGGAGCTGCGCCGGGTCACCGAGGCCCAGCAGGCCCTGGCGGCGGCCGCGGCCCGGCCCGACCCGGTCCCGGCGGTGCTGGCCAGGCTCGCGGCCAGCCTGGGCGGGTCGGTCGCCCTGTGGCCGGGCGGCCGGGCGGCGGGCCCGGAGCTCCCTGCTCCGGCCTGGGAGGCCCTGTCCGCGCTGCTGGCCCGGGTCGGCCGCGAGGGCGGGCCCGCCACGGCCACCGACCGGGCGGGCGGACACCACCTGGCCGCCTACGCCCTGGCCGGGCGGGCGGCGCTGGGCACGGCGACCCCGGCCCGCGCCCCCGGCGACCACACCGTGGCATCGGTGGCCGCCGTGCTGCTGACCCTGCTCACGGCCGAGCGGCCGGCCGGGGCCGAGGCGGCGGCCCTGACCCGGCTGCTGCTCGACGGGAATCCGGCCGGGGCCCTGACGGCCGGCCCCTGGTACGCCGTCCACGCCCGCGGGTCGGGGGATCCGCGGGCCCTGGCGGCCGCCCTGGGCACCGTACTGCTGGACCCGCACGAGGACGGCGTACGGCTGCTCACCGACCGGGAGCCCGAGGCGCAGCCCGGCTGGCGGCTCGGGGTGAGCGCCCCGGCCGCGCCCGCCGGGCTGGCCACGGCGGACGCCCAGGCCGGGCGGGCGCTGGAGCGCGCGGAGGCGACCCGTACCGCGCTGGCCCGCCACACCGACCCCGGCCTCGCGGGCCTGGTCGGCGAGGCCGAGGCCCGCGCCCATGCGGAGGCCCTGCTGGGGCCGCTCTCCCCCGCTCTGCGGGAGACCCTGCGCGGCTGGCTGGCCCACCACGGCAACTGGGACCGCACGGCGGCCGCCCTCGGCGTCCACCGCAACACCGTCCGCCAGCGCGTCGGCCGCGCCGCCGAACTGCTGGACCGGGACCTGGACGACCCGGACGTCCGGATGGAGCTGTGGTTCGCGCTGCGCGTCACCGCGGGGTGAGGCCGGAGCCGGGACGGGTGCGGGCGGGGCCCGACGGGTGAGGGCCGGCCCCGGCCCCGCGCTCACCCGCGCCGGCCCCGGCCCCCGGCTCACCCGCGCCGCGCCGGCCCCGGCCTCCCGGCTCACCCGCGGTGGCCGTCCGGCGGGCGGAAGGCGGAGAGCAGCTCCACGAAGCGCGCGGAGCCCGTGATCACACCCGGCTCGTCACTGCCGGGCGGCGCGGGCTCCACCCCGACCGACTCGATCCCGTCCTCCCCTATCCACAGCAGGCGCGAGCTCAGCCGGTACTCCTCGGGGGCGTCCTCCCACATCTTCCGCACCAGCGGCCCGTAGGCGATCACGCAGGTGTGCAGCTCCGGCCCTTCCACGGCCCACAGCATCAGGTGGCCGTGGAAGGGGACCATCGCGAGGATGCCGTGCGGCGCCGGGCGGTCGACGAGGTCGGCGGCGCGCAGCAGGTGGGTCGAGGTGTAGCCGCCCTCGCCCTCGACGTTCACCAGCGGGTTCTCGTCCTCGTTGTACTGGAGGGAGACCGGTGCGGCCTCCAGGTTGGCCATGGCGGCGGCCCACACCTCGGCCTCGTCCACGCGCCAGGAGCGGAACTGGTCCGGCGGGACGGGGGCGGAGAGGTCTCCGCCCACGTGGATCACGACGACGACGGCGAGTTCCCCGGTCAGCGCCACGGACAGCCCGTGGCCCTCGCCGACCGCGTCGACCGTCACCAGCCTCGGCATGAGCAGGTTGCGGACCTCGGCGAAGCCCGCCCGCTCCAGCTCGCGCCGGCGGTCGGCGAGCCGCTGCTTCTGGTTCAGGAAGGAGACCGTGGCCGACCGCCAGTTCGCGTGCGGCAGCGCGCGGACCAGCTCGGCTATCTCCGCGAGGTCCAGCGGTGCGCCGGGCTCGCCCTCGGCGGCGAGCGAGAGGTGGCGCTGCTCCCCGAAGCGCATGGGCGGCCCGCTCTTGTTCCCGTCCAGGAAGACGTCGTTCAGGAGCGCCTCGAAGGCGTGCCAGTCGGCGGGGCCGAACCATGCGCACCAGGGCGGTACCGGCGACGCCCCCGACCCTCCGCCCGCATCCGGGCCGGCCTTCTTCGCTCTCCGGAAAAGTGGCATGCCGGGCAGGCTAGGGGAGGGCGAATCGGTACGTGAGACCACGAACAAGGCATTCTTGAGCACATTCCGGCCACCACGGCACGGATGAACCCCCTCTGCCGGAGCCCCGGGCGGCGGGCCCGGGGTGAGCCACCCCACCCTTTCTCGGGCGCTCCGACTCTGGACAGCCAGATTGACTGGCCGGTAACTTATCCTGAGCAAGCGCTTAGGCATGGCGGCGGACCGCCGCGACCGAAGGGAGCCGGCTGTGCGCCGTACCGTTTTCAACGAGGACCACGAGGCATTCCGCGAGACCATCCGCGCCTTCATCGAGGCCGAGGTCGTCCCGGTCTACGACGAGTGGTTCGCAGCCGGTCAGGCGCCGCGCGACTTCTACTACAAGCTCGGCGAGCTGGGCGTCTTCGGCATCAACGTGCCCGAGGAGTTCGGCGGCGCGGGCCTGGACACCCACAAGTTCGAGGCCGTCCTCTACGAAGAGACCTCGCGCGCGGGCGTCAACTTCGGCGGCTCCGGCGTGCACGTGCTGCTCGCCCTCCCCTACATCAAGATGCTGGCCGACACCGAGCAGAAGAAGCGCTTCCTGCCGAAGTTCGTCTCCGGCGAGGAGATGTGGGCTCTGGCGATGACCGAGCCGGGCACCGGCTCCGACGTCGCGGGCATGAAGACCACCGCCAAGCTCTCCGAGGACGGCACGCACTACGTCCTCAACGGCTCCAAGACCTTCATCACCGGTGGCGTCCACGCCGACCGCGTGATCGTCTGCGCCCGTACCTCCGCCCCGTCGGCCGAGGACCGCCGCTTCGGCATCTCCCTCTTCGCCGTGGACACCAAGTCCGAGGGCTACTCCATCGGCCGCAAGCTCGACAAGCTGGGCCTGAAGACCTCCGACACCGCCGAGCTGGCGTTCGTCGACGTCAAGGTCCCGGTCGAGGACCTGATGGGCGAGGAGGGCAAGGGCTTCTACTACCTCGGCCACAACCTGGCCTCCGAGCGCTGGGGCATCGCCTTCGGCGCGTACGCCCAGGCCGCCGCGGCCGTCCGGTTCGCCCAGCAGTACGTCACGGAGCGCACCGTCTTCGGCAAGCCCGTCGCGCACTTCCAGAACACCAAGTTCGAACTGGCCGCCTGCCAGGCCGAGGTGGACGCCGCGCAGGCCGTCGCCGACCGCGCCCTGGAGGCCCTGGACGCCGGCGAGCTGACCCCGGCCGAGGCCGCCTCCGCCAAGCTGTTCTGCACCGAGGTCGCGCACCGCGTCATCGACCGCTGCCTCCAGCTGCACGGCGGCTACGGCTACATGAACGAGTACCCGATCGCCCGCCTGTACGCCGACAACCGCGTCAACCGCATCTACGGCGGCACCAGCGAGATCATGAAGTCCATCATCGCCAAGTCCATGGGCCTGTAGGGAATCCGGGCACCTACCCTTCCCCCATGAACGACGCACTGACGACGCTCCTCGATCTGCTCGACCTCGAGCAGATCGAGGAGAACATCTTCCGCGGTACCAGCCGGCCTTCGCTGGTACCGCGCGTCTTCGGCGGCCAGGTCGCGGCCCAGGCCCTGGTCGCGGCCGGCCGGACCGTCCCCGCGGACCGCACCGCGCACTCGCTGCACTCCTACTTCCTGCGCACCGGGGACACCTCCGCGCCCATCGTCTACTCGGTGGACCGGATCCGCGACGGGCGCTCCTTCACCACGCGCCGGGTCGTCGCCGTCCAGCACGGCCAGCCGATCTTCCACCTCTCCGCGTCCTTCCAGAAGTACGAGGACGGCCTCGACCACCAGGTCGCCATGCCGTCCGCCCCGGACCCGGAGTCCCTGCCCACCGCGGCCGAGTCGCTGCCCGCGTACCGCGAGATCTTCCGCGACCCCGGCACGGTGGAGCGGCTGATCGAGACCCGCGAGGCGGTGGACCTGCGCTACGCCACGACCCCGCCCTGGGGCAGCGTCGGCGAGCCGGTGGAGCCGCGCTCGCAGGTGTGGTTCCGTACGGCCGGCAAGCTCGACAGCGACGATCCGCTGCTGCACACCTGCCTGGCCACCTACGTCTCCGACATGACCCTGCTCGACTCGGTGCTGCTCGCGCACGGCCGGGGCGGCTGGGCGGTGGGCGACGTGGTCGGCGCCTCGCTGGACCACGCGATGTGGTTCCACCGGCCGTTCCGCGCGGACGAGTGGCTGCTGTACGACCAGGAGTCGCCCTCGGCGGCCGCGGGCCGGGGCCTGGGCCAGGCCCGCATCTGGACGCAGGACGGCCGGCTGGCCGTGACGGTCATCCAGGAGGGTGTCGTACGCGTCCCGCGTGCGTGACCCGCGCCCGTCTCAGTCCCACCAGAACCCCCAGTGGTTGCTGCCGGTGACCGCCTCGTCGGCGTAGGCGCGGATGCTGCCGGAGCCCTGCCAGATGTTGTCGGGCGAGAAGGCGAAGTGCTCCGCGGCGACGGGGAGCGCGTGGGCGGTCGTACGCGGCGGGGCCGCCACGGACACATGGAGCTCGTCGAAGCCGAGGGCGACGACGCGGGCCCCGAAGCGGTCCTCCCAGGAGCGCAGGACGGTGCTGATGAGGGCGGTGTCGTTCTCGTGGTTGGCCGGCCCGCCCCAGCCCATCACGGTCGGTACGTCGGCCCCGCGGCCCGCAGGGACCAGGGCGAGCCGGGGACTCGGCAGGGCGCCGCTCGCTATCAGCTCGTCCGCGAGCCCACAGGCCACGGCGTCCGGATCGTCCGGGGCCTGCGGCCCGCCCTCCGCGAGCCCGGGCCAGTCCCGGCCGAAGGGAGCGATGAGCTCCTCCCCCTCCGCACCCTCCTCGGGGTCGGGCACCACCGCGCTCCAGAACTCCCGCAGCACCGGCTCGACGTGGTGGTCGTCGGGGTCGGACATCCGCTCCGGCCGGAACTCCCGCTCCTGCCACCACCGTTCGAGCCCCCGCCGGTCCTGGAACAGCACGGCCTGCAGCCCGGCGGCGGCGAGCGCCGGACTCCGGTGAGCGGCGAGCGCCCCGACCCCCACGGCCTCGTCGGACACCCACAACAACGGCTCGGACGCCTTGCCCCACCGCCGCCGTCCGGGCGCATCCACGAGCACCCCCGAGGGCAACTCCAGCCCCAGAGACCGCCCTTGAGGATCGTCGGCCAGCACGGACAACGGGCTGCGCGCCTTCGAAGACTTCGACATGAACCGACCGTAACCACCGCCACTGACAACGGGTCACCCCCCGGAAGTGCGCGCGAGTGGGCGATGATCGGCACGACCGGCTCCGCACCGCTCCGGCAGATCCGGAGCGACGGGCCATCCATACATCCACCCCGAGGCGATCATTGAAACGACTCCTACGGCACTCCGAAGTCCTCGCGCTTCTCCTTGCCACAAGCTTCGCGGTCACATCCTGCGGGTCGGAGCCGCGCGGCACCGAGGAGCTCGAAGCGTCGGACATCACCGGCACCTGGCAGAGCAACAAAGGCGGCCGGGTCGTGTTCACGGAGGACGGAGCCGTCTCGTTCGGCAACATCACGCAGGACCGGTACTGCGTCCCGGAAAACATGCGGAACGCCGTCCCCCGCGCATCCGGTGACGGCACATGGACGTTCGATACCGTCCCGGACGAACGCCCGGGCGTCCGGATCGAATTCGCGACCGGTCACGAGCGGCCGGCTCACTGCGCCCTGAACGCGATCTGGGTGGGGAAGCGACCCTACGACCAGATGTACCTGCGTCAGGACGACGGCAAGGGCGAGCGCTACACAAGGGATTCCACGGCCCACTGAGACGAGGCCTCGCGCGCGGGGAGCGGGGGGCTCGCCGGTTCGCCGCCACGGACGAACCGGCGAGGCCCTCGCCCGCCCCCTACTCCCCCAGCAGGCCCGCCGCGTCCAGGATGTACGCCACCATCGGGTCGTAGAAGCGGGGGTCGCGGACGTGGTCGTCCAGGGGGATCGTCACCTGGAGGGTGCCTTCCGCCTCGCCGATGAACAGCGCCGGGTCGTTGCAGTCCGCGTAGCCCACCGCGTCCAGGCCGCGCTGGGCCGCGCAGCCCGCCCAGCCGTGGTCCGCGACGACCAGGTCCGGCAGCGGGCGGTTCTCCGCCGCGAGGCCGTCCAGGATCGCCGCCATCGGCTCCGGCGAGTGCGTGTGCCACAGCGTCGCGCCGCGCTCCAGGACCGCGACGTCGGCGAACTGCCACACCGAGCCCTCGTCCGCCACCAGGCCCTGCGGGATGACGACGATCTCGCACCCGGCCGCCCGCAGGGCCGCCGCCGTCACCCGGTGGACGTCCAGGAGGCCGCCCGGGTGGCCGGTGGCGAAGAGCACGCTCTGCCGGTCCGCCGCCGCCTTGCGCAGTCGCGCCGCCAGGCGGTCCAGGCCGGCCACGGTCAGCTCCGGGTCGATGGTGTCCTGGCCGAACCGGAACGCCGGGTCGTCCACGACCCCGCACCGCTCCGCCATCACCGCGAGCACGTCCTGCTCGTCCGTCCAGCGGTCGCCCAGTTCCAGGCCGAGCCAGTAGTGCCGGTCGCCGTTGGCGAGCTTGCGGTAGTGGCTGAGGTTGTTCTCGCGCGGCGTGGCAACCTGCCCCGAGATCCGGGTGCGGACCAGGTGGTCGATGAGCTCGGCGCGGGTGGGTACGGGCGTCTCTATCGGCTTCGGCATACGGGCCATTCTGCCGCCGCCGGGCCGGAGGCGGCGCGTCCATTCCGGTCGGCGGACGCCCCGGCTCACGCCGACAGCGCCCCGAACGCGCCGTGGACGAGGCGCCGCAGCAGCGATTCCACCGCCTCGCGCCCCAAGGCCGCCAGGTGCGGGGTGGAGTTGAGCAGGCCGAACACCGCGTGCACGGCGACCCGTACCTCCGCCTCGGCGACCTGCGGGTGCAGTTCCCGTACGACCTCCACCCACAGCTCCACGTACTGGCGCTGCAGCTGCCGTACGAGCTTGCGGTCGGCCTCCCGGAGCCGGTCGAGCTCCCGGTCGTGCAGGGTGATCAGCGCCCGGTCGTCGAGCGCGAAGTCGATGTGGCCGTCGACGAGGGAGGACAGCACCCGCTCCGGGTCGCCCGCCGCCTCCGCCACCCGGTGCCGGCCGCCGGTCAGCAGCCGCTCGCTGATGCCGACGAGCAGCTCGGCGAGCATGGCGTCCTTGCCCGCGAAGTGCCGGTACAGCCCGGGGCCGCTGATGCCCACCGCGGCCCCTATCTCGTCGACGCCCACGCCGTGGAACCCACGCGCGGCGAAGAGACGAGCGGCCTCACTGAGGATCTGCTCGCGACGGGTGGGTGCGGCCGCTCTGGTGCTCATGGGAAACCATTCTAGACAGGGCCGTTAGCGGTCGTTAACCTAAGGCCCAGACACGTTAACGACCATTAACAGCGTGCACCGAGCAGGTGGAACGAGCAAGGGAGCTCGACCGATGCAGCAGGCACCAGTGCTGACGAGCGCCGCGGACCCGGCGTCCGAGGCCTGGCGGACCAACGAGGCCGCCCACCGCGAGCTGACCGAGGGCCTGCGCGCCCGGCTCGACGCGGCCCGGCTCGGTGGCGGCGAGAAGGCCCGCGCCCGCCACACCGCCCGCGGGAAACTCCTCCCGCGCGACCGCGTGGACACCCTCCTCGACCCCGGATCGCCCTTCCTGGAGCTGGCCCCGCTGGCCGCCGAGGGCATGTACGGGGGCGCGGCCCCCGCCGCCGGGGTCATCGCGGGCATCGGCCGGGTCAGCGGCCGCGAATGCGTGATCGTCGCGAACGACGCCACCGTCAAGGGCGGCACGTACTACCCGATGACCGTCAAGAAGCACCTCCGCGCCCAGGAGGTGGCCCTGGAGAACCGTCTCCCCTGCCTCTACCTGGTCGACTCCGGCGGCGCCTTCCTCCCCATGCAGGACGAGGTCTTCCCCGACCGGGAGCACTTCGGCCGCATCTTCTACAACCAGGCCCGCATGTCGGGGGCCGGTATCCCGCAGATCGCCGCCGTCCTCGGCTCCTGCACGGCGGGCGGGGCCTACGTCCCAGCCATGAGTGACGAGGCCGTCATCGTCCGCAACCAGGGCACGATCTTCCTCGGCGGCCCGCCGCTGGTGAAGGCCGCCACCGGTGAGGTGGTCACGGCCGAGGATCTCGGCGGCGGCGAGGTCCACTCCCGGATCTCCGGTGTGACCGACCACCTCGCGGAGGACGACGCGCACGCGCTGCGGATCGTACGGAACATCGTGGCGACCCTGCCCGAGCGCGGGGCCCTGCCCTGGTCGGTCGAGGCGCCGGAAGAGCCCAAGGTGGACCCGGACGGGCTGTACGGCGCGGTCCCCGTCGACTCGCGCACCCCGTACGACGCCCGCGAGATCATCGCCCGGATCACGGACGGCTCCCGCTTCCAGGAGTTCAAGTCCGAGTTCGGCCAGACGCTGGTCACCGGTTTCGCCCGGATCCACGGACACCCGGTCGGGATCGTCGCCAACAACGGCATCCTGTTCGCCGAGTCGGCGCAGAAGGGCGCGCACTTCATCGAGCTGTGCGACCAGCGCGGCATCCCGCTCCTCTTCCTCCAGAACATCTCCGGCTTCATGGTCGGCAAGGACTACGAGGCCGGCGGCATCGCCAAGCACGGCGCCAAGATGGTGACGGCCGTGGCCTGCACCCGGGTGCCGAAGCTGACGGTGGTGGTCGGCGGCTCGTACGGCGCCGGCAACTACTCGATGTGCGGCCGGGCGTACTCGCCCCGCTTCCTGTGGATGTGGCCCAACGCCAAGATCTCCGTGATGGGCGGGGAGCAGGCGGCCTCGGTGCTCGCCACGGTCAAGCGCGACCAGATCGAGGGCGCGGGCCAGGAATGGGCCGCCGAGGACGAGGAGGCCTTCAAGGCCCCGGTCCGCGCGCAGTACGAGGAGCAGGGCAACGCCTACTACGCCACCGCGCGGCTGTGGGACGACGGGGTCATCGACCCGATGGAAACCCGGCAGGTGCTGGGACTGGCCCTGACCGCGTGCGCGAACGCCCCGCTGGGCGACTCGGGCTTCGGCATCTTCCGTATGTGACGTGAGGACCTCACTGATGTTCAGCACTGTTCTGGTCGCGAACCGCGGCGAGATCGCCGTACGGGTCATCCGCACCCTGCGGGAGCTCGGCATCCGCTCCGTGGCCGTCTTCAGCGACGCCGACGCGGACGCCCGCCACGTCCGGGAGGCCGACACGGCCGTCCGCATCGGCCCGGCCGCGGCCGCCGAGAGCTACCTGTCGGTCGAGCGGCTGCTGGACGCCGCCCGGCGCACCGGCGCCGAGGCCGTCCACCCCGGCTACGGCTTCCTCGCCGAGAACGCCGCCTTCGCCCAGGCCTGTACGGACGCCGGGCTGGCCTTCATCGGGCCGCCCGCCTCCGCCATCTCCCTCATGGGCGACAAGATCCGCGCCAAGGAGACGGTGAAGGCTGCGGGCGTGCCCGTGGTCCCCGGCTCCTCGGGCAGTGGCCTGACCGACGCCGAACTGGTCGCGGCCGCCTCGGAGATCGGCATGCCGGTGCTGCTGAAGCCCTCGGCGGGCGGCGGCGGCAAGGGCATGCGGCTGGTCCGCGACGAGGCGGTGCTGGCCGAGGAGATCGCGGCGGCCCGCCGCGAGGCGCGGTCCTCCTTCGGCGACGACACCCTGCTGGTGGAGCGGTGGGTGGACCGGCCGCGGCACATCGAGATCCAGGTGCTGGCGGACGCCCACGGGAACGTGGTGCACCTGGGCGAGCGCGAGTGCTCGCTGCAGCGCCGGCACCAGAAGGTGATCGAGGAGGCCCCGTCGGTCCTGCTCGACGAGAAGACCCGGGCGGCGATGGGGGCGGCGGCGGTCGACGCGGCCCGCTCCTGCGGGTACGTCGGCGCGGGCACGGTGGAGTTCATCGTGCCGGGCAACGACCCCGCCTCCTATTACTTCATGGAGATGAACACCCGGCTCCAGGTCGAGCACCCGGTGACGGAGCTGATCACCGGGCTGGACCTAGTGGAGCAGCAGCTGCGGGTGGCGGCGGGCGCGCCGCTGGGCTTCACCCAGTCCGAGGTGACGCTGACCGGGCACGCCATCGAGGCCCGTGTCTGCGCGGAGGACCCGGCGCGCGGTTTCCTGCCGTCCGGCGGCACCGTGCTGGCCCTGTCCGAGCCCTCGGGCGGTGCGGTGCGCACGGACTCCGGGCTGACGGCGGGCGTTCCGGTGGGCTCGACGTACGACCCGATGCTGTCGAAGGTCATCGTCCACGGCCCGGACCGCGCCAGTGCGCTGCGGCTGCTGCGGGGTGCTCTGGCCGACACCGTGATCCTGGGCGTCCAGACGAACGCCGGTTTCCTGCGCAGGCTGCTGGCCCACCCGGACGTCGTCTCCGGCGACCTGGACACGGGGCTGGTCGAGCGCGACCTCCCGTCGCTCCTGCCGGAGGGCGTCCCGGACGAGGTGTACGCGGCCGCCGCGCTGCTGGCCGGCACCGTGGCGAAGCCGCGGGCGACGGGGTGGGCCGACCCCTTCGACGCCGCCGACGGCTGGCGCCTCGGCGGTACTCCGGCCTGGACCGTCCACCACTTCCGCCTGCCGGGCCAGGACCCGGTGGAGGTCCGCACGCGCTCCCTGGGCACCGACGCGGAGATCCTCGTTTCCGGCCCCGCCGGGGCGGATTCAGCCTCGCCGGCGATCGGGGCGCGGGGTCCGGGGCAGAGCCCCGGCGCACCGGCCCGCGGCCGGATCGTCAGCCGCACCCCGGACACCGTCACCGTCGAACTCGACGGCGTCACGCACCGCTTCAGCCACGCCACCAGCCCGGAGGGGACCTGGCTCGGCCGGGACGCGGACAGCTGGCACGTCCAGCGCCACGACCCCGTCGTGGCGAACCTGAGCGGCGCCGGCCGGGCCGGCGCCGACACCCTCGCCGCCCCGATGCCCGGCACCGTCACCGTGGTCAAGGTGGCCGTGGGCGACAAGGTCGCGGCGGGCCAGAGCCTGCTGGTCGTCGAGGCGATGAAGATGGAGCACGTCATCTCCTCCCCGCATGCCGGCACGGTCACCGAGCTGGACGTGTCCACCGGCAGCACGGTGGCCATGGACCAGGTCCTGGCGGTCGTCACCCCGGACGAGGAGGAGGGCGCGTGAACCGCCTGCCCATGAACGTCCCGGCCCCCGGTCTCCCGGCCCGGGTCCGCATCCACGAGGTCGGCGCCCGCGACGGGCTGCAGAACGAGAAGGGCGCCGTCCCGACGGCCGTCAAGGCGGAGTTCATCCACCGCCTCGCCGCCGCCGGGCTGACGACCATCGAGGCGACCAGCTTCGTGCACCCCAAGTGGGTGCCCCAGCTGGCCGACGCGGAGGAGCTGTTCCCGCAGCTCGCCGACGTCGACGCGCGGCTGCCCGTCCTCGTCCCCAACGAGCGCGGCCTCGACCGCGCGCTCGCCCTCGGGGCCACGCGCATCGCGGTGTTCGGCTCGGCCACCGAGACCTTCGCGTCCCGCAACCTCAACCGCACCGTCGCCGAGTCCCTCGCCATGTTCGAGCCCGTCGTGGCCCGCGCCAAGGAGGGCCGGGCGCATGTCCGCGGCTATCTGTCGATGTGCTTCGGCGACCCCTGGGAGGGCCCGGTCCCGGTCCACCAGGTGGTCTCCGTCGCCAAGGCCCTGCTGGACCTCGGCTGTGACGAGCTGAGCCTCGGCGACACGATCGGCGTGGCCACGCCGGGCCATGTCCAGGCGCTGCTCGCCGCGCTGAACGAGGCCGGGGTCACCACCGACCGGATCGGCGTGCACTTCCACGACACCTACGGCCAGGCCCTGTCCAACACCCTCGCCGCGCTCCAGCACGGCGTGACCACCGTCGACGCCTCCGCAGGCGGCCTCGGCGGATGTCCGTACGCGAAGAGCGCCACCGGAAACCTCGCGACCGAGGACCTGGTGTGGATGCTCGACGGCCTCGGCATCGAAACCGGGGTCGATCTGACCGCCCTCACCGCCACGAGCGTGTGGATGGCCGAACAGCTGGGACGCCCCAGCCCCTCCCGTACCGTCCGCGCCCTCTCCCACAAGGAGTAGTCACACCATGTCCCTCGACCACCGGCTCACCCCTGAGCACGAGGAACTCCGCCGCACCGTCGAGGCGTTCGCCCACGACGTCGTCGCCCCGAAGATCGGCGACCTGTACGAGCGGCACGAGTTCCCCTACGAGATCGTCGCCGAGATGGGCCGCATGGGCCTGTTCGGCCTGCCCTTCCCGGAGGAGTACGGCGGCATGGGCGGGGACTACCTCGCCCTCGGCATCGCCCTGGAGGAGCTGGCCCGCGTCGACTCCTCGGTCGCCATCACCCTGGAGGCCGGGGTCTCGCTCGGCGCCATGCCGATCTACCTCTTCGGCTCCGAGGAGCAGAAGCGGCAGTGGCTGCCGAAGATGTGCTCCGGCGAGATCCTCGGCGCCTTCGGGCTGACGGAGCCGGGTGCGGGCTCCGACGCGGGGGGCACCCGCACGACCGCCGTCAAGGACGGCGACGAGTGGGTCATCAACGGTTCGAAGTGCTTCATCACCAACTCCGGTACGGACATCACCGGTCTGGTCACGGTCACCGCCGTGACGGGCCGCAAGGCGGACGGCCGCCCGGAGATCTCCTCGATCATCGTCCCGTCCGGCACCCCGGGCTTCACGGTGGCCGCCCCGTACTCCAAGGTGGGCTGGAACTCCTCGGACACCCGCGAGCTGTCCTTCGACGGCGTACGGGTCCCCCTGGCCAACCTGGTGGGCCAGGAGGGCCGCGGCTACGCGCAGTTCCTGCGGATCCTCGACGAGGGCCGGATCGCCATCTCGGCGCTCGCGACCGGCCTCGCGCAGGGCTGTGTGGACGAGTCGGTGAAGTACGCCAAGGAGCGGCACGCCTTCGGCAAGGCGATCGGCGACAACCAGGCCATCCAGTTCAAGCTGGCCGACATGGAGATGCGCGCCCACATGGCCCGCATCGGCTGGCGCGACGCGGCCTCCCGCCTGGTGGCCGGGGAGCCGTTCAAGAAGGAGGCGGCGATCGCGAAGCTGTACTCCTCGACGGTCGCGGTCGACAACGCGCGCGAGGCGACGCAGATCCACGGCGGCTACGGCTTCATGAACGAGTACCCGGTGGCCCGGATGTGGCGGGACTCCAAGATCCTGGAGATCGGCGAGGGCACGAGCGAGGTCCAGCGCATGCTGATCGCCCGTGAGCTGGGCTTCGCCGGCTGAGCCGACCGGCTTCCGGCCGAGCCGAACGCACCGGTGTCCGGGGCGGGTACGACACCCGCCCCGGACATCGGCGTGTCAGGGGTCCGGTCGGCGCCTCGCGGCAACTCGGTGCCGTGCGCCGGACGGTAGGGAAATCGGGCCGGTCACCGCCGGTTCCGCCGGGGGTGATCCAACTCACGGCCGGATCTTGCCCAGCCGCCGGATTTGGCCTTAGGTTAGGCTAACCTTCTCACCGAACGGCCCAGTGGCCGCCCCTGCACGCATGAAAGCGGACATCGACATGCCCAAGTCCCGAACCTCCTCCTTCACCCGCCGCGGGTTCGTCGCGGCCGGTGGCGCCCTCGGCCTCGTCGCGGTCCTGACCGCATGCGGCGGCACCGACTCGGCGAAGGGTGACAAGGACAACGGCGCCTCGGCGTCCGCCGCCTGGACCTTCAAGGACGACCTCGGCAAGGACGTCACCACCAAGGCCAAGCCGAAGAACATCGTCGCCTACACCGGCACCGCCGCCGCGCTGCACGACTACGGCATCAAGGTCAAGGGCGTGTTCGGCCCGACCAAGACCACCGACGGCAAGGCCGACGTCCAGGCCGGCTCGCTGGACATCTCCAAGGTCGAGATCCTCGGCAACGTCTACGACGAGTTCAACGTCGAGAAGTACGCCGCCCTGCAGCCCGACGTGCTGCTCACCAACACCTGGGACGGCACCTACTGGTACGTCCCGGAGGCCTCCAAGGACAAGATCCTCGCGCTCGCCCCGGCCGCCGCGGTCAAGGTGGGCGGCGACGTCACCCTCGACAAGGCGCTGGAGCGCACCGCGGACCTCGCCAAGTCCCTCGGCGCGGACATGAACTCCAAGAAGGCCGTGGACTCCAAGGCCCGCTTCGAGGCCGCCGCCGCGAAGGTGCGCGAGGCCACCAAGGCCAACCCGGGCGTCAAGGTGCTCGTGGGCTCCGGCTCGGACGCCCTGTTCTACGCGTCCACCCCGGACACCGCGGCCGACCTGAAGTACTTCAAGCAGCTCGGCGTCGAGTTCGTCACCCCCGAGAAGCTGGACGAGGGCGGCTTCTTCGAGAGCCTCAGCTGGGAGAACGCCGGCAAGTACAAGGCCGACGTCATCCTGCTCGACAACCGCACCGGCACGCTGCAGCCCGAGCAGCTGAAGGACCGTCCGACCTGGGTCGAGATGCCCGCCGTCAAGGCCGGTCAGGTCGTCCCCCGCGTGACCGAGCCGATCTACTCGTACGAGAAGTGCGCGCAGATCCTGGAAGACCTCGCGAAGTCCATCCAGAACGCCAAGAAGGTCAGCTGACCCCCGGCGCCCGGTGACCCCGGGCGCCAGGCACGCCGTACCGACTCCCCAGGGGGACCTCTCCGCATGACCGCCACCGCATCCGACGCCCCGGCCGTCGCACACTTCCGGTTCTTCGGGCTCGAAGTGCTCCGCACGCTCCGTCTGGGCCACTCGTTCCTGCGGGTCACCTTCGGCGGGGAGTCCCTCGCGGGCTTCCGCTCGGGCGGCTTCGACCAGAGCCTGTCGCTCTTCCTGCCCGCGTCCGGCCAGGAGCACACGGTGCTCCCGTCCACGGACGAGGACACCTGGTTCGCCGCCTGGCGCGGGATGACGGACGAGGAGCGGCCGGTGATGCGCTCCTACACGGTGCGCGAGCAGCGCCGTACGCCCGAGGGAGCGGACGAGGTCGACATCGACTTCGTCCTCCACGGGGACGGCAGCCCGGCCTCCCGCTGGGCGGGGCGGGCGGTGGCCGGCCACCGGATCATGGCGATCGGACCGGCCGTCGCGGAGAACAAGTCCGTACGCTTCCAGCCGCCGGCCGGCGCCGACGCGATCTGGATGTACGCGGACGAGACCGCCCTGCCGGCCGCGGCCGCGATTCTGGACCGGCTCCCCGCCGGGACCCGGGTCAGGGCCTGGTTCGAGGTCCCGCACGAGGACGACCGGCTCGACCTCCGGGCGCCCGCCGACGCCGACATCACCTGGATCGTGCGCGAGAGCCACGGCCGGGAGCGGACGGAGCAGGTGCTGAGCGTGCTGCGCTCGGCCGGACCCGCAGCGGCCGAAGCCCCGTACGCCTGGCTGGCGGGCGAGGCGGGCACGATCCGCGCGGTGCGCCGCCATTTCGTGCAGGAACGTTCCGTCGACCGTCGCGCCGTCCGCTTCACCGGCTACTGGCGCCTCGGCGCGAGCGAGGAACAGCTCCTCGCCGAGGCGTACGCCGGCAAGGCCCCGAGCGAGGACCCGGCCTCCGAGCTCTAGTCAACTCCCGGATTTCACACCGCATTTGAGATGGGCCCTGGCTTTTCAGCCAGGGCCCATCTGCGTTTGGCGAATTACTAAGGTTAGGCTAACCTAATTCACGCACACCCCACCCCACCCCCCCTCTCCACCCCCTGCCCGGAGGAAAGTTGATGCGCTCGCATCTGCTGAACGAGACGACCGCGGACCTCTACCGGCGCTCCGTCACCGAGGGCGTCGACCGCGTCGCCGCGAAACTCGCGAGCACGCAGCGGCCCCACACCGGTATATCCGTCGACGAACTCGCCCCGGTCATCAACGGGATCGACCTGGACAAGCCGCTCGCGGACGCGGCCGCCGTCCTGGACGAGCTGGAGGACGTCTACCTGCGCGACGCGGTGTACTTCCACCACCCGCGCTACCTCGGCCACCTCAACTGCCCGGTCGTCATCCCCGCCGTGCTCGGCGAGGCGATCCTCTCGGCCGTCAACTCCTCCCTCGACACCTGGGACCAGTCCATCGGCGGCACGCTCATCGAGCGCCGCCTCATCGACTGGACCACCGAGCGCATCGGCCTCGGCCCCGCCGCGGACGGCATCTTCACCTCCGGCGGCAGCCAGTCGAACTTCCACGCGCTGCTCCTCGCCCGCGACGAGGCCTGCCGCCTCGTCATGAAGAAGGCGCTCGACGAGGGACGCGAGCTCACCAAGGCCGAACTCCTCCCGAAGCTGCGCATCTTCACCTCCGAGGCCAGCCACTTCAGCGTCCAGAAGTCGGCCGCCATGCTCGGGCTCGGCTACGAGGCCGTCATCTGCGTCCCGGTCGACCGCAACCGCCGGATGGACACCGCGGTGCTCGCCCTGGAACTGGAGGAGTGCGCCTCCGAGGGCCTCTTCCCGATGGCCGTCGTCGCCACCGCCGGCACCACCGACTTCGGGTCCATCGACCCGCTCCCCGAGATCGCCCGCCTGGCCGACGAGCACCACGCGTGGATGCACGTGGACGCCGCCTACGGCTGCGGACTGCTGGCGTCCCCGACCCGCCGCCACCTCCTCGACGGCATCGAGCGCGCCGACTCGGTCACGGTCGACTACCACAAGTCGTTCTTCCAGCCGGTCAGCTCCAGCGCCATGCTGGTGCGCGACCGCGACACCCTCAAGCACGCCACGTACCACGCGGACTACCTCAACCCGCGCCGCATGGCCGAGGAGCGCATCCCCAACCAGGTCGACAAGTCCATCCAGACCACGCGCCGGTTCGACGCGCTCAAGCTCTGGGTGACCCTGCGCGTCATGGGCGCCGACGGTGTCGGCTCGCTCTTCGACGAGGTCATCGACCTGGCCGCGGCCGGCTGGGACGTCATCGACGCCGACCCGCGCTTCGAGGTCGTCGTCAAGCCGCAGATCTCCACCCTCGTCTTCCGCTACGTCCCCGAGGGCGAGGTCCGTACCGACCTGGTCGACGAGGCCAACCTGCACGCCCGCAAGGCCCTGTTCGCCTCCGGTGAGGCCGTCGTCGCCGGCACCAAGGTGGACGGGAAGCAGTACCTGAAGTTCACCCTCCTCAACCCGCAGACCACGACGGCCGACATCGCGGCCGTCCTCGACCTTCTCGCCGCACATGCCGAGCAGTTCCTGGGAGAATCCCTTGCCCTCCACCGCTGAGACCCACGACTTCATCGGCATCGGCGTCGGTCCGTTCAACCTCGGACTCGCCTGCCTGACCGCCCCGCTCGACGAGATCGACGGTCTCTTCATCGAGTCGAAGCCGCACTTCGAGTGGCACGCCGGGATGTTCCTGGACGGCGCCCACCTGCAGACGCCCTTCATGTCGGACCTGGTCACGCTCGCCGACCCGACCTCGCCCTTCTCCTTCCTGAACTACCTGAAGGACAAGGACCGGCTGTACTCCTTCTACATCCGGGAGAACTTCTACCCGCTGCGGGCCGAGTACAACGACTACTGCCGCTGGGCCGCCGACCGCCTCGACAACGTCCGGTGGTCCACCTCGGTCACCGAGGTCACCTACGACGAGCGGGCCGGCCTGTACGAGGTCCACACCGACAAGGGCGAGACCCACCGGGCCCCCCGCCTGGTCCTGGGCACCGGCACCCCGCCGCACGTCCCGCAGTCCTGCGAGGGCCTCGGCGGCGACTTCACGCACAACTCCGCCTACATGCAGAACAAGGCGGAGCTGCAGAAGAAGAAGTCGATCACCCTCATCGGCTCCGGCCAGAGCGCGGCCGAGATCTACTACGACCTCCTCGCCGAGATCGACGTCCACGGCTACCAGCTCAACTGGGTGACCCGCTCCCCGCGCTTCTTCCCGCTGGAGTACACCAAGCTCACGCTGGAGATGACCTCCCCCGAGTACGTGGACTACTTCCACGCGCTCCCCGAGGACACCCGCTACCGGCTGGAGACCCA
Source organism: Streptomyces spororaveus (assembly GCF_016755875.1). Taxonomy (NCBI): domain Bacteria; kingdom Bacillati; phylum Actinomycetota; class Actinomycetes; order Kitasatosporales; family Streptomycetaceae; genus Streptomyces; species Streptomyces spororaveus. Next base: position 5,496,861 of record NZ_BNED01000005.1, on the reverse strand, counting down.
GCAGAAGAACCTCTTCAAGGGCATCGACGGCGACCTGATCAACGCCATCTTCGACCTGCTCTACCAGAAGAAGATCAGCATGCCGGGCCAGGTCCCGACCACCCTGCTGACCAACACCTCCCTGAACAGCACCGCGTACGACACCACCACGGGCACGTACACGCTGGGACTGCGCCAGGAGGAGCAGGAGCGGGACTTCTCCCTCACCTCCGAGGGCCTGGTCCTGGCCACCGGCTACAAGTACACCTTCCCGGAGTTCCTGAACCCGGTGCGGGACCGCCTGAACTTCGACGGGCACGGCCGGCTCGACGCCGCCCGCAACTACAGCATCGACACCACGGGCCGCGGGGTCTACCTGCAGAACGGCACCACCCACAACCACTCCCTCACCTCGCCCGACCTGGGCATGGCGGCGTACCGGAACGCGTACATCGTCGGTGAGCTGCTCGGCCGCGAGCACTACAAGGTCGAGAAGTCCATCGCGTTCCAGCAGTTCGCCGCCCCGGAAGGCACCCTCTGATGAGCACCACCGAACTCCTCTTCTCCCGCGTCGACACGGAACTCGGCTCCTTCTCCGTGCGCCCCCTGGACCCCTTCGCCGACGCGGAGCTGCTCCACGGCTGGGTCACCCACCCGAAGGCGTCGTTCTGGATGATGCAGGACGCGTCCCTGCCGGACGTCGAGCGCGAGTACATGAGGATCGCCGCCCACGAGCACCACCAGGCCTTCATCGGCCTGCACGAGGGCCGCCCCGCCTTCCTCATGGAGACCTACGACCCGTCCGAGCTGGAGCTGGTCGGCCTCTACGAAGCCCAGCCCGGCGACGTCGGCATGCACTTCCTCGTCGCCCCCAGCGACACCCCACTGCACGGCTTCACCCGCGCCGTCATCACCACGGTGATGTCCGCGATCTTCGCCGACCCGGCCACCGAGCGCGTCGTCGTCGAGCCGGACGTCGCCAACACCGCCGTGCACGCACTGAACGAGGCCGTCGGCTTCGTGCCGGAGCGCCAGGTCACCAAGCCGGAGAAGGAAGCCCTGCTGAGCTTCTGCACCCGCGCGCAGTTCGAGGCCGCCACGGCCGCCCAGGGGGTCTCCATATGAGCCTCGCCGACGCCGTCGCCCACCTCTCCCCCGAGCTGTGGGCCCGCGCCAACCGCGCCCTGGTCCGCAAGGGCCTCGCCGAGTTCTCCCACGAGCGCCTGCTGACCCCGAAGCCGCTGGGCGGCGGCCTCTACTCGGTCCTCAGCGACGACTCGACCGTGGAGTACCGCTTCAAGGCGGTCCTGCACGCCCTCGACCACTGGTCGGTCGACGAGGCCTCCATCACCCGCCACCGTGACGGCGCCGAGCTGGAGCTGGACGCCCTCGACTTCCACATCGAGCTGCGCGAGGCCCTGGGCCTGAGTCCCGAGGTGCTGCCCGTCTACCTGGAGGAGATCTCCTCCACCCTGGCCGGCACGGGCTACAAGTACACGAAGCCGCAGGTCTCCTCCGACGTCCTCGCGAAGTCCTCCTTCCAGGACATCGAGACGGGCATGACCGAGGGCCACCCCTGCTTCGTCGCGAACAACGGCCGGCTCGGCTTCGGCGTGCACGAGTACCTCTCGTACGCCCCGGAGACCGCCAGCCCCGTCCACCTGGTGTGGGTGGCCGCCCGCAAGGACGTCTCCACCTTCACGGCGGGCGCGGGCCTGGACCACGACTCCTTCATGCGCGAGGAGCTGGGCGACGAGACCATCGCCGTCTTCGCGGAGCGGATGACCGCGCTGGGCCTGGACCTGGCCGACTTCCACCTCTTCCCCGTGCACCCCTGGCAGTGGTGGAACAAGACCACGGTCACCTTCGCCGCCGAGATCGCGAACCGCCGCCTGGTGCTGCTGGGCGAGGGCCCGGACGCGTACCTCGCGCAGCAGTCGATCCGTACGTTCTTCAACCGGAGCGCGCCGCGCAAGCACTACGTCAAGACCGCCATCTCGGTCCTGAACATGGGCTTCATGCGAGGTCTGTCGGCCGCGTACATGGAAGCCACCCCGGCGATCAACGACTGGCTGCACCAGCTGATCGAGGGCGACGAGGTCCTGAAGTCGGTGGACTTCTCGATCATCCGCGAGCGCGCGGCGATCGGCTACCACCACCGCCAGTACGAGCGCGCCACCGACCGGTACTCCCCGTACCGCAAGATGCTGGCCGCGCTGTGGCGCGAGTCCCCCGTCAACCGGATCGAGGGCGACGAGCGCCTCGCCACGATGGCCTCGCTCCTGCACGTGGACGCCGAGGGCAAGTCCTTCGCCGGCGCGCTGATCGCGGAGTCGGGCCTGACCCCGGCCGAGTGGCTGCGCCACTACCTGCGCGCCTACCTGGTGCCGCTGCTGCACTGCTTCTACCAGTACGACCTCGCCTACATGCCGCACGGCGAGAACACCATCCTCGTCATCGAGGGCGGCCTGGTGAAGCGGGCGATCTTCAAGGACATCGCCGAGGAGATCGTCATCATGGACGCGGACGCGGTGCTGCCGCCCGCGGTCGAGCGGGTCCGGGCGGACATCCCCGAGGACATGAAGCTCCTGTCGATCTTCACGGACGTCTTCGACTGCTTCTTCCGCTTCCTCGGCGCGATCCTCGCGGACGAGGGCATCTGCGACGAGGACACCTTCTGGCGGGCGGTCGCGGACTGCGGCCACGAGTACCAGGAGTCGATGCCGCAGCTCGCGGAGCGCTTCGCGCGGTACGACCTGTTCGCGCAGGAGTTCCAGCTGTCCTGCCTGAACCGCCTCCAGCTGCGCAACAACAGGCAGATGGTCGACCTCGCCGACCCGGCGGCGGCCCTCCAGCTGATCGGCAGCCTCCAGAACCCCGTCGCGGCCTTCGCCCGGCGGTGACACACGGGGCGGGGGAGGCATCGATACGGTCCCTCGGTGCCTCCCTCTCCCCACCCCGGAACCTCGACGGCGTGACCGCGAAGCACAATGGCCCTCTTCGCGGTCACGCCTTCGTGTGTCCGCTCCGGTGGCCGGAGTGCGCGGCCCGAGTCCGTCTGGGAGCCCGTATGCCGATCCGGATCCGCCCCGGCCGTGCGGCCGCCCTGCTCCTGTCGGCCGCGATCGTGGCCGGTGGGCTGTCCGGCTGCTCCTTCCTGTCCCCGTTCAAGACCTGCGAGGGGACCGGGGCGCGGATGAAGGAGCTGGAGTCGCTGCCGCTGCTCTCCTCGCCGCCGCCCGGCGCGAGCGCCCCCCGCACCTTCGACGGCGTCTACTCCGAGTGCGCGGACGACAGCGGTGACGCCTGGCTGTCCGCCGGGCGCACCTACGTGTACCCCGGCACCCGCCAGGAGGTCCTCGACCACTACCGCAAGGCCGCCGAGGCCGACGGCTGGCGGTTCGAGCCCGAACGGACGCCCGATCAGGGGAGGTTCGGATCGTGCTTCACGAAGGGCGGGGACGGGCAGGCCAAGGTGTTCACCCTCTCCTTCCCGCCCGTCCGCCTCCTCACCGAGTTCTACGGTCCCGGGGCCGCCGCGGAGTTCGCCACGGGGGCCGGATTCGAGATAACGGTGGGCTCGGAGGCCGACGGGGCCGAGACCTCCTGCTGGTCCTGACCCCGTCCGCCAGCGGTCACTGCCAGGGAACGTCCGGCGCCCGGAAGAAGGCGATGCCCTGCGCGTCCAGCCGGGGCGCCTGCGCGGCCAGGCGGCGGCTGTAGGAGGTCCAGTCGAGCGCGGCCGCCGGCGACCAGCCCAGTTCGGCCAGGCCCAGTACCCGCGGGAAGGCCATCAGCTCCCAGTCGCCGCGCGTCGCGACGGTCTCCGTCCACAGCGGGGCCTCCACGCCCAGCACCGCCGACTCCGGGACCCCGGCCAGGTACGCGCCCGGGTCCCAGGAGTAGGCGCGCCGCACCGGGACGTACCCCGCCCAGGCCAGGCCCGGCTTCGTGGCCGGGTCGTACTTCATGTCCAGGTACAGCCGGTCCGCCGGCGACAGGATCAGCGGGTGCCCCGCCCGGGCCGCCGCCGCCACGGCCGCCTTGTCCGCGGCCGCGGTCTTGTCGTGGCCCCAGTACTGGAGCACCGCGCCCCGGGCCGGGCGGGCCGCCGCCAGCTGGTGCCAGGCCACCACCGTCTTGCCGTACCGGCCCACCACGGCCTGGGCCCGGTCCATGAAGGCCGCGTAGTCCGCCGCGGGCGTCGCGTGCGCCTCGTCGCCGCCGATGTGCAGGTAGCGGCCGGGGGTCAGCTCCGCCAGCTCGCCGAGGACCTCGTCGATGAACTCGTACGTCCGCTCCTTGCCCACGCACAGCGAGCTGAAGCCCACCTTGACGCCGGTGTACCGCTCCGGGGCCTTCCCGTCGCAGTTCAGCTCGGCGTAGGAGGCGAGCGCCGCGTTCACGTGCCCCGGCATGTCGATCTCGGGGACCACGTCCACGTACCGCTGCCCCGCGTAGGCCACCAGGTCCCGGTACTCGTCCTTCGTCCAGTGGCCGCCGGGGCCGCCCCCGACCTCGCTGCCGCCCCCGTACTCCGCCAGCCGCGGCCAGGAGTCGATCGCGAGGCGCCACCCCTGGTCGTCGGTCAGGTGCAGGTGCAGGGTGTTGACCTTGTACTGGGCGAGCTGGTCCACGTATTTCTTGACCTGCTCCACCGAGAAGTGGTGGCGCGCGATGTCGACCATGGCCCCGCGGTACGCGAAGCGCGGCCGGTCGGTGACCGTCCCGCCCGGCACCGTGCCCGGGCCCGCCACCGGTACCAGCTGGCGCAGCGTCTGCCCCGCGTGGAAGAGCCCGGCCGGGGTCCGCGCGGTGAGGGTGACCCCGGTCGGGCCGGACTCCAGCCGGTACCCCTCGTCGCCCACCCCCTGCGCCCCCTCGTCGATCCTGAGCCGGATCCCGTCCCCCTGCGCGCCGTCGACCACCGGCAGCGGCAGCCCGCTGGGGCCGCGCAGCTGCTCGGCGAGGAGCTCGCCCACCCGGCGGACCTCCTCGTCCGGGCCCCGGCCGGTGCGGACGACCGTGCCCGCGCCGAAGGAGTAGCCGGGGCCCTCGGCGCGGGCGGAGACGGGCGCGGGCAGCAGCCGTTCGAAGGGGGCGAGGGCCACCGGCGGGTCGTCCCCGGGCCGGGCGTCGTCACCGTGGGCGGAGGTGCAGGCCGTCACCAGGGCCGGGGCCGTGGCGAGGGCGAGGAGGGCGCCGAGCGTGCGTCGCAGGACTCTCATGCGCACAGGTATAGGCCAAGCGGGCCGTCCCGTCCGGCGGGTGAATCCGGGACCGGCGGAAATCATCCGAAGGAGGTCACGGGACGGGCGAACCGAGCGCTTCACTGGTCCAGACCAGAGCATTCCTGCCCGATATCGGGCAGGAACTTTGCGTTCGACGCCGCGAGCCGCCAATATCTACGAGTGCTCGATCGCCGCCCGTCGCATGACGACCTCGTCGACCACCTGGTGCGCAGCACCGCGCTGCAGCGCGGTGAGGCAGCCCGGGTGGTACTGGACGTGCTCGCCTACTTCGACGAGACGACCGAGGAGTTCGTCCGCCGCCGCCACCGGGAACTGCAGTCCGGCGGAGCGGTGAACGCGGAGATCTTCGAGCGGATCGCGGCCGAGCTGCCGCACCGCGCCGTGGCGCCGCCGGAGCTCTCGCTCCGGCAGTTGCGCCGCATCGTCTACGGCTGAGCCGGCGGCCGCCGCACGCGGCCACGGACGAGTACAGAACCGAACTTCAGGAGGGGCAGAACCGTATGTGTGGAATCGTCGGTTACATCGGCAAGCGTGACGTGGCACCGCTGCTGCTGGAAGGCCTGCAGCGGCTGGAGTACCGCGGATACGACTCCGCGGGCATCGTGGTCAACACCCCGAAGGCTCCCGCCCTGAAGGTCGTCAAGGCCAAGGGCCGCGTCCGCGAGCTGGAGTCCCGCGTCCCCAAGCGCTTCGCCGGCACCACCGGCATCGCCCACACCCGCTGGGCCACGCACGGCGCCCCGAGCGACCTCAACTCGCACCCGCACCTGGACCCCGAGAACAAGGTCGCCGTCGTCCACAACGGCATCGTCGACAACTGCTCCGAGCTGCGCGCCAAGCTCGAAGCCGAAGGCGTCGAATTCGTCTCGGAGACCGACACCGAGGTCATCGTCCACCTGATCGCCCGCTCCGAGGCCGACTCCCTGGAGGAGAAGGTCCGCGAGGCGCTCAAGGTCATCGACGGCACCTACGGCATCGCCGTCATGCACGCCGACTTCGCCGACCGCATCGTCGTCGCCCGCAACGGCTCCCCCGTGGTGCTGGGCATCGGCGAGAAGGAGATGTTCGTCGCCTCGGACGTCGCCGCGCTGGTCGCCCACACCCGCCAGGTCGTCACCCTCGGCGACGGCGAGATGGCCACCATCAAGGCCGACGACTTCCGCACCTACACGACCTCCGGTACGACGACCACCGCCACCCCGGAGACCGTGGAGTGGGAGGCCGCCTCGTACGACATGGGCGGTCACGACACCTACATGCACAAGGAGATCTCCGAGCAGCCCGACGCGGTCGACCGCGTGCTGCGCGGCCGGATCGACGACCGCTTCAACACCGTCCACCTGGGCGGCCTGAACCTGGACCCGCGCGAGGCGCGCGGCATCCGCCGGGTCAAGATCCTGGGCTGCGGCACCTCCTACCACGCGGGCCTCATCGGCGCCGGCCTCATCGAGGGCATGGCCCGTATCCCCGCGGACGCCGAGCCGGCCTCCGAGTTCCGCTACCGCAACCCGGTCGTGGACCCCGACACCCTGTACATCGCGGTCTCCCAGTCCGGTGAGACCTACGACGTGCTCGCGGCCGTGCAGGAGCTCAAGCGCAAGGGCGCCCGCGTCCTCGGCGTGGTCAACGTGGTCGGCTCCGCCATCGCCCGCGAGGCCGACGGCGGCGTGTACGTGCACGCCGGCCCCGAGGTCTGCGTCGTCTCCACCAAGTGCTTCACCAACACGGTCGTGGCCTTCGCCCTGCTCGCCGTGCACCTGGGCCGCATCCGGGACCTCTCGGTCACCGACGGCAAGCGGATCATCGAGGGCCTGCGCAAGCTGCCCGCGCAGATCCAGGAGATCCTCGACGGCGAAGAGGACATCAAGAAGCTGGCGAGCGAGTTCGCCGAGGCCAAGTCGATGATGTTCATCGGCCGGGTGCGCGGCTACCCGGTGGCGCTGGAGGCCTCCCTCAAGCTGAAGGAGATCTCCTACATCCACGCCGAGGCCTACCCGGCCTCCGAGCTCAAGCACGGCCCGCTGGCCCTGATCGAGCCGTCCCTGCCGACGGTCGCGATCGTCCCGGACGACGACCTGCTGGAGAAGAACCGCGCGGCGCTGGAGGAGATCAAGGCCCGCAGCGGCCGGATCCTGGCGGTCGCCCACCGCGAGCAGGAGAAGGCGGACCACACCATCGTGGTCCCGAAGAACGAGGACGAGCTGGACCCGATCCTGATGGGCATCCCGCTCCAGCTGCTGGCGTACCACACGGCCCTGGCCATGGGCCGGGACATCGACAAGCCGCGCAACCTGGCGAAGTCGGTCACCGTCGAGTAGCCGCCGCCCCCACAGCGAGGAACCCCCGCGCGCGTGCGCACGGGGGTTCTCTGCCGTGGTGCCCGGCCCGGTTTCCGCGCCGGTCAGCCCGCGGCGACCGCGCCGCGCCCGGCCTTGCCGAAGGCCATCGGCCAGTGCGCCAGTGCCGCGGTGGCGCCGTACCAGGCCAGCAGCCCGGAGACGGCGGCGACCCAGCCGCCCGCCTTGGCGAGCATGCCGTTGTCCACGAACGCGCCTATCGCCAGCAGGAGCAGCGACAGGGTCAGCAGGGCGTAGACGCCCTGGCTGAACAGACCGCTCGCGGCGGCGACCGTGAGGGTCAGCGCGAGCATCGCGAACAGGACAAGAAACGTTCCGGCGGCCTCGTCGGAGACCGAACCGCCCGCGCCCTTGGCCCAGGTGAACCAGAAGACGCCGAGGCCCGCGAACGCGGTGCCGTTGAACCCGTCGCCGCCGCGGTACTCAAGGAGACCGAGGAGGAAGAGGGCCGCGCCGCCGACGTACATCGCGAGCGACACGGAACTGGCAGCGGACACGCCGTCGATGACACCGGTGTGGCCGATACCGAATGCGAGAAGGGTGAGACCCAGGGCGATGTTCCCGAGGGTCGAAGTCGAGGCCGTGCTTCCCGCAGAGACACCATTGTCCACGGCGGGCTCCCTTCGATCTGCAGTTGTTTGCTGCGTCCCAGCAGCACTTATCTACCCTTTACACAGGGGCACAACCGCACAAGCGCCTTAACAAGCGGTCACGAACTGACAACGGCGAGCGATCGGACCGGCCGTTCGTACGAGGGCGCGTGAGCCAAGGCCCCCTTCCCCCAGGGAGGGGCGGTCAGGGAATGACGACCACCGGTCGCTGTGCGCGCTTGGCCAGCCGGCCGGCCACCGATCCGAAGATCCGGCCCACGATCCCGTGGGTGGAGCCGACCACGATGGCGTCGGCCGAATACTCCCGGCCGACCTCCTCCAGCTCATGGCAGATGTCACCACCGCGCTCGACCAGGATCCACGGCACTTCGGCCAGATAGTCCGCGCAGGCGAGCTCCAGCCCGAGCACCTCGGTGCGGTGGTCCGGCACGTCGACGAAGACGGGCGGCTCGCAGCCGGCCCACACCGTGGTGGGCAGCCGGTTGGCGACATGGACGATGATCAGACCGGATCCGGAGCGGCGGGCCATGCCGATCGCATAGGCGAGCGCGCGCTCGCTGGAGGTGGATCCGTCGAATCCCACAACGACTCCGTGCCGGAAGGCCGGATCGCAGTGCACGCGTGTCTGTTCCACCGCGCGCAGATCGGCGGCCGACGAGGGGTCGACGACGCGTTTGCGCTTGCGGTCCGCGGGTTCGGAGAATTCGTGACCGGCCATGGGTGTCTCGGCGAAGAGGTCCTTGGAGGAAGCAACAGGGGCGAAATCGGCGACGCAGTGTGACGGAGCTCTGTCCGGGAAGCATCTTCCCAAGCCCATACCCACCAGGGTACGGCGACACTCCTGTCCTGCACAGGGCATGCCGCCCTTGGAGAGCGTCCCAGGGAGCATGCCGGAGCGAGCGCGCCTTGGCAATGACCACTGTCCCCTACAGCCAGTGACGAGTCCGGCCATCAACACCCGTGCGCGCAGTGACCGAGCCCCGCCGCCGGGCGTTGGGACATGCGTCCGACCAACAGGTAAGAGCCCGCAGGGAGTACGCCGTGCCCGGTCATCCGGTTCACCCCGTCCAGCCAGCTCAGCCGAAGCAGTCCGTCCGGTCCCTCCAGAACGCCGACCCCGCCGCGCACTTCACCCCGCCCGCCCGCTCGGGCCTTCACCCGTCCGGGCGTTCCGCCGGACACCCCCATGACGACCCCGCGGGTGACGTCGTGCGCTGGGCGGCCTTCAGCTGCCTGCTCGTCCCCGTGGTCCTGGTCGTCTACGGAACCTCCTACGGCGGGGCCGCCGTCGCGACCCTCGGCCTGCTCGCCGTGACGGCCGCGTGCCGGGTCCTGCTGCGCCACTCGGAGAGGAACCAGCGGGCCGCGGCCCGCGTGCTGGTGGAGGAGTCCCTTCCGCCCGCCCACCGCGGCCGGCACTCGCGCGGCGCGACCGGGAACCGCCGCGGCTGCCGGGGCTCCGGCCCGGCAGCCCCGCAGGACTGACTCATTCGCACACCCACACAGGCATGTTTTCAGCCAACTTCCCGGCAGGATGCCCTCCTTGCCGGAATGTCCCCCCGTCCCCCTCACCACCAGCGACGACAGACCCCGGGGGACGTTCTGGCCCTACCGGTACTGGCCATGGCCGGGCACCGCGCTTCCCGTTCGGGTAGCGGAGTGGAACGCTTACTGATCGAATGCTTTTCGCCAAGTTGAGAAGTCGACATAGCGCTGCGTGCTGAACTTGTCACGCCGACACCACGGGACGCAGTAGATTCGATCATGTATTTACGGCGGGGGATCCACGTGCAAGGCCGAGGGGAAACGTGCAGGTGCGACCAGACCAAGGAGTCGCGACACCCAAGGGGGGCTTAGCGCCATGAGCCAGGATTCCATCACCGTCGTCAACGACGCCGGCCGGAAGCTCGCGGGGCGTCGCCGCAGGGAGATCGTCGCGGTGCTGCTCTTCAGCGGCGGACCGATCTTCGAGAGCTCCATTCCACTTTCCGTGTTCGGCATTGACCGGCAGGACGCGGGAGTTCCACGCTATCGACTGCTCGTGTGCGCCGGAGAGGACGGTCCGCTCAGGACCACCGGCGGACTCGAACTGACCGCGCCGTACGGGTTGGAGGCGATCGCCCGGGCAGGCACGGTCGTCGTTCCCGCCTGGCGCTCCATCACTTCACCGCCGCCGCCGGAGGCGCTCGACGCACTGCGTCTGGCGCACGAGGAGGGGGCCCGGATCGTCGGACTGTGCACGGGGGCCTTCGTGCTCGCCGCCGCCGGTCTGCTGGACGGCCGGCCCGCGACGACGCACTGGATGTACGCGCCGACGCTGGCCAAGCGGTACCCGTCCGTCCATGTCGATCCGCGCGAACTCTTCGTCGACGACGGCGACGTGCTCACGTCCGCCGGCACGGCGGCCGGAATCGACCTGTGCCTGCACATCGTGCGCACGGACCACGGCAGCGAGGCGGCCGGGGCCCTGGCCCGCAGGCTCGTCGTACCGCCGCGCCGCACCGGCGGCCAGGAACGCTATCTCGACCGGTCGCTGCCGGAGGAGATCGGCGCCGACCCGCTGGCCGAGGTCGTCGCCTGGGCCCTGGAACACCTCCACGAGCAGTTCGACGTGGAGACGCTGGCCGCCCGCGCCTACATGAGCCGGCGCACCTTCGACCGGCGGTTCCGCTCGCTCACCGGCAGCGCCCCGCTCCAGTGGCTGATCACCCAGCGGGTGCTCCAGGCACAGCGGCTCCTGGAAACCTCCGACTACTCGGTCGACGAGGTCGCCGGACGCTGCGGGTTCCGTTCCCCGGTCGCCCTGCGCGGCCACTTCCGGCGGCAGCTGGGGTCCTCCCCCGCCGCCTACCGCTCCGCCTACCGGGCGCGCCGGCCGCAGGCCGACGTGGCACAGGTGGCCGAGATCAACGCGGGTCCGGTTCCGCACCAGCGCACCCCGCAGCCCCACCGGGCGGCGGCGGCCCTGGCCGCGGCGGGTCCCACGGTCACGGAGCTGTACGCCCCGGGCCGGGTCATGCGGGAACACGCCTGACCGCACACTGAGTACGACGCACGAAGGTCCCCCAGCGGTCACCGCCGATGGGGGACCTTCCGCATATGCGGTCCGCGCCACGGGGGACCGCATAAGGTGGGACACATGAACGATCGCATGGTGTGGATCGACTGCGAGATGACCGGGCTCTCGTTGACGGACGACGCACTTATCGAGGTGGCCGCACTGGTCACCGACTCGGAGCTCAACGTGCTCGGCGAAGGCGTGGACATCGTGATCCGCCCGCCGGACGCCGCACTGGAAACCATGCCCGACGTGGTGCGCGAGATGCACACCGCCTCCGGCCTGCTCGACGAGCTGGCCGGCGGGACCACCCTCGCGGATGCCGAGGCGCAGGTCCTGGCCTACGTGCGGGAGCACGTGAAGGAACCCCGCAAGGCGCCGCTCTGCGGAAACTCGGTGGGCACCGACCGCGGCTTCCTGCTGCGCGACATGGCCGCGCTGGAGAGCTACCTGCACTACCGGATCGTGGACGTGTCCTCGGTCAAGGAGCTGGCGCGCCGCTGGTACCCGAGGGCGTACTTCAACAGCCCGCCGAAGAACGGCAACCACCGGGCGCTGGCGGACATCAAGGACTCGATCACCGAGCTGCGCTACTACCGGGAGGCGGTCTTCGTACCGCAGCCCGGGCCGGACTCGGACACGGCCCGCGGCATCGCCGCCAAGCACGTCGTGCCGGGCGCGTAGCTCCGGCCGGGCCCTCCGGAGAGGGGCGGCCGGGAAAGGGGGGAGCGAGCACCCTCCCGGACCCTGTACCCTTTTCTTCGGCCGGTCGGTTTTCCGACCGGACATGGTGGGTGTAGCTCAGTTGGTAGAGCACCTGGTTGTGGTCCAGGTGGCCGCGGGTTCAAGTCCCGTCACTCACCCTGCGGGAAGGCCCCGGTTCGCGAGAGCGGACCGGGGCCTTCTGCATGACCGGGCTTTCTGCCGACCAGGCCGTCCGCCCGGCCGGGGCCGGGCCCGTCAGGACGACTCCCGGACCACCAGCCGGTTCGGCAGGACGGCGGCCGCCTCGCCCGCCTCCCCCGCTATTCTCCCCAGCAGCATCCGCGTCATGGTCCGGCCCATCTCCTCGATCGGCTGCCGGACGCTGGTCAGCGGCGGGTCCATGTGCCGGGCCACCACCGAGTCGTCGAAACCCACCAGCGCCACGTCCCGCGGGATCCGCAGGCCGGCCGCGCGCAGCTCCCGCCGGGCGCCCGCCGCCATGACGTCCGAGGCGGCGAAGACGGCGTCGAGCGCGGGGCGGCGCTCCAGCAGTTCCCGCATGGCCCGCCGGCCGCCCTCCTCGGTGAAGTCGCCGACCGCGATCAGCAGCTCGTCGACGGGGTGCCCCGCGGCGGCCAGGGCCTGCCGGTAGCCGTCGAGGCGGCACTGGGCCCCGTACACGTCCAGCGGGCCGGTGATCGTGGCGATCGTGCCCCGGCCCCGGTCGAGGAGGTGGCGCACGGCCTCGGCCGCACCCGCCAGGTTGTCGGAGTCCACGCAGGGAAGGGTCTCGGCGGCGGAACGGCGGCCGCTGATCACCGTCGGGATGCCGAGCTCGGCCAGCAGCTCCGGCAGCGGGTCCCCGGCGTGGACGGAGACGAGCAGCACCCCGTCGACGCGGTGCCCGGACAGGTACTGGGCGAGGCGGCGGCGCTCGCGGTCGCTGCCCGCCAGGGTGAGGACGAGCTGGACCTCGGTGTCGGCGAGCTCGGCACCGACCCCGCGGACCACTTCGGAGAAGTAGGGCTCGGCGAAGAAGCGGGCCTCGGGCTCGGGGATCACGAGGGCGATGGCGTCGGTCCGGTTGGCGGCGAGGGCGCGCGCGGCGCGGTTCGGTACGTACCCGAGCTCGGCCACGGCCGCCTCGACGGCGACCCTGGTGTGCTCGCTGACCTTGGAGGATCCGTTGATCACCCGGGAGACCGTGCCGCGCCCGACTCCGGCGCGCGCCGCGACCTCCTCCAGGGTCGGTCGTCCCCCACTGCGCCCGTGCCCGTTCATGGCTTCCTCCCGGTTGTGAATCTACCCCTTGACGACTGTGGGAGCGCTCCCACACTGTGTCACACGACACCCGGCACGTTTCGCCCTTCTGGGAGGAAGCACATGCGAGCCCGAGCCCGAGTCCGAGTCCGGAGAACCCTCCTCACGACCGTCGCCGCGGTCGGAACCACGGCCCTGCTGCTCGCGGGGTGTGCGCAGGACCCCGACGAAAGCCCCGACCAGGGCGCCCCCGCCACCGGCAAGTCCGGCGGCGCCGCACAGACCACCCTCACCGTCGGGGTCTTCGGGGCCTTCGGACTCCAGGAGGCCGGGCTCTACGACGAGTACATGGCGCAGAACCCCGGGATCCGCATCGAGCAGACCTCCATCGAGCGCAACGAGAACTACTACCCCCAGCTCCTCACCCACCTGGGCACGGGCAGCGGGCTCGCCGACATCCAGGCCGTCGAGGTCAACAACATCGCCGAGATCACCGCCACCCAGGCCGACAAGCTGGTGGACCTGGGCAAGGCCCCCGGTGTGGACAAGGCCGCGTACCTGCCCTGGAAGTGGGCGCAGGGCACGGCGCCCGCCGCCAAGGGCGGGGCCACGGTCGGCCTCGGCACCGACATAGGCCCGCAGGGCATCTGCTACCGCAAGGACCTCTTCGAGGCGGCCGGGCTGCCCTCCGACCGGGCGGCGGTCGGGGCCCTGTGGGCGGGTGACTGGAACAAGTACCTGGAGGCCGGCCGGACGTACAAGGCCAAGGCCGGCGAGGGGAAGGCCTTCGTGGACTCGGCGTCGGGCGTGATGGCGGCGGTGACCGGGAGCAGCGCCCAGCGCTTCTACGACGACCAGGGCAAGGTCGTCTACAAGACCAACCCGGCGGTGCGCGGGGCCTTCGACCTCGCGGCCTCCTTCGCCACCGACGGGCTGAGCGCCAAGCTCCAGCAGTTCACCCCGACCTGGGACCAGGGCTTCTCGAACGGCTCCTTCGCCACCGTCTCCTGCCCGGCCTGGATGCTCGGCTACATCCAGGACAAGGCGGGTTCCGCGGGCAAGGACAAGTGGGACGTGGCGCAGGCGCCGAAGCCCAGCAACTGGGGCGGCTCCTTCCTGGTGGTCCCGAAGGCGGGCAAGCACGCCGAGGAGGCGGCCCGGCTGGCGGCCTGGCTGACGGCCCCCGCGCAGCAGGCGAAGCTCTTCGAGAAGCGGGGCAGTTTCCCGAGCGCGAGCGCCGCGTACAAGCTTCCGGCGGTGTCGGGCGCGCAGCACGCGTACTTCGGCGGCGCCCCGATCGGGGAGATCTTCTCGAAGGCGGCCGAGGGCGTGCCGGTGGCGGCGGTCGGACCGAAGGACCTGGTGATCGCGCAGAACCTGGCGGACATCGGGATGCTCCAGGTCGACCAGAAGGGCCGCAGCCCGCAGGAGGGCTGGGAGGCCGCGGTGAAGGCGATCGACAACGCCCTGGACCAGTGAGGCAGCGGTGACGGACGAGACGGTTGTCCTGTCCCCCTCCGCCGTCGGCCCCGAGCGGCCGGCGGCGGAGGGGGGCGGCCGGAGCGGGCGGGGCGGGCGCGCCCAGGTGTGGCGCTCGCGCCGCTACCGCTGGGACCTGCGCTTCAGCCCGTACGCCTTCGTGGCGCCCTTCTTCCTCTTCTTCGCCGCCTTCGGGCTGTTCCCGCTGCTCTACACGGGCTGGGCGGCGCTGCACCAGGTGGAGCTGACCGATCCCGACAGCATGACGTGGGTGGGGCTGCGGAACTTCACCCGGCTGTGGGACGACGAGTTCTTCTGGAACGCGCTCCGCAACACGGTGACCATCGGGCTGCTGTCCACGGTGCCGCAGCTGGCGATCGCGCTGGGCCTGGCCCACCTGCTCAACTACCGGCTGCGGGGCTCGGCCTTCTTCCGGGTCGCGGTGCTCACCCCGTACGCGACGTCGGTGGCGGCGGCCACGCTCGTCTTCGTGCTGCTCTTCGGCCGGGACTACGGAATGGTCAACTGGGCGCTGTCGGCGGTGGGCTTCGAGGCCGTCGACTGGCAGAACGGCACCTTCGCCTCCCAGTTCGCGGTCTCCACCATCGTGATCTGGCGGTGGACCGGCTACAACGCGCTGATCTACCTGGCGGCCATGCAGGCCGTACCGGGCGAGCTGTACGAGTCCGCCGCGCTGGACGGAGCCTCGCGCTTCCAGCAGTTCCTCCACGTCACGGTGCCCTCGCTGCGGCCGACGATCTTCTTCACCTGCGTGGTGTCGACGATCGGGGCCACCCAGCTGTTCGGCGAGCCGCTGCTCTTCAACGGCGGGGCGGCCGCGACGGGCGGCTCGGACCACCAGTTCCAGACGCTCGGGCTGTACCTGTACGAGCAGGGCTGGGTGAACCTGCACCTCGGGCGGGCCTCGGCGATCGCGTGGGCGATGTTCCTGATCCTGCTGCTGATCGCCGGCGCGGCGCGGCTGCTGCGCGGACGGAAGGACTCCCGATGAGGTCACTGCGCGCGGGCCGGCTCACGTACGTGGTGCTCGCCCTGTTCACGGCCGGCTCCCTCTTCCCGCTCCTCTGGACGGCGATCGCGGCCTCCCGGACCAGTACGCGGCTGGCCCAGACCCCGCCGCCGTTCTGGTTCGGCGGGAATCTGGGGCACAACCTCCAGGTGGCGTGGACCGACGCCAACATGGGGACGGCCCTGCTGAACACGGTGATCGTGGCGGGCACGGTCGCCGCGGGCACCGTGTTCTTCTCCACGCTCGCCGGCTTCGCCTTCGCCAAACTCCGCTTCCGCGGCAGCCGGCCGCTGCTGGCACTGGTGATCGGGACGATGCTGATCCCGCCGCAGCTGAGTGTGGTGCCGCTCTACATGCTGATCGCGAAGCTGTCGTGGACCGACCGGCTCCAGGCGGTGATCCTGCCGACCCTGGTGGGCGCCTTCGGGGTGTTCTTCATGCGCCAGTACCTGGCGCACGCGCTGCCGATGGAGCTGGTGGAGGCGGCGCGGACGGACGGGGCGAGTTCTCTGCGGGTCCTGTGGCACGTGGTGTTCCCCGCCGCCCGGCCCGCGATGGCCGTGCTGGGGATGCTGACCTTCGTCATGGCCTGGAACGACTTCTTCTGGCCGATCGTCGCGCTGACCCAGAACGGCAGCCCGACGGTGCAGGTGGCCCTGACCGGGCTGGGCCGGGGCTACATCCCCGACCAGTCGGTGATCATGGCGGGTGCGCTGCTGGGCACGCTCCCGCTGCTGCTGGTGTTCCTCGTCTTCGGCCGGCAGATCGTCGGCGGCATCATGCAAGGAGCGGTGAAGGGATGACCCAACTCCCGACGAACACGAACACGGACGTGAGTACGGACGTGAGCACGGACACCGGTGGGCGGGAGCTGCGCTTCCCCGACAGGTTCCTGTGGGGAACGGCCACGGCGGCGTTCCAGATCGAGGGCGCCGCCTCCCTGCGCGGACCGTCCATCTGGGACACCTTCTGCCGTACGCCGGGCAAGGTCCACGGCGGCGACACGGGTGACGTGGCCGTCGACCACCACCGGCTGTGGCGCGAGGACGTCCGGCTGATGGCCTCGCTCGGGCTCGGCGCCTACCGGTTCTCGGTGTCCTGGCCGCGGGTCCTCGCCGGCGGGATCGGCTTCTACGACGCGCTGGTCGACGAGCTGCTCTCGTACGGGATCCGGCCCTGCGTGACCCTGTACCACTGGGACCTGCCGCAGGAGCTGGAGAGCGCGGGCGGCTGGCCCGAGCGGGAGACGGCCTACGCCTTCGCCCGGTACGCCGAGCAGGTCACGGCGGCGCTGGCCGACCGGGTGGAGCTCTGGACCACCCTCAACGAGCCCTGGTGCAGCGCCTTCCTCGGCTACGCCTCGGGGGTCCACGCCCCGGGCCGCACCTCCCCCGCCGACTCGCTGCGCGCCGCCCACCACCTCAACCTGGCCCACGGGCTGGCCGCGGCGGCGCTGCCCGCCGGGACCAGGGCCGGTATCGCGCTCAACCCCAGCGCGGTACGGCCGCTGACCGGCTCGGCGGCCGACCTGGACGCGGCCCGCCGGATCGACGCGCTGGCCAACCGGGTCTTCACGGGCCCGCTGCTGCACGGGGCCTACCCGCAGGACCTGCTCGCGGACACCGCCGCGGTGACGGACTGGTCCTTCGTCCGCCCCGGCGACGAGGCGCTGATCCACCAGCCGCTGGACTTCCTCGGGGTGAACTACTACACCCCGGCGGTGGTCTCGGCCGCCCCCGACGGGAACGGCCCGCGCGCCGACGGGCACGGGGCCACGGAGCACTCGCCCTGGCCCGCGGCGGAGTCGGTCGCCTTCCACCAACCGCCGGGCGACCGCACCGACATGGGCTGGTCGATCGACCCCACCGGCCTGTACGACCTGCTGATGCGCTTCACCCGCGAGGCCCCCGGACTGCCGCTGCTGGTGACCGAGAACGGCGCGGCGTACGCCCCGGACCTGCACGACCCGCAGCGCATCGGCTACCTGGAGGCCCACCTGTCGTCCGTCCACCGCGCCCTGGCGGACGGCGCCCCGGTGGAGGGGTACTTCCTCTGGTCCCTGCTGGACAACTTCGAGTGGTCCTACGGGTACAGCAAGCGCTTCGGCATCGTGCAGGTCGACTACGAGACCCAGGCCCGCACCCCCCGCTCCAGCGCCCACTGGTACGCCCGCCTGGCCCGGAAGGGAAGCTTCCACACCTACGGGGACGAGGTGCTCTAGCCGGCCTAGCGGAAAGCCGCGGCCGAGCGGGCCGCCCAGTCCGCGAACGGGCGGGGAGCCCGGCCGAGGATCTGCCGCACGTCGTGGCTCGGCTCCAGTTCGGCGGGCAGGGGTTCGCCGAGGATCCCGAGGGTGCCCTCCACGACCGGCTCGGGCATGAAGGTCAGCATCCGGGCGCGGGCCTCCTCCCGCGTCTGCTCGACGAAGCGCACGGGCTCGCCCAGGGCCGCGCCGATCGCCTCGGCCCGCTCCCTCGGGGTGACCGGGGCGGGCCCGGTGAGCTCGTACGTCCGGCCCGCGTGGCCCGGCTCGCGCAGGACCGCGGCCGCGACCTCGGCGACGTCCGCCGGGTCGACGGTCGGGAGCCCGACGTCGCCGAAGGGCGCGGCGGCGGTGCGCGTCGTACGGATGGTCTCGGCCCAGGCGTAGGCGTTGGAGTCGAGGCCGCCGGAACGCAGGACCGTCCACTCCAGGCCGCTGCGGCGGACGGCGTCCTCGAACCGCGCGGGGTGGGCGTACACCTCGGGGCGGGTTCCGACGCCCTGGGACGAGAGCAGCACGACCCGGCGGATCCCGGCGGCCGCGGCCCGCTCCAGGATGCCCTGCGGGTCCTCGCCGGCGACGAGCAGGAACAGCGCCCCGGCCCCTTCGAACGCGGGGCCGAGACCCTGCGGTTCGGCGAGGTCGCCCTGCTGGTGGCGGACCCCCTCGGGCATGTCTCCCGCCCGCCGGGAGACGGCGGTGACGCGCTCGCCGTCGTCGGCGAGGATCCGTACGAGTTCCCGTCCCACGTTCCCCGTCGCACCCGTCACTACGATCACGATGATCCCCCTTGTGAGTTAGTCGGCTGACTTACTCAGGACCATAGCCCGTTCCCGATCACTCGTCTAGAGTCAGTCAGGTGACTGACTCAAAGAAGAGCCGGCGGGCGTCCGGCAAGCGGGAGCGGCTGGCGGCCGCCGCGGCCGAGGTTCTCCACGCCCAGGGCGTCGCCCAGACCACGCTCGCGGACATCGCCCAGGCGGCCGAGGTCCCGGTGGGCAACGTCTACTACTACTTCAAGACCAAGGACGAGCTCGTCGAGGCCGCGATCGACGCACACGCCCGGACGCTCGGGGGGATGATCGCCGCACTCGACGAACTCCCCACCCCCGAGGAGCGGTTGAAGGCCCTGCTGGCCGGCTGGGTCGAACAGCGCGAGCTCACCGCCCGGTTCGGCTGCCCCACCGGCACCCTCGCCTCGGAACTCGACAAGCGCGCCGACGGACTCGACCGGTCGGTCGCCGCCGTCATGCAGACCCTGCTCGACTGGGCCGAGCAGCAGTTCCGCACGATGGGCCGGGCCGACGCCCGCGAGCTGGCCGTCGCCCTGATCGCCTCCTACCAGGGCATCTCACTGCTCACCAACACGTTCCGCGACCCCGGCCTCATGACCACCGAGGCCCGCCGCCTGGAACGCTGGATCGACTCCCTCGGCTGAGGGCCCCGCCACCGGAGACGACGATGCACACAGCTGACGGACCGGGCCGCACCCGCACCACACCCCCGCGCCCCCTGGACGTGGAGTCCCTCTTCCCGGACCTCGCCGCCCACCGCCGCACCGCGACCCGGCTGCACCCGCGCCCGGGCACACCCGGGCCGCACGACAGCCATGTGGGCGGACCTCTGCTGTGGCCCGTCGGCGAACCGTGGCCGGTGTGCACGACCCCGCACCGGCGCGCCCCCGGGCCGGGACCGCTGCCGTTGCTCGCCCTGGCCCAACTGCACGCCCGGGACGTGCCGGACCTGCCCGCCGGTCCGGACGGCTGCGATCTGCTCCAGGTGTTCTGGTGCCCCTTCGACGCCCACGGGCCGACCGGGTACGGCATGTACGTGCACCTGCGCTGGCGCCGGGCGGCGGAGGTCCGCGAACCGACGGCGGAGCGGCCGGCACCCGGAGCCGTCGGCTTCGACGGGTACCTGCCCGAGCCGTGCCTGCTGCACCCGGAGCGGGTCACCGAGTACCCGTACATCGAGCTGCTCGACGGGGAGCTGGGGGCGGCGGTCGAGGAGTGGGAGGAGGCCCAGGAGGAGGCCCAGGAGGAGGCCGCGGACGAGGACGGGGACGGGGACGGAGCCTGGCTGCCGACCTACCAGAGCGACCTGTCCGTCGCCCCGGGCTGGAAGGCCGGCGGACACCCGGCCTGGAACCTCACCGGGCCCGGGACCATGGACTGCGACGCCTGCGGATGCCCGACGGAACTGCTGCTGACCGTCGCGACGAACGAATGGCACGCGGACACCCGCAGCTGGATCCCGCTCGAGGACGGGCCGCGGAACCCGACCGGGGTCGTCGTCGGCAACCACGGCAGACTCAACGTCTTCGCCTGCCCCCGGGACCCCTCCCACCCGCACGGCTTCAGCATCCAGTGAGGCGGCCCGGGGAGTGGCCGGCGGATCACGGCCGGACGGCCCCTACCTCCCCATCGCCGCCAGGCCCCTCGCCAGGTCCTCGGCGTTCATCACCGGAGCGACGTCGATCTCGGCGTTGAACTGCAGGAACAGGTCCTCCATCAGCGGCGGCATCTGCGCGCTGTCCTGCAGGTCGAAGACGATCCAGCAGGAGCGCACGCCCTCGTGCAGGCCGAAGTAGGCGGCCTCCGGCTTCACCTTGTCCATCAGGGTCTTGATCGCCTGGGGCAGCGCGCCGGTCTTGATGCCCTCGTTGGTGGCGGCCGTGTCCATGTGCGCCCTGAGCATGACTCTCATGCGTGGCTCCTTCCGTCAGGCCCACCCTGGGCCGGGGTCGGGGGCGCGGCAACATGTGCGCCCCCGTCCGGGGAGGGTCCGGCCCCGGAGCTCCGGGCCGTCGGGAATCCGGCCCGTCAGGCGCCCTGGATGTGGAAGTTGAAGTCCGCGTGGCCGAGCGCACCCATCAGGCGGAGCCACACGGGCAGCAGCATCTCCGTGCCCCGGGCCGTCTCGATGCCCCCGAGGTCGAGGACGCTCGCCTCCGGCCAGCCGAAGCTGTGGAGCAGTTCCCGCACGGCCTTCTTGGCGTCCGCGTCCTCACCCGAGAGGAAGACGTGGTGCTCGCCGGGGACCCGCGCCGGATCCACCATGATCTGGCAGTTCATCGTGTTCAGCGTCTTGACCACCCGCAGCCGCGGGAAGGTCCGCTGGATCAGCTCGGCCAGGCTGTCGTCGTTGACCGGGTCCAGGACCGGCGGGAAGCCCCCCGAGAAGTCCAGCGGGTTCGCGATGTCGACGAGGACCTTGCCGTCGAGGTGGGCGGCGTCCGCCTCCGTCAGGGCGGCGATGCTGGCCTGCCCGCCGGTCGCGTTGACCAGGATCTCGCCGTCCCGCGCGGCCTGCGCGAAGGAGGCCAGCCCGATCCCGGGGTGGTCCTGGTGCCACTGCGCGTACTCGTCGCGGCCGACGGTGGCTTCCGGATCCCTGGTACCGATGACGACCTGGTGGCCGAGGCCGTCGAGCCGGGCGGCCACGGTACGGCCGACGATCCCGGTGCCGAGGACTGCGTAGCGCATTGCGGAGATCCATTCGTAGAACGGAGGCCGGGCCGCCCGGGCCGGGTCAGCCCATGATCCCGACATCGTAGAAGAACCGGTACTGCTTCGGATGCTCCGGAAGGAACCAGTGGAAGCCCTCCTCCAGGAAGACCGCGAGCATGCTCACGGCGATGACCGCCCCCAGGAACCACAGCGCGCACATGCCCGCCGTGCGCAGCGCCCCCGGGCGGACCGCCGGGACGGCACGGTCGGCCGTCGCGTGGGCGAAGGCCAGGGCGACGCCGATCGCGACCACCGAGAGCTGGAAGAGGATCCACGCCCAGTGGTACAGGTGCAGTCCGAGCACCTCGCTCCCGTACCCCTTGTCGCCCGGCATGACCTGCAGCATGGTCTGCCGCCAGGACGTGAAGGAGCCCCCGATCGCCGCGACCAGGGACAGGCCCCAGCCCGTCATGTAGACCCGGGGCGTCACGGTGCCGCTGATCAGCGCCGAGCGGATGATGTACGCCGCGCCCAGGGCCGCCAGCAGCATGAACATCCGCTGCGCGACGCACAGCGGGCACGGGTGCTCCCCCGGTCCGAGCTGGTGGTAGAGCCCGGCGCAGACGACTCCCGTCCAGCCGAGGGCGAAGAAGCAGGCGAACCAGTACTGGACCCGGCCCAGCAGGCCGCTCTCCGGCGGGGCGTCCGGCACGAGGGTGTGCATCGTCGCGGCCACGGTCAGTAGCTCAGATTCAGGGCGAGGCCGCTGGTGAGGTGGTGCGCGGTCAGCAGGGTGACGGCGACCAGCACCGCCCACCACGCGCCGAGCACGACCGTGCGGGACGCGCCCCGGTACAGGGCGATCAGCGTGGCGAGGAGCCCGCCGAAGATCAGGGTGTCCATGCCGCGGACCGTACCGAGACGGCGACATCACTCCTGCGAGGCGCGCCCCCGGTTACGTCGGTTGCCGCGTCGGCCGCGCCCGGCGCGCCCGGCGCCGGGGCCGCCGAGGGTCCGGCCGTCCAGGCCGATCCACACCCGGACCTCGGTCCCGCCGAGGACCGAGCGCCCCAGCCGTACGTCGCCGCCGGTCGACTCGGCGACCCGCCGCACGATGTCCAGGCCGAGGCCGGTCGACCCGTCACGGCCGCCGTCGTTGCCGCGGCGCAGGGCCGCGTCCGGGTCGTCGATGCCGGGCCCCGCGTCCGAGACGAGCACGATGACGGCGTCGCCCGCGTCGTGGACGTCCACCGAGAAGGGGGTGCCCTCGGGGGTGTGCCGGAAGACGTTGCCGAGCATGGCGTCGAGGGCGGCGGCGAGTTCGGGCCGCGCCACGGGGATCCGTACCGTACGGTCCACACCCGCGAGCCGCACCTCGCGGCCCTCGTCCTCCGCGAGCGCCGACCAGAAGCCCATCCGGTCGCGGATCACCTCGGAGGCGTCGCAGCCCGCACCCGCCCCGGCCCCCGGGCCGGTGGCCGGACGCTGCTCCCGGGCGGTACGGATGATCGTGTCGACCTCGCGCTCCAGCTGTTCCACGGCGGCCCGGGTCTGTTCGGCGGCCGGGCCGTCGCCGAGCGAGGCCGTGTTGAGCCGCAGTACCGTCAGCGGCGTCCGCAGCCGGTGCGAGAGGTCGGCGGCCAGCTCCCGCTCGTTGGCGAGGAGTTCGACGACCTGGTCCGCCATCGCGTTGAACGCGGCCGCCGCCGAGCGCAGTTCCTTCGGCCCGTCCTCGGGCACGCGGGCGCCGAGCCGGCCCTCGCCGAGCTGGTGCGCCGCGTCCGCGAGCCGTTCGGCCGGCCGGACCAGCCTGGCACCGAGCCGGTCGGCGACCCCGACCGAGCCGACGATCAGGGCCAGCCCGACGCCCGCGAGCACCAGCCACGCCGTGGCGACGCCGTTGCTGACCTCGCTCTCCGGTACGAAGATCTCCACCACCGCGATGTCCCCGGACCCGAGCGCGGTCGGCTGGAGCAGCGCCGAGCCGCCGCCGGACACCTTGGCCGTCGTGGCACGCCCCATCCGCCGGGTCTCGGCGACGGCGCGCTCCCCGGCGCGGCCCCGGCCGATGTCCACCGGCGGGCTGTCACCGATCGCGGGCACGTGGACGGCCATCCGCCGGGCGGCGCCCATCTGGGTGGACTCGACCGCCTTGCGCAGCTGCACGGGGTCGGTGGTGATGGACAGGGTCGGTCCGATGCTGGCGGCCTGCCGCTCGGCGTTGGAGAAGGCCCGGTCGCTGGCCATCTCCTGGACGACGAGGCCGAGCGGTACGGCGAAGGCCACGACCACCATGGCCGTGACCGCGAGGCACACCTTGACGAGCGCCCATCTCATCGCGCGCTCACCGGGGCGGCTCCAGCTTGACCCCGACCCCGCGGAGCGTGTGCAGGTAGCGCGGCCGGGCGGCGGTCTCGCCGAGTTTGCGGCGCAGCCAGGAGAGGTGGACGTCGATGGTCTGGTCGTCCCCGTACGACTGCTGCCAGACCTCGGCGAGCAGTTCGCGCCGGGCCACGACCACTCCGGGCCGCCCGGCGAGGAAGGCCAGCAGGTCGAACTCCCGCCGGGTGAGGTCCAGTACGGCCCCGTCCAGCTCGGCCTGGCGGCGCAGCGGGTCGATCGCGAGCCCGCCGACGCGCAGGACGCGCGAGGGCGGTTCGGCCCCGGCGGCGGCCCGGGCGCGGCGCAGGACGGCTGCCATCCGGGCGGAGAGGTGCTCCACGGAGAAAGGTTTGGTCAGGTAGTCGTCGGCGCCGTCGTTG
The DNA here is from genome assembly GCF_016755875.1 of Streptomyces spororaveus. Classification (NCBI taxonomy): domain Bacteria; kingdom Bacillati; phylum Actinomycetota; class Actinomycetes; order Kitasatosporales; family Streptomycetaceae; genus Streptomyces; species Streptomyces spororaveus. Next base: position 5,472,656 of record NZ_BNED01000005.1, on the reverse strand, counting down.
AGCAGCCGGACGATCTCCGCCTCGTCGTCGCGCGCGGTGGCGATGATCACGGGTACGTCGGTGATGCCGCGCAGCATCTTGAGCGCCTCGGACCCGTCCAGGTCGGGCAGTCCGAGGTCGAGGATGACCACGTCGAAGCGGTGGTGCGCGACTTCGCGCAGGGCCTCCAGGGCCGTGCCGACGCTCCGCACGGTGTGCGAGGCCTCGGTCAGGTGCCGGATGAGGGCGGAACGTACGAACTGGTCGTCCTCGACCACGAGCACACTTGCCATGGCCCGCACGGTAGTCCATCCGGACGACCCGGCGGGGTGTCGGGCCACTCTTGTGGCGGGTGGTGCAGTATGTGCCCTGATGCGACGAGGACTTCTTCATGCGATGGCCTGGATGCTGGCGACCGGCGCGGCGGTGACGCTGTCGTGGTGGGGCGTGCACACCGTCATGTCGGGAACGGCCTACGATCCACCGCTCGCGGTACCCCTGGCCGGCCAGCCGCTGTCCTCGTCGACGCACAGCGCGCAGCCGTCCCCCTCCCCCTCGGCATCCGTGTCCCCGTCGCCTTCCGGTTCGCCCGCCCCGGACGCGTCGCCGTCCGCCGGGGCCTCCCCGGAGAAGTCCCCGAAGCCGTTGGCCACCCCCGGCCCGAACCAGCGGACGGAAGTCCAGGACGCGGGGAAGGTGCAGGCCTATCCCGTGTCCGGCGGCCGGGTCGTCTTCTCCCTGGGCGCCTCTTCGGCCGAGCTGGTCTCGGCGACGCCGGCGACCGATTGGCGGATGCAGGTGTGGAAGACGGACTTCTGGATCCGGGTCACCTTCACCAAGGACGGCCGCGAGGTCTCGGTCTTCTGCACCTGGCACGACCACCCGCCGCTCGTCGAGATCGTCGACCCCTGAGGCGGCGGACGACCGTCTAGCGGAAGACCGAGGGCGGCGGCTGCGGCGAGGCCACCGCGGAGGCGTCCACGACCGGGGTCGCGCCGCCCGCGAAGTCGGCCAGGGCCCGGCCGTGCTCGACCCGGCCCGGGTGCGGGTCGCTCGCGACCCGGCGGGTGAACTCCGCTACGGGCAGCTCACGGTCGGCCGCCACCAGGACGGCGTTGCCGAACCGTTTCCCCCGCCACACCACCGGATCCGCGGCCAGCGCCAGCTCCGTGAACCGGGACGCGGCCGTCGCGATCTGGCTCCGCAGATGGGTCAGCGGCGGACCGTCCGCCAGATTGGCCACGTACCACCCGGTGGGCGCCAGGGCACGGCGTACGTCGTCCAGGAACTCGGTGCTCGTCAGGTGCGCCGGGGTGCGCGCGCCGCTGAACACGTCCGCGATCACCAGGTCCGCCCAGCCGTCCGGGACCTTCGCCAGGCCCGCCCGCGCGTCCACGGCCCGCACCCGGACCCGCGCCTGCGGGTCCAGCGGCAGGTGTTCCCGTACGAAGGCCACCAGGGCGGCGTCGATCTCCACGACCTGCTGGGTGGAGCGGGGGCGGGACGCGGCGGTGTAGCGGGCGAGGGTGAAGGCGCCGCCGCCCAGGTGCACCACGTTCAGGGGCTGCCGGGCGGGCGCGACGAGGTCGATCAGGTGGCCGATCCGCCGCTGGTACGCGAAGTCCAGGTACCCGGGATCGTCCAGGTCCACATGCGACTGCGGGGCGCCGTCGATCAGCAGGGTCCAGGCCCCGGACCGCTCCCGGTCCGGCTCCAGCTCCGCCCGGCCGCCGTCCACCTGCCCGACGACCGCCTCGGCGCCGCCGCGGCCGCGCTGCTTGCCCTTGTTCCTGTCCTTGCCTGCCACCACCCCATTGTGCGGGGCGGTGGCGGCCGGCAGCCCCAGGACCGGTCAGCGGCAGTTGTCCGCGGCCTCGATCAGCCGGGCCGCCTCGCCGAGCGCCGCGCGCAGCACGTCCGGGTCGGTGACCGGCCCGACGGCCTCCGGCGGGAGCAGCCAGCCGGTGGCGCCCGCGGTGGGGGAGGCGGCGGCGTCGCCGAAGCGCATGCCGCGCCCGTTGGTCTGCGTACACGCGCTGCCCGGCAGGTCCCACGCGTCGGCGGTGCCGGACGGCACGAGGAAGCCGAGGGTGTCACCGGATCCGTCGTGCAGGACGGGTCCGACCCCACCGGCCTTGCTGGCGGCACGGCGGATGATGTCCACCGCCTCCAGCCCCTGCCGGGTGGGAACGGTCACCAGGTCCAGGTCCGGGGCCGCGCCGGGCTGCTCGGACGCGGTGTTCGTTCCAGTGCTCTCCATGCCGGCCTCCACCAAGGGAACCCCTCCTCGATCCGTATCCGCATGGGTTCAACGCACGGAAACGTCAACGGGTGCGGTGCCAAGACGCCGCAAAGGATGGCAGTTCATGGCGGATCGCGGGTGAGATATCCGTTTTGTAGCCAAACATCGCATGAACACCCCCTCGCTGGCGGTACGTTCATGCGCGCCGGACCCCCAGTCACAGCACCGGCACTGCGTTCCTGCCAGAGAGGTCACGTCCATGGCGGCGTCCCCCCACTCACCCAACTCCACGTTCCGGCGGCTGCGCGGGCAGCACTCCCCGGCCGAGTTCGCGGCCCTGGTGCGCCGGGCCGCGAAGGAAATCGGAGAAACGGTTTCCTGCGACGCGCGCTACATCGGCCGGGTCGAGTCCGGCGAGATCCGCTGCCCCAACTACGCCTACGAGCGGGTCTTCCTCCACATGTTCCCCGGCCGCGCACTGGCCGATCTGGGCTTCTCACCCCGCGAGAGCGTCCGCGGCCGCGCGGCCCAGCGCGTTCCCCGAACCCCTTCCAGCTCCAAGGAGAGCGACGTGCTGCGTCGCGCGTTCATGGCGGGCGGCTCCGCGACCGTGGCGGCCGCGACGCTCAGCCTCACCCTGCTCGGCGACACCCGCCGGCTCCCCTCCCGCGCCGGCGAGTCCGAGGCCGCCGCCGTCGAGGACGCGGTACGCCAGATCCGCCTGCTGGACGACCGGCACGGCGCCGACGCCCTCTACCGGCGGGCCGCCGAACCCCTGCGCACCGCCTACGCACTGCTCGACGCCGGCGCCACCCGGCAGTCCACCGAGGACCGGTTGCACTCGGGCGCCGGCGAACTGGCCGTCTCGGTCGGCTGGCTGGCCCACGACTCGGGCCGCTTCGACGACGCCCGCTCGCACTACGCGGAAGCCCTCGCGACGGCCCGGGTCGCGCGGGACCCGGGCCTGGAGGCGCACGCCTTCAGCAACATGGCCTTCCTGGCCCGGGACTGCGGCCGCTCCCGCGAGGCGGTACGGGCCGCCCAGGCGGGCCGCCGCGCCGCCCGGTCCCTCGGTTCCCCGCGACTGCTGTCCCTGCTCGCGCTGCGGGAAGCGGGCGGCTGGGCGGGGCTGGCCGACCGCAAGGCGTGCGAGGAGGCGCTGGCCCGCGCGCACACGGAGTTCTCCCGGGGCGAGTCGGACGCCGACCCCGAGTGGATGTCCTTCTTCGGGCAGGCGGAACTGGAGTCGCTGGAGGCGCGCTGCTGGTCGGCGCTCGGCGAACACGCCCGCGCGGCCCGGCACGCCCGCCGCGCCGCCGACCTCCAGGACCCGCACTTCGCCCGGAACGTGGCCCTGTACACCGCCGAGCTGGCCGGCGACCTGGCCCGCGCGGGCGCCCCCGACGAGGCCGCGTGGGCGGGCGGCCGGGTGCTGGACCTCCTGGCGGAGGTCCAGTCGACGCGGGTCCGCTCGATGCTGTCGGCAACGGCCCACACCCTCATCCCCCACCAGCGCTCCCCCCGGGTAGCCGCATTCCTGACCCGCAGGTCCCCGGCCGTGTGACCTGCGGTCCGCTCGGTGGTGTGTGGTGCGGCCTTCCCGTGCCGCGGGGTGCTCGGTGGTGTGGGGTGCGGCCTTCCCGCGCCGCGGGGTGCTCGGTGGTGTGGGGTGCGGCCTTCCCGTGCCGCGGGGTGCGCCTCAAACGCCGGCGCGGCTGGGTGGCGTGGGGCGGGGCCCCGCACGAGGGTCTCCTCGGCCGTGCCCCTGCGGGGTTGCTCGGCGGTGCGCGGTACGGCCTTCCCGTGCCACGGGGTGCGCCTCAAGCGCCGGCGGGGCTGGGTGGTGTGGGGCGGGGCCCCGCACGAGGGTCTCCTCGGCTCGCGCCTGCGGCCGTGGTTCTGTGGCTCGGCCTGGGTTGCGCGCTCGTCCTGCGGGGACCCTCCTGCGTGTCCCCGCCCCACGGCAGGGCTTCGACGGATGCCGCGGTGGGGTGGGGGGACGTGGCGGGGTGTCCCCGCAGGACGAGCGCGCAACCACCCCGCACAGCCGAGACATGCCCGCAGGCGCGAGCCGAGGAGACATCCCGGCGCGGCACCCCGCCCCGCCCCAGACCGACAGGCCCGCACCACTCAGCCTCGCCGGCGATTGAGGCGCACCCCGGGCCGGGACAGCCCGAGCCGCACACCGCCGAGCACCCCGCAGGGGCACGGCCTCGCCGGCGCTTGAGGCGCACCCCCGGCCGGGACGACCCGCACACCGCCGAGCACCCCGCACGGGCACGGCAACCCCGGGCCGGGACGACCCGCACACCTACGACAGGTGGCCCGTGTCGTTCCAGCGTTCCAGCGCGGGTGCGCCGTAGGCCCAGCCCAGGACCGAGAGGGAGGTCGGCTCCAGCCGGATCCGCGCGCCGAAGGAGGCCTCGAAGCCCAGCCAGCGCGCGGCCAGCGTCCGCAGGATGTGCCCGTGCGCGAAGACCAGGACGTCGCGCTCCGCCGCGCGGGCCCACGCGACCACCTCGTCCGCGCGGGCCGCGACGTCGGCGACGGTCTCGCCGCCCGGAACGCCGTCGCGCCAGATCAGCCAGCCCGGCCGGACGGCCTGGATCTCGGCCGGGGTCATGCCCTCGTAGTCGCCGTAGTCCCATTCCATCAGCGCGTCCCACGGCTCGGCCCGGGCGCCGAAGCCCGCCAGGTCGCAGCTCTCGCTCGCGCGCACCAGCGGGCTGGTGCGGACCTCGACGCCCGGCAGGCCCCGCCACGGGTCACGGGCCAGCCGCTCGCCGAGCAGCTTCGCGCTCTGCCTGCCCTCCTCCAGCATCGGCACGTCCGTGCGTCCGGTGTGCTTGCCGAGCTGGGACCACGCCGTCTGGCCGTGTCGGGCCAGCAGGATGCGGGGGGCCATGTGAATTCTCCCGGTCGAGTCGAGTCCGTCCACCATCATCCATCACAGGGGCGATGCGGGGCTCCCGCGGCCCGCGGCCCGTGCCCCCGCCCCCACCACCGGTTTTCGCACTAAGTCCACGATTGTCAGTGGCGGATGGGACACTTCCGCGGGTGAGCTCCTACCCGCCCGCCAGCCCCGCGCAGCCGACGACTCTGCGGCAGCGGCTCGCCGGTCTGCGCGGCCCCGCCGTGCCGCCCCGTCCGCTCGACGCCCGGGCCCTGGCGGCTCTCGCCGCCAATCCCGGCTGCGGCAGACGCGCCCTGCTCGACGGCGCCGGCGTGGACAAGACCGCCCTCGCCACGGCGCTGGGCGCCCCCGCCTCCTTCGGGCAGTCGCAGTTCGCGATAGTCCGCGGGAACTCCTTCGAGGCCAAGGTCAAGGGCGACGGCGGCGCCGAGCTGCTGCGGCTCGTCCACGCGCACCTCGCGCCCGCCGCCGAGCCGCCGGGGCCCGGCGCCCGCGTTCCCGATCTGACCGCCGCCGGGCCCGAGGGCCGCGCCGCCCGGACCGCGCTCGCCCTGCGCGAGGCGACCGCCGCCGGCCGGGACTCCGGCGCCTGGACGCTGCTGGACCATCCGATGCTCGCCCTGGAGGTGGCCGGCTCGCCCGCCTATCTGGAGCCCGACGCCGTCGTCGTGCACCCCGACGGCCGGTGGACGGTCGTGGAGATCAAGTCGTTCCCGATGATCGACGGGGCCGCGGACGCCGCGAAGGTGGGTGCCGCGGCCCGCCAGGCCGCCGTCTATGTGCTGGCCCTGGAGAAGACCGCCGAAAAACTGCCCGGCGCCGAGGTCGGGCACACCGTGCTGCTGGTCTGCCCCAAGGACTTCTCCAACCTGCCGGCCGCCTCTCCCGTCGATGTCCGCCGCGAGCGTTCGGTGACCCGCCGCCAGCTGGACCGGCTGACCCGTGTGGAGGAACTGGCCGCCGCCCTGCCCGAGGGCCTCAGCTTCGACCTGGCGACCCGGACCCCCGAGGAGCTCGCCCGGGCGGTGTCCGCGGTCGACGCCGCCTACGCCCCCGAGTGCCTGGCCGCCTGCGAGCTCGCCTTCCACTGCCGCGACCGGGCCCGCGCCGCCGACCAGGTCACGGCGCTGGGCCGGTCGGTCCGGGGCGAGCTGGGCGCGCTGACCACCGTCGGGTCCGCCCTCGCGGCGGCCGCCGGGGCGGGCTGCTCCGAGGATCCGACCGCCGCCGCGCTGCACCGCGCCGCCCGGCTGCGCGCCGAGGCCCTGGAACTGGCCACCGTCCGTCCGCCGCACCCCGCCCCGGAGACCCCCGCATGCCCCTGCTGAGTACCCTGGCCCGGCTGGAGGCCGTACGCGCGGGCCGCGCCCAGCCGCTCGCGACCGTGCGGCACCGCCACCTGAGCGAGCACCCGATGGTGTTCGTGCCGCTGACCACCGCCGGTGAGGCGGGCGCTCCGCTCGGCGCCATGGTCGGTACCGACCGGCACGCGCCGCGGGTGTTCGTGATACCCCAGCCCCGCGACCGCGACCGGCGCTGGGCCTTCCTCGCGGAGCTGGCCGTGCAGGTGCTGGCCCACATCGAGGCGTACGCGGACGCGGTGGAGCCGGCCGAGCGCAGCGAGACCGACCCGGAGACGGGCAAGCGGGTCAAGGTCGAGACCGAGCTGTGCGTGGACGCGCCGCAGCTGATCGTGCCGAGCCGGGCGGGCATCGAGTACGTACGGCTGCTGGGGCGCTCGATGCGTTTCCGGCGCACCGCCGAGGAGGATCCGGACAATCCGTATCCGGCGCCGTCGCAGGTGCCGATGCTCGGGCGCTGGTTCACCCACCTCGCCGAGCGTTCTCGGGTGCCCGGCTCCTCGATGCTGCTGTCGGCCACCGATCTGCTGTCGCGGCACTGGGCCACCGGTCAGAGCAGTCTGGAGGACCAGCACCTGGGTGCGCTCCTGGGCTGGATCGACCCGCCCGAGGGCCGGTCGGGTGCCGAGGAGGCGCACCGGGCCGAGCTGAGCCGGGACGGGGACGGCCAGCTGCTGTGCCCGCCCGCGGGTCCGGCCACCGACCCGGCCTTCGACAACAAGCTGCTGGCTCCGGCCATCGCCCGCTACGACGCCGCGCGCACGGTCCTGGCGGCCGGTCCCGGGGACGACGACCGCCACGTCCGGGCGGCGGAGCGGGAGGTGCACCGGCTGGTCGAGTCCCAGTTGTCGGGGACCTGGTGGAAGACCTGGGAGGCGGTCGATCTGCTGCGGGCCCTGCCGCCGGGTGAGCGCGTGGAGGAACGCTGGACGCGCGACCGCTGGTCGTACACGGGCCACCGGGACCGTGTGCGGGCGGGCGAGCCGCCGCAGCCGCGGCGCGACGACGCGGTGACGGCGGCCCAGAAGCTGGCCACGCGGGAGACCGAACAGGTGCGGCTCGACGCCCAGGAGGCGCTGGACGACCCTCTGGTGATGGCGGGGCGGCGGCTCGGGGGCGAGGCCTTCGTCGGTGAGGTCACCGAGGTGGTGATGGAGTGGACGGAGTCGAAGCGTCCGAGTCCGCGCCCGCTGGTGACGGTGGTGACGGAGGACCGGCCGCAGCTCGCCGACGAGGGGGGCGGGGGCGGCGGGAAGGTGTTCCGCTCGCTGGACGGGCGCCCGCAGAGCGCGCAGTTCGTCCGCTACGACGGGGACGGGCAGGTGGTGCTGCGGCTCCTCGACAAGATGGGCCGCGGCCGGGATCCCGAGCCGGGGTCCGTGCCGGAGAAGGGCGACCGGCTCTGCTGGACGCTCTTCGAGCACGACGCGCGCGGCGGCCCGAAACTCCCGGAGCCCGAGCAGACCCCGTGGACGCACGGCGGTCCGCCCGGGTCGGCGGGCGCTGTTCCCCTGCCCGATTCCGTGACCGACGAGGACCTGCTGTGACCACGACCGCTCCCTTCGACCCGGGTGCGGCGGCCGCCCGGGCGACCGCCGCGATCCTGGCCGACACCCTGCACGGATCCGAGCGGGGCGTGGTCGTCGATTCCCCTCCCGGGGCCGGGAAGTCCACGCTGGTGGTCCGCGCGGCCCGCGAGCTGGCCGCGGCCGGCCGCCGGCTGATGGTGGTGGCGCAGACGAACGCGCAGGTCGACGACCTGGTGCTGCGCCTCGCCGACAAGGACCCGGAGCTGAAGGTCGGCCGGCTGCACAGCAGTGACGGGGACGCCTTCGATCCGGCGCTGCGCGAGCTGCCCTCGGTCACCCTCTCGGCCAAGCCGAAGGACCTGCTGGAGCTGCCGATCACCATTGCCACGGCGGCCAAGTGGGCTTTCGTCAAGGATGTCGAGCCCTGGCAGCACGCCATCGTCGACGAGGCGTACCAGATGCGTTCGGACGCGCTGCTGGCGGTGGCCGGGCTGTTCGAGCGGGCGCTGTTCGTGGGTGACCCGGGGCAGTTGGACCCGTTCAGCGTGGTCGGCGCGGAGCAGTGGGCGGGCCTGTCCTACGATCCTTCCGCCTCGGCGGTGAGCACCTTGCTCGCGCACAATCCGCAACTGCCGCAGCACCGGCTGCCGGTGTCGTGGCGGCTCCCGGCGACGGCGGCGCCGCTGGTGTCCCGTGCCTTCTACCCGTACACGCAGTTCCGCAGCGGTACGGGTCCGGGCGAGCGGCGGCTGTCGTACGGGGTCGCCTCGGACGGGTCGGGCCCGGACCGGGTGCTGGACGAGGCGGCCGAGGCGGGCTGGGGCCTGCTGGAGCTGCCCGCGCGGCACACCCCGCGCACGGATCCGGAGGCGGTGCGGGCGGTGGCCCTGGTGGTCCGCCGGGCCCTGGACCGCGGGGCGGTGACCTCCGACGAGCAGTCCCCGGATCCGGCTCCGCTGACGGCGGAGCGGATCGCGGTCGGTACGGCCCACCGTGACCAGGCGGCCGCGGTCCGCGCGGCGCTGGCCTCACTCGGTGTCACGGGGGTCACGGTGGACACCGCGAACCGGCTCCAGGGCCGCGAGTACGACCTGACGGTGGTGCTGCATCCGCTGTCGGGCCGCCCGGACGCGACGGCCTTCCACCTGGAGACGGGCCGGCTGTGCGTGCTGGCGTCCCGGCACCGGCACGCGTGCGTGGTGGTGGCCCGGGCGGGCATAGCGGAGTTGCTGGACGACCATCCCTCGACGGAGCCGGTCCAGCTGGGCGTGACGGTCAAATTCCCGGACGGCTGGGAGGCGAACCATTCGGTGCTGGCCCATCTGGCGGAGCACCGGGTGTCCTGGCGGCCGTAGGGGAGGTGCGCGCGGCCCGGCCGCTCTTTCACCGTGGTCTTCAGGCACTGTGATCTTCGGGCGGATGTGGAACCAGGAACCCCCCGATCGCATCCTTGAACATGTTCAAGTAGACGCGACCAGGGAGTTCTTCAGCCATGCCCGTACGACGCAAGCGCCTCACCATGTGGCTCACGATCACCGGCGCGACGGCGGTAGTGGCCGCCGGAGGCTGGTGGGCGTCCCTGTGGTGGGCCGCTTTCACAGGCGACTTGGGCGTGCCCTGCGACAAGGCGGCCCATTTCGCCCGCGCCGCCGAACTGCCCGCGGGGACGCGCGACCGGAACTGCACCACGGGCCAGTGGATGAGCGCCTCGTACGAGCTGGACTTCCGCGCGCCCCGCCAGGAGGTGGCGGCCTGGCTGCGCGCCTCCTACCCCGACACGAAGATCTCGGAGGACTGCTCCAGCGCCGACGCGTGCGGGCAGCCGCAACTGCACGGCCCCACGCCGTTCAAGGACGAGGACGGCCACCGGCTCGCGGACGGGGTGCACGTCGAGCTCGACTACGAGGACGGAGGCGTCGCGCACGTACGGATCTCCGGATTCACCGTCTGAGACCCGCGGGCGCACCAGGGGCGGCCGACCGGCCGGTTCAGGCCTTGCGCCGGGCGCCCAGCCGTTCGCGGAGCACCTCGCCGACCTCGGCCAGGGTGCGCAGCTGTTCCGGCGTCAGCGCGTCGATCAGGTGGCGGCGCACGGACTCCACGTGGAGCGGGGCCGCCTCCGTGATCACGGCGACGCCCGCGTCAGTGAGGACCACCTCCGCGCCCCTGCCGTCGGTGGCCACCCCCTCGCGGCGGACGGCGCCGCGCTGCTCCATGCGGGTGAGCTGATGGGACAGCCGGCTGCGGGACCAGCGCATCAGCTCGGCGAGTGCGCTGACGCGCATGCGGTGGCCGTCCGTGGAGCCGAGCACCGACAGGACGTCGTAGTCCGCCTCGGAGAGCCCGCTGTCCTGTGTGAGGTCGCGCGCGATCTCCGCGTTGACCAGCGGGAACATCCGCCGCCACGCATACCAGGCGTCCTGTTCGGACTCGGTGAGCCAGCGGGGCCCTGGCTCCGGTGCGGGGGTCATGTCCGCCACTCTAGCCAGGTCGGTGACACATCACTTATCTGGTTGACATGTCAGCCAGATCCTCGGTTTTATTAGGTGACACATCAACAATTGCACCGAACGGGGAGTCTTCACCATGACCCGCCTGCACGTCGTCTCCGCCGCCACCCGCCCCACCTCCTCCGGTCGCCCCCTCGCCGCCTGGGTCACCGAGCAGGCCCGCGAGCGGGGCGACTTCGACGTCACCTCCGTCGACCTCGCCGAGATCGCCCTGCCCTTCCTCGACGAGCCCGAATACGCCTCCACCGGCAACTACGCGCATCAGCACACCCGCGACTGGAGCGCCCTGGTCGACTCGGCCGACGCCTTCCTCTTCGTCCTGCCGATGTACAACGGCGGCTTCACCGCCCCCTTCAAGAACGCCATCGACTTCCTCTACAACGAGTGGAAGGGCAAGCCGGTCGGCATCGTCAGCTACAGCGCCGGCCCCACCGGCGGCGTCCCGGCCGCAGAGATGCTGCTGCCGATCCTCACCCGCCTGGGCATGCTGCCCGCCGAGCACTCCGTCGCGGTCCCGGGCATCCCCAAGCTGCTCGGCCCCGAGGGCTTCCAGGCCCCGGAGGCGCTCGCGGGCGAGCTCGCCCGCGTCCTGGACGACGTCGCCGAACTGGCGGAGAAGCGCGCCGCCGAGGCCGCCACGGTGTGACCCGCGCGCCGTCGTCGGCGCGGGAGCGCGCCGACGACGGGCACGTGGGTTCCGGGGTGACCGCCGACCACCGCCCGGCCGACCGCCTGTACGACTCCCCCGTCCCCCGAGTCCACCCGCCTGCTCGGGCGCCCCATCGGCCGTACGGGTGTTCCAGCCCGTCGCGCAGGGGTCTTGCGTGGCGTTGGACAATGGACGGTGGCCCGGAATCACGTCGCACGCGCAGCAGGAGGACACGTATGGCAGAGCCCGAGCGGACCGAGCGGCGGCTGCGGCCGGCGCCTCTGCTCTTCGAGCCCTCGGAGTCCGTGGCGGACCCGGAACACTTCTTCGACCTGGAGTCGATCGAGGACCCGCGGGAGCTGCTGACCCGTGCGACCGAACTGACGCTGGCCTTCCGGGCCGCGCAGGAGCGGGCGGTGGAGTTCCAGGCCCTGGCGGCGGCCCAGCTGGCGGATCCCCGCCGGTTCGACCGGCTGTCGCCGGCGCTGATCGCCGAGCAGGCGGAGTGGACCGAGGACTACGCCCTCAAGATGATCGAATTCGGCGAGACCCTCCAGCGCGGCGCGGGCACGCCGTAGGGGGCCTCTTGCCGATCGGGCCGGACCCCGCGAGCCCGGCCCGATCGGCACGACACTCCCCAGGGGTCCGGGTCGCGGCGCACCATACTCCGACGGCAGCTCCGCTGTCCCGGTTTCCGGTAACTCCGGGATACTACTTCGCTACGGCGGGTAGACAGTGGCATATGACGACGCTGACGACGGCTCCCGGCTGCACCGCCCTCCACGCGCGCGGCGAACGCTCTCGCACCGCGCCCGCCACCCACGTCACCCCGCAGGGAGCCGCCTGGCTCGCCTCCGCGGCCGCCCAGCCCCGGCGCACCCTCGCGGTGTGGGAGGCGCGGCCCGGGCTGCCCGCCACCCTGCCCTGCGGGGATCCCTTCGACGTCGTCAACGTCCCGCTCGTCCTCGGGCGCCGCGTCCTGGACCTGCTCTGGGCCGAGGGCCCCGGCTCCGGGCCGGTCGCCGTGCACCGCGGCCGGATGCTGCTCTTCGCCGCACCCGGCACCGCCCACCGACTGCCCGCCCTGCTGGCGTGGGAGGAGTGGGGGGGCTCCCGGACCGCCCCGGCGCCGCTGTGCCACGGCCGCGGCGACGCCGTCACCGTGCCGCCGCTGGCCGCCACGCCCGGGCCGTCCCGGTGGCTCGTGGCCCCCGACGCGCGCGAGCCCTGGCTTCCCGGGCCCGAGGCCCTGCTCTGGGCCTTCGCACGGGCGGCCCGCAGCCCCGCACCGACCGGACCTGGGGATATCGATTTTTCGTTCCGCGGATCCTCCTGCTAATGTCTTCCACGTCAGACAAGCGCCGCTAGCTCAGTTGGTTAGAGCAGCTGACTCTTAATCAGCGGGTCCGGGGTTCGAGTCCCTGGCGGCGCACAGACAGAAGAAGGCCCCCACGCGAGTGGGGGCCTTCTTCGTTGTCCGGGGGCGCCCCGCGGAGCGCCTCGCGGTCATGTCGTGATCTTCACCGTGTACGCGCCGGACCGGGTGCGGTCCGCCACCTCGATGGTGATCCGCTCTCCCGGCACGGTGTACGTCTCGCCCACCTCCATCGGCGCGTCCGCCAGCGGCGGGTACACCGAGCGGTCCCAGCACGCCTCCGTCGACGGGTGCGCGTCCAGGACCTCGATCGGGCCGCCGCCCGACGAGGCCTCGTTGCGCACCCGGTAGACCAGGACGCCCTCCGTGCAGGTGTCCCCGTCATTGCCGGCCGAGCCCCGCGCCTCGACGGCGATGGCGCTGCCGCGGCCCGTACGGATCACCGCGAGCCGGGTGCCGCCCGTACCGCCGCTCGGCGGCGCCTGGGCCAGCGGCTGCAGGGTGTGCATCGAGGAGCCCGACTGCACGCAGTCCACCTGGGAGGCGTCCAGCCAGCCCAGCTTCCATTTGTGCCAGGCGAAAAGGTCCGGGGCCATGCCGAACTGGCTGCCCATGACGTCCCAGTCCCCGACGTAGGTGTCCCAGTCCCCCTTGCCGTCCGTGGGCCGGTGGTAGAGGTCGGGCAGGTCGAAGACGTGCCCGGTCTCGTGGGCGAGGACGTTCCGGTCCGGCGGGTGGCGCTCGAAGACGGTGACGATCCGCCGCAGTTCCGTGCCGTCCGCGACGATCGGGTGCTCGAAGTTGACGACCTTCGTGGCATCGGAGTCCACTCCGGGCGCGTCCGGGTCGGCGACGAAGTAGACGACGTCGTACTTGCGGAAGTCCACCTGGGCGTCGGCGGTGGCGACCGCGTCCCGCAGGTAGGACGCCCGGTCCGAGGCGGCCCAGTCGCGCTTTATGCCGTACGCGGTGGACGGCTTGGGCATCTGCATCCACTGCTTCTGCGGGTGCGGGACCAGCCGGAACCGCCCGTACGAGGCCTGCTCGAAGAAGTCGCTGGTGGCGGGGAAGTAGTCGCCGACGATCTCCCCGGTCGTCAGGGCGCTGCGGTGGTCGGGGAAGGAGAGGAAGACCATGACGGCGTTGAGCGTGCGTTCCGGCTTGGGGTAGGCGCCGTTCCAGGTGTCCAGGCCGAGGGAGTGGTGCGCCGAGGTGCGGGTGAGCGCGCAGGGTCCGGCCCCGGAGTCGGCCACCGCGGGACCGGCGACGAGCGACATGGCGGCGAGCGCCGTCAGGGAGGTGAGCGCCGCGGCGGTACTTCGGACGCGGGAGCGTTCCACTCCCCCGGGTGTCTGCTGTCGCGCCACATCGACCTCCGGTGGTGGATTCGTACCTGTTCATCCACCTTGAGGCGATTGTCTTACTAATGCCCAGTTCCGCTGCCCCACATGAGTGACTAATACGGCAAGTCGGTGACCCTCGAACTTCACGCCTCTGCCTACAGAACGTCACGACCGATCACCTGAGATCAGCGGAAGCCTCCGCACGTTCAGAGCCGCGCAGAAACGATCGCCCGACCTGACGCCGACGAGCCGTCATCACAGCGAACTGAACCGTCTCAACCGGTGGCGCCGCTGGATAGGGCCGTCCGCCAGCCTCTATGATCGGCACACTTTCCTGCGCGGACACTCACGAACACTGCGGGAGCCAACGGTGAGCGGAACCTCAGAAGGAACCGGTTCGGCGGCCGACAGCATCCGATCGGCCATTACGGAGCGTCACCCGGCAGTGCCGGCAGTGCCGTCGACTTCGGCCACCCAGGCCACGCCGGGGTCGCCGTACCGCGCCGACTCCGACCTGCGCGACTACCGGGCCGCCTTCAACGCGGCCCACCTCGCCATGGCCGTCGTCGACCGCGAGGGCTACGTGGTCGCCGCCAACCAGGCCTTCGCCGGGCTGCTCGGCAGCGAACCCCACACGCTCGTCCACCGGTCCGCCGCCGACCTGGTGGACCTGGCCGCGGAGGCCCGTACCTGGGCCGCCTACCAGGAGGTGCTCCGCGGCCGGCAGGCACGGCTGCGCTGCACCCGCCGCCTCAAACACCCCGACGGGCACTCCCTCTGGACCGAGGTCACCCTCGGACCCGTCCCCGGCACCGGGGACGTCCTGCTGTCGGTGGCCGACATCAGCGACCGCCGCGACCTCCAGGCCCGGCTGCGCCACCTCCAGATGCACGACCCGGTCACACGCCTGCCCAACCGTGCGCTGTTCTTCGAGCGGCTCTCCGCCGCCCTGGAGGCCTCCTCGTACGAACACGGGGGCGGCACCGGCCGGATCGGGCTGTGCTACCTGGACCTCGACGGGTTCAAGGCCGTCAACGACACCCTCGGCCACCGGGTCGGCGACCGGCTGCTGACCGCTGTCGCCGCCCGCCTGACGCAGTGCGCCGACCAGTCCGGCTACGGGCGCACTGGCGGACATCTGGTCGCACGCCTCGGCGGCGACGAGTTCGCCCTCCTGGTCGAGGACTCCACCGGCACCGAACAACTCGCCGACCTGGCGCGGAGCGTGCTCTCCGCCGTACAGGAACCCTTCGACCTGGCCGGGCAGCGGCTGTCGGTCTCCGCCTCGATCGGGGTCGTGGAGCGCGCGGCGGCCGGCACCTCGGCGACCGGGCTGATGCAGGCCGCCGACACGACCCTGTACTGGGCCAAGGCGGACGGCAAGGCCCGCTGGACGCTGTTCGACCCGGAGCGCAACGCGCACCGGATGACCCGCCAGGCCCTCTCCTCCACCCTCCGGCCGGCCGTGGAGCGGGGGGAGTTCGAGCTGGAGTACCAGCCGCTGGTGGACCTGGAGAGCGGCACGGTGCGCGGGGTCGAGGCCCTGGTGCGCTGGAACCACCCGCAATTCGGCACACTCACGCCGAATCGGTTCATCGGGATCGCCGAAGAGGACGGGTCCATCGTCCAGTTGGGGCAGTGGGTCCTGCGGACCGCCTGCCGGCAGGCCCGCCGCTGGCAGATCGAGCAGCCCAGCGACTCCCCCGTCTTCGTGTCGGTGAACGTCGCCGTCCGCCAGGTGTGGGACTCGGATCTGGTGGGCGACGTCGCGGAGATCCTCGCCGAGACGGGCCTCGCCCCGCAGCTGCTCCAGCTGGAGCTGACGGAATCGGCGGTGATGGGCTCGGCAGGCCGTCCCCTCCAGGCACTTCAGGCCCTCAGCGACATGGGCGTACGGATCGCGATCGACGATTTCGGCACCGGCTACTCGAACCTCGCCTACCTCAGCAGGCTGCCTGTATCAGTTCTGAAACTGGACGGTTCCTTCGTCCGTGGATTCCGCTACGAGGAGGGCACGCACCCCAACCCGGCCGACGAGACCATCGTGGAAGCCCTGGTCCAGCTCGCGCACCGGCTCGGCCTGACGGTGACCGCGGAGTGCGTGGAGACCGCCGGGCAGGCCGCACGGCTGCGGCGGGTGGGCTGCGACACGGGTCAGGGCTGGCTCTACTCGCGGGCGGTGGCCCCGGAGCGGATCGCCGAGATGATCGGCACCAGACCGGGCGCGGAACACCCCCGCTAACCGTTCCACTTCGCCGCTTTCGGGCCATCTAGGGCCCCTATCAGCGTTGGACAAGCCATATCCCCCTTGTAACGATCTTCGGGCCAAAGGTTCTTGACCAAGTTCCTTGATCCGTGGGGGAAAGCACCATGAAACTCACCCGTCCCGCACTCGCCCTGGCCATCGGCGCACTCGCTCCGGCCCTGCTCCTCGCCACCCCGGCCCTCGCCGCCGGCCAGGCCGCGGCGGCGCCCGCCAAGGCCACGGCGATCACCGCCGGGGAGTCGCCGTACGACACCATGTCGGACGCCGAACTGCGCGCCGAGGTCAACCGCATCCTGGCCGGCAAGCCGGGCAAGGGCGTCACCAGTGCGGCCCACAAGGCCCTCGCCGGCACCACCGAGGACGTACGCACCTTCCTGAAGACCGGCCTGGCGAAGGCTCAGGACGAGGACAACATGGTCGCCATCCTCCGCATCCTGGGCGGCAAGCCCGGCAAGGGCGTGACCCGCGAAGCCAACAAGGCCCTCGACGGCACCCCGGCCGACCGCATCGCGTTCCTCAAGACCGGCCTGGCGAAGGCCCAGGACGAGGACAACATGGTCGCCATCCTCCGCATCCTGGGCGGCAAGCCCGGCAAGGGCGTGACCCGCGAAGCCAACAAGGCCCTCGACGGCACCCCGGCCGACCGGACCGCGTTCCTCAAGACCGGCCTGCGCCTGGCCCAGGCCGAGGACGACCGCGTCGAAGCCTTCCGCATCCTCGCCCGCCCTGGCCTCAGCGACGCCCTGCGCGCGGCGGCCGTGAAGGCGATCGAAGGCACCCCGGAGGAGCTCCGGTACTTCATCACGGTCGGCCAGTTCCAGGTCTGAGCCTGACAGGCGCCGGCTTCGTACGCCGGCCGCATTCGGGGGCGAAGGCCCTTGACCAACTTCTTTGATCTATGGGGGAAACCATCATGAAGCTCACCCGTACCGCACTCGCCCTGACCGTCGGCGCCCTGGCCCCGGCCCTGCTCCTCGCCACGCCGGCCCTGGCCGCCGGCTCGGCCGCCGCCCCTGCCAAGGTCGCCGCGGTCACCGCCGGGGAGTCGCCGTACGACACCATGTCGGACCACGACCTGCGCGTCGCCGTCGGCCGGATCCTGGCCGCCAAGCCGGGCAAGGCCGTCATCCGGGAAGCCAACAAGGCCCTCGACGGGACCATCGAGGACGTGCGCACCTTCCTGAAGACGGGCCTGGCGATCGCGCAGGACGAGGACAACCGCGTCGCCATCGCCACGATCTACGGCGACCCGGCCTCGGGCAAGGCCGTCAAGCGCGAAGCCATCAAGGCCTTCACCGGCACCGCCGCAGACCGCGCCGCCTTCCTGAAGACCGGTCTGGCGATCGCCCAGGACGAGGACAACCGCGTCGCCATCGCCAAGATCGTGTTCGCCAACCCGGCCACCGGCAAGGCCGTCAAGCGCGAGGCCAACAAGGCCATGGACGGCACCCCGGCCGACCGGACCGCCTTCCTGAAGACCGGCCTGCGTCTGGCCCAGGCCGAAGACGACCGCGTCGCCGTGGGCGTGATCATGGCCCGCCCCGGCATCAGCGCCGCCCTGTACGCGGCGGCCCAGAAGGTCGTGGACGGCACCCCGGAGGAGCTCCGCTACTTCATCACGGTCGGCCAGTTCCAGGTCTGACCCCTGAGACCGCGGTCCGCCCCCGGCCACTGCCCGGCCGGGGCGGACCGCCTACGGCAGCCCCCGCCGAGGGGGCTGCCGCTCCGGCGTACGGTCAGAGGCTGCGGACGAAGGCGGTGAATGCCTCGGGGGCGACGGTGAAGGCGGGGCCTTCGGGGTTCTTGGAGTCGCGGACGGCGACCAGGCAGGGCTGTGCGGCCACCTCGACGCAGTCGCCGCCGTTGGTGCTGCTGTACGAGGCCTTGCGCCAGGCGGCGGTGCCGAGCGGGGCGCACTCGACGCACTCGCCGCCGTTGGTGCTGCTGTACGACGACTTACGCCACGGCACGGCCGTCAGGTTCAGATTGGTGCCCATACCGTTCCTCCATTACGCGCGCGATCAGAAGGGCCGAGGCCGCTGGCGAAAGGGCATCGGCTTGCAAGCGAGCGTATCCGACGGAGCGCTCCTTGATCACTTTCGCGTTGGCCGTCATATGCCCTGAGTCATAGCTCTCCGTGTAGAAGAGGTCGGGATCGCCATCGAAGCGAAGGAGGGTGAACGATCCCGTCATGCCGGTGTGTTCACCGACGGAGAAGGGCATCACCTGAATCTGCACCCACGGCCTGTCGGCAAAGCTCAAGAGGTGGGCCAGCTGGTTGCGCATGACCTCACGGCCGCCGACGTTTCGGTGCAGCAGCGCCTCATCCAGCACCACCAGCAGCACCGGTGGCTCCTCACGCATCAGGATGCGCTGACGCTCCATTCGGGCCGCCGCGATCTCGTCAGCGCGGTCGGGAAACTCCACGCTCACCAGAGCCTTCGCATACGCCTCCGTCTGCAGTAGCCCGTAGACCACCTGCGCCTGGAACGTGGAAATGAACGTCGCCCGGGCCTCCATCTCGGCGAAAGCCTGGAACCACGTGGGGAGCACGCTCCGCAGGACCAGGCCCACCAGGCGGGAGAAGTGCCCGTCCGTGCCGAGGGCCGCGTCCACCCGTTCCGAGAAGTCGCGCGTCGGGACCCGCTTGCCGTTCTCGATCATGCCGATCAGGGAGCCCGTGCAGAAGATGATCGCGCCGAGCTGTGCCTGTTTCAGGCCCGCTTCTTCCCTCAGCCGGCGCAGCTCGTAGCTGTAGTAGTCCAGCGGCGAGGCGCTGGGATCGATGTCGCGGGCCTGGACCAAGGGACGGTCACCCCCATGCAAACGCGGGTCGGGGCCGGATTCGGCCTGCGGCCGAGCGTAACGACTCCCCTACGCTCCGGGGTCGGAATCGTCAGATCCGGACCTCGACCGCCGGGTAGGCCTCGACGTAGCTGTCGCCGTCGGCTCCGTAGTAGGTACAGGTCCGCGCGGAGGGCCTCGGCGAGGTGGGGAAAGCCGCCGGCCTCGGGGCGGACGGTCGCCGCGTGCTGACCGCCGGCATCCCCACCGGCGAGATCGCCCGCGCACGCACCCTGCTGCACGGCGTCATCGGGCAGGTGCACCGCCACGAGGCCGAAGGGCGGGTTGCGCCCGGGTGAAACGCCTCCGCCCCGCCCCGGGCGAGGGGGCGGGGCGGAGGTGTCGCTCGGCGCGGGGTGGGGGGAGATCAGCAGGCGCCGAGGTCCTTCCAGACACCCCACTCACCCGTGGTGCCCGGCGTCTCGTTCTGCGTCCACCACTGGGCCTTGTACTTGCGGCCGTTGTGGGAGACCTCGTTGCCACCGGTGTAGACCGTGCCCGCGACGTACGCCGGGGTCGAGCCGCAGCCCGTGGTCGGCGGGGTGGTCGGGGGCGTGGTGGGCGGGGTCGTGGGCGGAGTGGTCGGAGGCGTCGTCGGCGGGGTGGTCGGCGGGACGGTGGTGCCGCCGAGGGCGTCCGAGATCTGGTTCAGCAGCGTGGTGTTGTTGTCCAGGCCGAGCAGGGAGTACATCATCGCGCCGGCCAGGCCGCGCTGCTTGCCGTAGTCGACCCGGGCCTGGATGGACTTCTGGTTGAGGCCGGTGAAGAACTCGCCGTCCTTGTAGAAGTACGAGGCCTTGGCCTGGTCGTCCCAGAAGCTGGTCGCGGCGTTGTCGACGAGGCCGCCGAGCTCCTTGTAGTTGGCGATACCGGCCTGCTGGCTGGTGGGCCGGGCACCGGAGGCGCCGGTCGCGGACTGGGCGAGGCCGTTGTTCGCCCCGGCGGGGACGCCCTTCCAGCCGCGGTAGTAGAACTCGTAGCCCAGCGTCAGCTTGTTGGCGGGGAAGCCGCCGGTGATGCCGTAGGCCGGGTTGCCGTCGATCCAGGAGTCGATCGCGTTGTCGATGCTGTACTTCTGGGTGCCCGGCGCGATCGGGTCGGTCGGGTCGCCCGCCGGGGAGTACAGCGGGGACTGGTGGTACGTCGGGCCGTCACTGTCCCAGGCGCCGTGCATGTCGTACGTCATGATGTTCGCGTAGTCGAGGTACGCGCCGATCTTGTCCGTCTCGATGTACTTGATCTTGTCCTGGCCGGCCGGGAGCGCCGAGGTCAGCATGTACTTCTTGCCGCCGTTGGCCTGGCCGTAGGCGTCGAGCTGCTCGCGGAACTCCTTGAGCAGGAGCGTGAAGTTCTGCTTGTCCTCGGGGGCGTAGTGGTTGCCGAGGTGGCCGCCGGACGAGCCCGGGTACTCCCAGTCGATGTCGATGCCGTCGAAGATGCCGGCCGCGACGCCCTGGCCGCCGTAACCGCCCTCGACCGGGAGGTTGCCCTTGATGTACTGGTCGATGCAGGAGGAGACGAGCTTCTTGCGGGAGGCGTCGGTCTTCGCCGCGTCGCTGAAGTACTTGGAGTAGGTCCAGCCGCCCAGCGAGATGTTGATCTTCAGGTGGGGGTACTTGGCCTTCAGCTGCTTGAACTGGTTGAAGACGCCGACGATCGGCTGGTCCCACTTGTCGGCGACCCCGCTGACGCTGTCCGCGGCGCTGAAGGACTTCTGGTAGTCGGCGTACGAGTCGCCCGCGCCGTCCCCGGCGTTGGGGTTGTTGTCGTCGCCCGCCGCCTTGTTCGCCTCGAAACAGGTGAGGTTGGTGGGGTGGATGTTGCCGAACGAGTAGTTGATGACGTCCAGCTTGCCCGCTATGCCACGCGTGTCGAGGTGCTTGGGGTAGAAGGCGTTGCCGTACACGCTCCACTGGTCGTAGTAGGCGATACGGACGCCGCCCGCCGCGGCGCCGGCCGAGGCGTCGGCGGCCTGGGCGGTGCCGAGTCCCGCGAAGGAGGCCAGCGCTCCGGCGGCCAGCGCGGCCGTGGCGGCGGCAGCGATGAGAGGTTTACGGATGTGCATGAGCTGTCTCCGTGGGGGTGGGAGGGGAGATCAAGCGGTTCGGGTGAGAGAAGTGATAGCGATCACTCCACCCCCGCGTCAATGGTTCGGACCAAAGAAGGACTAGACCACTCCCGCGCTATTTCCCCAAGTCAGAGACTTGAGCGCACACCAGAAACCGCTCGCCACCCCGGGTGACGAGCGGTTTAAGGCTGCCTTCAGGCAGCTCCGCGCAAGGTTTCGGCAACAAACCAGCCAAACGCCGTTCGCACACCGTCAATCGGCGGGGGGCGCCTCCACCGGCATGCCGTACGCATCCGCGACGAGCTCGTAGGAGCGCAACCGGGCCGCCCCGCTGTGGGCGTTGGCGGTGAGCATCAGCTCGTCCGCGCCCGTCAGCTTCGCCAGATCGTCCAGCCCGGTGCGGACCTCGTCGGACGTGCCGTGGACGACGTTCGCGAGCCAGCCGTCCACGAACTCCCGCTCCTGCGGGGCGAAGTCGTACGCCGCCGCTTCCTCCGGTGTCGGGATCAGGCCGGGCCGTCCGGTGCGCAGGCGCAGCATCGACAGCGCCCCCGTCAGCACCTGGGCGCGGGCCTGCGCCTCGGTGTCGGCGGCGAGCGCCGAGACGCCGATGACGGCGTAGGGGGCGTCGAGGACGGCCGAGGGGCGGAAGCTCCGGCGGTAGAGGTCGAGCGCGGGCAGGGTGCCCGCCGCCGAGAAGTGGTGGGCGTAGGCGAAGGGCAGGCCGAGTTCGCCCGCGAGGCGGGCGCTGAAGCCGGAGGAGCCGAGCAGCCACAGCGGCGGCCGGCCGGTGGGGCCCTGGACCGGGCCCGGTACGGCGTGCACGCGGGCGTACGGATGCCCGTCGGGGAAGTCGTCGTCGAGGAAGCGGGTGAGCTCCGCGAGCCTTCGGGGGAACTCGTCCGCGGCCTCGTCGAGGCGCCCGGGTCCGCGCAGCGCCGCGGCGGTGCGGCCGTCGGTGCCCGGGGCGCGGCCGAGTCCGAGGTCGATCCGGCCCGGGGCGAGCGCCTCCAGGGTGCCGAACTGCTCGGCGACGGCGAGCGGGGCGTGGTTGGGCAGCATGACCCCGCCGGAACCGAGCCGGATGCGGGAGGTGTGCGCGGCGAGGTGCGCCAGGATCACGGCGGGCGAGGAGCTGGCGACGCCGGGCATGGAGTGGTGCTCGGCGACCCAGTGGCGGTGGTAGCCGCGGGACTCGGCGAGGCGGGCGATCTCGACGCTCGTACGGAGGGAGGCGTGGGCGGTGCTGCCGGCACCGACCGTGACGAGGTCCAGGACGGAGAGCGGTACGGTCGCCCGGCCCCGGGCGGTGGCGCGGATCCCGTTCACGTTCCGGTTCGCCCCGCCGCCCCCGCTCGCGCCGCCCTGTACGTCGTCCCCTGCGTCACTCATCGTCGCTCCCGTTTCGTTCTCCCGTGCGTACGACATCAGTGCGACACCGTACGAAGACTTCGAACCGTGGGCGGCCGCCGCGCATTCCCGGTGGATCGGGGTGGCGCGCATGCCACTGGCATATGCCAGTGGAGTAGATCCAGGCAGACAGTCATGATTGAGCCAGCAATCTCTCCAACAGGCGCTCCACATGCGCCTCTTGATGGCTATCGTGGTAGGGCAAGCGGTAACAACCTGCTAGGGGGAAACCGTGGCGCTGAAGCCCGAGCCGACCGCGCCGTTCCACTCGGTGCAGTACGCACTGCGCGTACTCGAAACGATCGCGCGTCACACCGGTGGTGTGACGGACGTGCAGATCGCGCGTGAGACCGGCCTGCCCGCAGCCCATCTCGCTCCGATGCTGCTCATGCTGCGCCGGGAGGGATATGTCCTGCAGGTGTCCGACGGCGCCTACGCCATAGGGGATTCCCTCGTCCTGCTCGGCTCCGGCATCGACCGGCAGCAGGCGCTGACCGACAAGCTCCAGGAGACCCTGGACCGGCTGCGCGACTCGGTCGGCGCGGCCGTGTACATCAGCCGGTACGTGGACGGCGAGGTCAGGATCACACAGTTCGCGGACAGTCCCCGCACCCCGAAGGTGCACGAGTGGGTCGACTTCCGCTCCGCCGCGCACGCCAGTGCGGTCGGCAAGTGTCTGCTGACGCAGCTCGACCTGAACGGGCGGCGTGACCACCTGTCCCGGCACAAGATCGCCCGGCTCACGTCGAAGACGATCGTGAACGAGCGGATCCTGTTCTCGAAGCTGGACGCCCAGCCCGCCACCGTACCCATGCTGGACCTGCAGGAATACGCCGTGGGCACGGTCTGCGCGGCGGTGCCGATCACAGCCGGGGCCTCGGTGGGCTGCCTGGCCCTGTCGATGCCGGTCGAGCACGCGCACCGGCTTCGGGCCGCTGCGGACACCCTGAACCGGAAGGCCGCGCCGCTGCTGCTGTCGCTCACGCTGTGAGGTGGGAGAGCGGACGGCGCCGGTGACGCCAGTGACGCCGACGGGCCCGGAAAACACTTCGGGCGGTTGCCGGTGAGACCGGAAACCGCCCGAAGGACAGGTGCGCCGCCAGGGACTCGAACCCCGGACCCGCTGATTAAGAGTCAGCTGCTCTAACCAACTGAGCTAGCGGCGCCTGCTGACAGAGAAAATACTACCCGGTCCTCAGGGGTGCTCAAAACCATGGCCCGCGGAGGTACGCGGAGAGCCGCTCGCGGGGAGCGGGCAGGGCGCGGCCGAGGGCGGCGCCGGCCTACCCCCGCGCGGCGCGCGGCCCCGCGGGGACGTGCGGGGACGTGCGGGGCGACCCGACCGCACCGGGCACAGGAAGTCGGGTCCGGCACAGTGGAACCTCCCTAGCGTGGAGATCGGCAAGGGAAGGACGGCCACACGTGCTGGAGCGGCTGAATCAGGCCATGGACCACATCGAGGAGCACCTCGACGAGCCCGTCGACACCGCTGAGCTGGCGCGTATCGCCATGACGTCGGAGTACCACTTCCGGCGGATGTTCTCCGCACTGGCGGGCATCCCGCTCTCCGAGTACGTCCGCCGACGGCGGCTGACGCTCGCGGGGGCCGAGGTGCTCGCCGGGCGGCGGACGCTGCTCGATGTCGCGGTGCGGTACGGGTACGGCTCGGGCGAGGCGTTCGCGCGGGCTTTTCGCGCCATGCACGGGGTCGGCCCCGGCGAGGCGCGGCGGACGGGTGCGGCGCTGCACTCCCAGCCCCGGATGTCCTTCCGGTTGATCGTCGAAGGGAGAAGCAGCATGCGCTACCGGGTGGTGGAGAAGGACGGTTTCAGGCTCGTGGGCAGGGGGACACGGGTCCCGCTGGTCTACGAGGGGATGAACCCGGCCATCGTGGAGTTCGTCAAAAGCATCGGCAGGGAGACGCTGGAGCGGTGGGAGGCATGCGCGTCCGGGGAGCCGGGCGGTGTCCTGGCCGTGGTCGGCAACCACTCCGCGCAGGACGCCGAAGGCACCGAACTCGACTACTTCCACGGGGTGACGAGCGACGAGGACGTGCCGGGGGCTTCGGAGAGCCTCGACGTCGCGCCGGGGACGTGGGCGGTGTTCGAGTCCTCGGGTGAGTTCCCGCTGGCGGTCCAGTACCTGTGGCGGGACGTGTACACGCAGTGGTTCCCGTCGAACCCGTACCGGAGCCGCCCGGGTCCGTCGCTCTCGCGCACGCGGGTGTCGCAGGACGGCACGCACGCGGACGCGGAGCTGTGGATCCCGGTGGTGCGGGCGGGCGACTGAGCCCCGACGGGGTCACGTCCCGCTCGCGGCCTCGGCGTCCCCGGCGTCCCCGGCGCCCGGCCGGTCGTTCCGGGCGGGGGGTGTCCCCGGACGTCGCAGCAGGCCGGAGCGGCCCTGGGCCTCGTAGGTCGCGAGGAGGGCGGCCAGGGCGGCTTCGTCCAGGGGGCGGTAGCACCCGGCCGGGGTGCGGTGCCAGACCGGGTCGTCGCAGTGGAAGCCCTCGCGGCGGAGGGAGACCCGGTGGATCTTGTTCGTCGCCGTGGTCGGCATGGCCGTGACGACGCGGACGTAGCGCGGGGCCATCTTCGTGCCGAGGTCCTGCTGGAGGGAGAGGAAGGCCGCGAAGGCGGCCGGGTCGAAGGCCGCGCCCTCCCGGAGGGCGAGGGCCGCCATGACCTGGTCTCCCGCCACCTCGTCCGGGACGGCGTAGACGGCGACCGCCGCCGCGCCCTCCCAGCGGGCCAGGATGTTCTCGATCACCGCCGCGGCGAGGTTCTCGCTGTCGACGCGCAGCCGGTCGTCGGTGCGGCCCGCGAAGTAGAGGTAGCCCGCCTCGTCGCGGAAGAAGAGGTCCCCCGTCCAGTACCAGCCGTCGCGGGTGCGGTCGGCCTCCGCGCCGGGGTTGCGCCAGTAGCCCTCGAAGAGGCTCCGGCCCCGGTTGACCAGTTCGCCGATCGCCGCCGATCCGTTGAGCAGGCGCCCGTCGGGGTCGAGGACGGCGGGCGGGCATTCCGCGCCGGTGGCCGGGTCGATCACCGCCAGGTCGTCGCCCGCGCCCGCCCGGCCCAGGGCGCCCGGCGGGGTGTCCGGGGTGCGCTGGACGGAGGCGCCGCCCTCGGTGGCTCCGTAGCCCTCCACCAGCCGGACGCCGAAGCGCTCGGCGAAGCGGGCCGCGTCCACCGCCCCGGCCTCGGTGCCGAAGCCGAGCCGCAGGGGGTGGGAGCGGTCGTCGGGGCGGGGTTCGGTGGCCAGGAGGTACTGGATCGCCCGCCCGACGTAGGTGAAGTACGTGGCCCCGTAGGCCCGTACGTCGTCCAGGAACGCGGAGGCCGAGAAGCGGCGGCGCAGCGCCACCGGGGCCCCTCCGACGAGCGCCGGCAGCCAGTCGGCGATGACGGCGTTGCCGTGGAAGAGCGGCATGCAGATGTAGTGGACGTCGTCCGGGGTGACGGTGAACTGGCGGGCCAGCGCGGCTCCGGCGGCCGCGAGGCGGCCCTGGCTGCAGATGGCGGCCTTGGGGGCGCCGGTGGAGCCGGAGGTGAAGTAGAGGAGGAGGCGGGAATCCGGGCCGGGGGTCCGCAGTGCGGCCTCGCCGGGCTTGGCGGCCGCGTAGGGGGCGAGCAGGGCCTCGTACTCCTCGGTGCCGGTGACCAGGATGCGTACGCCGGGCAGGTCGAGGCCGCGCAGCAGCGGCAGGTGGGCGCGCTCGGTGACCAGGATCCGGCAGTCGGTGTGCAGGATGTCGCGGGCCAGCTCGGGGCCGCGCCGGGTGGGGTTGATCCCGGCGACGGCGGCCCCGGCGAGGGCCGCCGCGCCGAGCCAGAACGGGAACTCGGGCGTGTTGTCGAGCAGGACCCCGAGGTGCGGCTCGGCCCCCGGGGGCATGAGGTCGACGAGGAGCGCGGCGCGCGCGGCGGCCTCCTGGGCGGTCCGGTGACGGGTGAGGACGTGCCGTTCGGCGTCGTCCTCGTACATCAGCCCGGGCCGGTGCTCGCCCCATTGGCGCGCTATGAGATCCGCGACGGTTTCGGGTGCAGTCGTCGTCCGCATGCCGCCGGAGGGTAGCTGACGTATCGTCAGAATTGAACGTCGGAGCAGGCGTAGAAGGCCATCGGGGTGTCGTTGACGGTCCAGACGGCCAGGATCAGGTGCCGGCCGGTCTTCCCGCTCGGCATGGCGCCCTGGTGGACGGTGGTCATGGCGGGGCGGGCGCCGTTGTAGGCGACGGCGAGGAAGGGCTGGGGTTCGAGGTCGGCGCGGGTGAGGGCCTTGGTGCCGGTCCAGCCGTCCTTGGTGACGTAGTACTTGAAGTCGGTGGTGGAGTGGTTGGCGGTGAACTGCCACCGGAAGGAGTAGCTCTGCCCGCTGGTCACCTTGGTGGTGGGCCAGGTGCCGCCGCGCGGGTTGTCGAGCTCGGAGAACTGGGAGAGCCCGCCGGAACATATCTTGCCGTCGGCGGGACCGGCCGCCGGGAACCCCTTGAAGCCCTCGACGCTCTGCGGTTCCCACTGGATCGCGCCGCAGTCGGAGACGGTCCGGTTGGCGCAGAGCTTCTGGCGGCTGATCGGGGTGTCGGTGTAGCCGTGGCTGCTGGCGGTGGGGGCGCTGACGAGGGTGATCCCGGCGACGAGGCCGAGGCCGAGCGCGGCGACGCCGGCCCGCCTGGGGATTCCGGGCATGCGGATGGGACGCATGATGCTCCTTGAACGTGGGGGGAGTTCGGTGAGAGCGCGCGCGTGTGGGGATTAGGTCTAGACCAAGTCCCAGATTATTGACGAGAGTTGGCCATGTCCATACCAATGGGAAAACGGGTGGTCCGTTACCTTCCGGCCACCCGTTCTCCCGCGCTCCCGCGCTCCCGGCCCCGCCGGACCCCCTACTCGGCGCGGCCCGTGTAGAAGGCGACCGTGAGGTCCTTCACCAGCGCCTTGCGCTCGTAGTCGTCGAGCTCGACCAGCCCACGGGAGGTCAGCCGGTGGACGGTGTCGTCCACGGCGTCCACGACCGAGGTCAGCACGGTGTCCCGGTGCTTGGCGTCGATCGCCGCGACCCTGCGGCGGCGCATGGCCTCGGCCACCTCGGCCGCGTACTCGATCCGCGTCGGCTGGGCCGAGAACACCTCGATCCCGACCGCCTCGGTCTCGGCCGCCAGCATCCGGGTCAGCGCGTCACCGACCGCCTCGGCGTCGCGCAGGGTCGGGGCGTCCTCGTGGAAGGCGTCGGCGGGCAGCTGCGACAGCACGCGGGCCATCGCCGATTCGACCTGCTCGGCGAGGTACTCCGTGTGGTCCTCGACGGCGAGGGTGGCGCGTGCGGTGTCCCTGACCTGCCAGACGACCTGGACCACGACCTGGAGGGCGAGGCCGCCCGAGTCCACGGCGGGCATCGGGTCGCTGCGCCAGTGCCGCAAGCGTACGTCGATCCGGCGGCGCAGGAGCAGGGGACTCACCCAGGTCAGGCCGGTACGCCGGACCGTGCCGCGGTAGCGGCCGAAGAGGGTGAGCACCCAGGCGTGGCCGGTGCGGGACCGGCCGAGTCCGCCGAGCGACACGAGGGCGACGATGCCGAGGAAGGCGAGCGGCGGCCAGTGGGTGGCGCGCAGGCCGTGGTAGGCGCGGGGGGCCGCGCCGAAAGCCGCCACGAAGGGGGCGGGGACGACCCCGGCCCGCCAGAGCACGGCCACGCAGCCGGCGAGGGCGATCCCGCCGACGGCCACGCCGACCCAGCCGGGCAGCACCGGGCCGCGGTGCTCCCGGAGCCGGTCGTCGCCGCGCGGGACCCGGCGGCCGGGGGCGGGGCGCGGGGCACGGGCGGCGGGCGCGGTGGCCGCGGATGCGGGCGCGGTGGCCGCGGATGCGGGGGCCGGGGCGGGGGCGGGGGCCGCCGGAAGCTGCTGCGTACCGCGGAACGGGAGGTGCACCGGCACCTGCGTGACCGACGCGCCCCGCTGGGCGGCTCCGGGGCGCGGCAGGTCCGGCGCGGCGGCGCCCTCGTCCAGGCCGCGGGCCACCGCCTGGGCGACGATCTCGACCGGTCCGGGCCCGGGGATACCGGAGTGCGGTGCCGCGGGCTCGGGCCCTGATTCGGGCTCGGGCTCGGGCTCGGGCTCGAAGGCGGCCATCGGTTCGGGCTCGGGGATGCCGAAGTGCGGCGGCGGCGCCGCGTCCACGGGAGCGGGCTCGGGCTCGGCCACCGCTTCGGCCTCGGCCCCGGCCCCGGCGGTCCGCAGGCGCAGGGTGGCCACCCCGGCGGGGGGCTCCGCGTCCTGCGGGTGCGGGATGTCCAGGCTCACGGCGGCCGCCGGGTCGGTGGCGCCCTGGTCCCCCTCGTCGTACGGGTGGGCCCGGGCCGCCGGCACCTCCCAGCCGTGCGGCGGCTCGGGCGCCGGGCGGGCGGGCGGCGCCGCGGCCCAGCCGAACGAGGTCTCGGCGGCGACGGCGTGCTCCGCCGCGGCCGGGCTGCCCACCAGGGCCGGCGGCGGGCCCGGCGGGACGGCCTCGCGCGGCACCGCGACGGCCACGGCCGCGTGCACCGGCTCCAGTGCGGGCGCGGGCACCGGCTGCGCGGCCCACTCGGAATGAGGCGCGGAAGCGGGCTCCGGGACGGGCACGGGCATCGGATCCGGCGCGGGGACGGGGGCCGGGGCAGGGGCGGGCGTCGGCACCGGCTGCGCGGCCCCCACGGAACGGGGCGCGGGTGCGGAAGCGGGCTCCGGCGCCGGGGCGGAGGCGGGCGCGGGTGTGGGGTCCGCCCGGACCGCCGCCGGAGCGGCCGCCGGCGGCACGCGGAGGGTGCCCGTCGTCGAAGTGGTGCGCGTGGGGAACATCGTTACCTCCGTCATGCGAACAGCCGGCGCCAGGTTTCCGGGCCCGGGTAGCCGTTGGCCGAGGCCCCGGTCCAGCCCTGCGCGCGCTGGAAGGCCTCGACGTTGCGGCGGTCGGCCTCGCTCCAGCGCAGGCCCGGACCGGATGTGTAGTACTTGCCGAAGCCCTTCTTCACCAGCTGACGGCCGAGGGCCCTGATGGCCTCGTGCGACGGGCCCGCGCGGAACACCGCGGCGCCCGGGTAGGCCCGTACGCCGCCCGGTCCCGGCGCGGCAGCGACCGTCGGCGGGATGTTCTTGCCCTGCTTCTCGACGAGCAGCTTCCAGGTGTGCGCGCCCGGAATGCCGTCGGCGTCCGCGCCCGTCCAGCCCTGCGCGCGCTGGAAGGCGGCGGTGGCGAGCTTGTCGTGGTCGCTCCACGTCCGGTCGGCCACCCCCTTGGGGTAGAACCGGTACGCGCCGCGCTCGATCAGCATCCGGCCGAGCTGGGCCACATGGTCGTTGGTGGCGCCGGGGCCGAACTTGTCCGCGCCGGGGAAGACCGTCGCGTCCCCCGGCTTGGAGCCCGCCGGCGGCTGGGCGTCCGGGGCTTCCGGCAGGATGCCGGCGGGCACCCCGTTGAACCGGTACGGGACGTACTTCGTCGCGTTGCTCCAGTACCCGTAGGGCGTGGCCAGCTTCCGCGTGTTCGGGCGCGTCTGCTCGTAGGCGACGTAGTGCGTGTGCGTCGAGTCGACCCAGCCGCCGAAGATGACCACGTGCGAGCCGTTGTTGGGGTCCGCCGGGTTGTGGAAGAGGAGCATGTCCCCCGGCAGCAGCTCATCCTTGGTGATCTTGGTGGCGAACTTGTCGAGGCTGCCGGTCCATTCGTTCGAGCCGAGGTTCCAGACCATGGAGACGTAGCCCGAGCAGTCCTGCCGGTACCCGTCCGTCCAGTACTCGGACATGCTGTACGGGACCTCCGCGTCCAGCCACAGCTTCGCCCGGTTGATGATCGTCGCGCGGTCGATCCGCCGTACCGCGCCGGGCTTGGCGGGAGCGCCGGGCTTGCCCACCGGCCCGCCCTTCGGGCCGTGCAGCGGGGTCCGGGCACCCTGCGGGGAGCTCGGGTCGTCCAGGGCCGCCGGCCCCGGCCCCGGGACAGGGGTGGCCACGGCCACCGCGGTCGCACTGCCGCCGCCCAGGACCACTCCCGCGGCGGTGGCCAGCACCAGCGCCCGGCGGGCGCCGCGTACGGCCGGGTGCCCCCCGTCCCGGAGCGGTATGGCCCGCGCGCGGGCGAGGGCGCGGCGGCGCTGGGCGCAGCCCCGGCACACGCAGTCGCCCGCGGGCTCGTACTCCTCGAAACCGGGCATCGGCATCTGCACATGCGTCGGAGGCTGCATCGTCATGCGGTTCCGTCCACTCCCCTGCTCGTCCACTCGTCCACTGGTCCACTGGTCGACCGGAGCCGCACCTGATAAAGCATCAGATGCGGCACGCGCAGACATATCGTGCACGATAAACCCGTCAAACATGGGTTAATCGGACAAGGCGGGCGTGGCTGGTCACGGGCACCCCTGGAGGTGGGGTAGAGTTTTCCCTGTCAGCAAGCGCCGCTAGCTCAGTTGGTTAGAGCAGCTGACTCTTAATCAGCGGGTCCGGGGTTCGAGTCCCTGGCGGCGCACAGACGGAGGAAGCCCCTCGCAGCGAAAGCTGCGGGGGGCTTCTTCGTTCTCCGCTCAGGCGGCGGTACCGGGCGCGCCCGGGCGGGCTCCCACGCCCGTCAGGTAGGCGGAGACCACCACGTTCGCCGTGTACTCCTTGGCCGCCTTGTCGTAGGAGCCCCCACAGGTCACGAGCCGCAGCTCCGCGCGGCCCCGCACCCGCTGGCCGTAGGCCTTGTGCGCGTCGAAGGCCGCGCGCTCGTAGACCCGTACGTCCTCGACCGTGAACTCGGCGACCGAACCGTCCGTCCGCACCACCCGTACCTTGTCGCCCGGCTGCGCCGTGCTCAGGCCGTAGAACACCGCCGGCTTGGACCGGGTGTCCACGTGCCCCACCATCAGCGCCGTCCCGGCCGTTCCCGGCTGGGCTCCCCGGCCCCACCAGCCCACCGTGCCCGGCTGGTCGTACGGGGGCGGCTCGATGGCCCCGTCCTTGTCCAGGTCCCGGGATATCACCGGAGCCTGGATGCCTATGGAGGGCACGTCGACGCGCTGGGGCGGGGCCGCGGCAAGCGGGGCGTGCGCGGCCGGCAGCCCCGGACCCACCGACCCGCCGGCCTGACCGGCGGGCGGGGCCGGCGCCACGGTGAGCTGGCGGCCCCACAGCCACAGGCCGAGCACCAGCACCGCCCAGGCGGTGAAGGTCAGCAGCCGGCCGCCGGCGGAGCCCTTGTCCTCACTCACCGGCCTTCACCGGCCTCACTCACCGCTGCGGCGGCGGCGCAGGGCCAGCGCCCGGCCCGCGACGGCCAGGGTGGCGACCGCGGCGAGGACGGCGCCGATCACCGTGTGCGGCAGTCCCGGACCGCCGGTGCCATGGGCCTTCTTGGCCGACTGCGCCGCGAGCTCGGCGGACATGCCGCCGCCGCCCGCGTGGACCGGCCAGACGGGCGTGGCGTGGTGGGACGGGCGGTACTCGGAGATCTGGACGGAGCCGCTGACCTTCTCGTGGCCGTCGCACATCACCCGGACGGAGTGCCAGCCGGGCGAGGCGTGCGAGCTGATCATCGCGTCGCCGTAGAGCGGGCTGCGGCCGCCGTCCCGGCCGTAGAGGTCGACGTCCGACACGAAGGCGGCGGACTTGGCCGCTCCGCGGTTGCCGTCACAGCCCTGGACGCGCAGCTTGACCTGCGCTCCGGGGTGAGCCGGATTCGGGTCGACCGTGACGCTGCCGCGGTCGCCGCGGTCGCCGCGGTCACCGCGGTCCTCCTCGCCCGCGAGGGCGATCGGCGCGGTCACCACCGAGAATGCCGCCAGGGCGACGGCCATCGCGGTGGCGCGGACAGCGATCGGAACACTGCGCATGGTGAACCTCCTCGACAAGGAGATTCACGCGCGGCGCGCCGCCGCGCATCCGGAGCGGCGCCGTACGTGTCAGCCGTACGCCCCAAACGCGGTACGCCCGTCCGGCCGTACGCCGGTGGGCGGCGTCAGACGAGGTCGACCAGGTCCGCGATCGAGGCGACCGTCCTGGTGGGGCGGAACGGGAACTTCTCCGTGTCCTGCTCGGTGGTCAGGCCGGTGAGGACGAGGAAGGTCTGCATGCCCGCCTCCAGACCGGCCAGCACGTCGGTGTCCATCCGGTCGCCGATCATCGCGCTGGTCTCGGAGTGCGCGCCGATGGCGTTCAGGCCGGTACGCATCATCAGCGGGTTCGGCTTCCCGGCGAAGTACGGCTTCTTGCCGGTGGCCTTGGTGATCAGCGCGGCGACGGCGCCGGTGGCCGGGAGCGGGCCCTCGGTGGAGGGGCCGGTCTCGTCGGGGTTGGTGCAGATGAAGCGCGCGCCCGCGTTGATCAGGCGGACCGCCTTGGTCATCGCCTCGAAGCTGTACGTCCGGGTCTCGCCCAGGACGACGTAGTCGGGCTCGTGGTCGGTCAGGATGTAGCCGATGTCGTGGAGGGCCGTGGTCAGGCCGGCCTCGCCGATGACGTACGCCGTGCCGCCGGGGCGCTGGTCGTCGAGGAACTTCGCGGTGGCCAGCGCCGAGGTCCAGATGTTCTCGACGGGGACGTCGAGGCCCATCCGGTGCAGCCGGGCCTGGAGGTCGCGGGGGGTGTAGATCGAGTTGTTGGTCAGCACCAGGAAGGGCTTGCCGGACTCGCGCAGCCGCTTGATGAAGGCATCGGCGCCGGGGATCGGGGTGCCCTCGTGGATGAGGACCCCGTCCATGTCGGTGAGCCAGGATTCGATCGGCTTGCGCTCTGCCACTGGACTGTTCTCCGCTCTCGGTGACCTGCGACCTCTGGTCTCTACCACCCTATCGGGGCCGGGCCGTGGACGTCCTGGGCGTCCACAGCCCGGACCCGGACCACGGGGAAGGGTCAGCCCAGGCGGACGTTGTCGACGGTCCAGAACCAGTTGTTGTCGCCGCTGTAGCGGAAACGGACCTGGACGTCGGTGGCGCCGGCCGGAACCTGGAGGGCGAGGGACTCGGCCTTGGCGACCGCGTCGGCGGTGTAGGTCTTCACCACGGTCGGGGCGGCGCCGCTGTAGGAGACCAGGACCTGGGCGGTCTGACCGGCCTCGTGGCGGTAGTGGGTCTGGAAGGTCAGGGTGCGCGTACTGCCGCCCGCGACCGTCCACTTGGGGGTGACGAGGGTGGAGTCGAAGGTGCCGGTGTGGCTCTTGTCGTCCCACTCGTCGGAGTCGGCGACGGCGAAGACGTCACGGGAGCGGACGTTCAGCTCGCGCCACTGGTCGCGCTGCGACTGGCTCCAGAACTCGTCGGTCGCGAACGCCCAGCCGGCCCACTCGGTGACACCGCCCGCGCCCATCCTGGAGTTGTCGACGGACCAGCCGGCGGGCGGGGTGTGCGTGAAGCCCTTCACCGCGGCCGGGATGCCCGTCTCGTCCACCCGGGCCAGGAGGTTCGGGCGCAGCGTGTCGAACGGGTCGTCGTCCGGGGCGTTCAGCGGGACGCCGTCGAGGCCGGAGCCGCTCACGCCGACCTGGGCGAGCGCGGTGGCCGCGACGTCGGTCAGCCGCACGTCGGCGCGTACGGAGCCGGCCGGGATGCCCGCGCCCTTGGCGATGACGAAGGTGCCGCGCTCCTGGATGGTCGAGCCGCCGTGGCCGCCGGAGTCGGTGTGGCCGTGGTCGGTGGTGACCAGGATCTTCCAGTTCTCCTGGGCGTACGTCGGGCGGTTCTTGACGGCGGTCAGGAGCTGGCCGACCAGGGTGTCGACGCGGGCGACGGTGTCGAGGTACTGCTGGCTGGCGGCGCCGTAGGCGTGGCCGGCCGCGTCGATCTCGCCGAGGTAGACGAAGGCGGCGTCCGGGTTCTGGCCCTGCAGTTCGGCGGCGGCGGCCGCGGCGATCTTCGGGTCCTCGGTGCGGTAGCCGTCGCGGTCGCCCTTGAGGGAGAGGCGCCTGTCGACCTTCGAGGAGAAGATCGGGCCGTTCTGGTCGGTGGAGGTGACGGGCTCCCAGTCGGCGGCCGCGTACGTGTTGAGCGCCGGCCTGGCGTTCTCGATGCGGGTCAGGAAGTCCGGGTGGGCGGTGTAGTTCTTGCCGGTGAAGGAGTTGTCCTTCACGCCGTGCTTGTCGGGCCAGACCCCGGTGGCGATGGTGGACCAGCCGGGGCCCGAGGAGGTGGCGGCCATC
Organism: Streptomyces spororaveus; assembly: GCF_016755875.1. Lineage (NCBI taxonomy): Bacteria > Bacillati > Actinomycetota > Actinomycetes > Kitasatosporales > Streptomycetaceae > Streptomyces > Streptomyces spororaveus. The sequence goes on along the minus strand of NZ_BNED01000005.1, from coordinate 5,438,023 downwards.
GGGCCGGCGTAGAGGGTGCTGCGGGCGGTCAGCCCCTGGGCCATCAGGCCGTTCAGGTGGGGCGCGGCGGCGGCCTTGACGCGGTCCAGGACGGCGCCGTCGATCCCGATGACGAGGACCTTGTCGGTGTTGGCCGCCGCGGCGGCGGGAGCGGCGCCGGCGGGCGCGGCTGCGGCGGTGGCGGCGATCAGGGCGGAGGTGACGGCGGTCGCGGCGAGGGCGCGACGTCCGGGCAGGACAGGGGACACGTACTCCTCCTGGGAGCAAGTGAGCGGGGAAAGGTGCGGGGAAAGGAGCGGGGAAGGGAGCGGGGGCGAGAGGCGGGGCCGGACCGAAGGTGCGGTCTTCGGTCCAGACCCGTTATGCAAGGGTCACTCTGCCGGTCGGGGGTGGCCGGGAAGTGACCGGTCAGCTGCCGGTCGCCGACTTCCACGCGTCGACGTAGCCGGTGAGGTTCTTGTCGATGTCGGCCCAGTCCGGCTCGAAGATCTCCACGCCCGTCATGAGCTTGGTGAGTTCGACGGCGTTGGCGTCGGTCGGCTTGACGTCGGTGCGCGCCGGGAAGCCGCCGCCGACCCCGCTGACCTGCTGCTGGGCCTCCTCGCTGAGGAGGAAGTCGAGGAGCTTCCTGCCGTTCTCGGTGTGCGGGGCCTTGTCGACCAGACCGGCCGCGTACGGCAGCGCGAAGCTGGTGGGCCGGCCGCCCTCCTTCGCCGGGAACCAGATGCCCAGGTTCGGCATGGACTTGGACTGCGCGAAGTTCATCTGGACGTCGCCGTTGGCCACGAGCAGCTCGCCCTTGTCGGTCTTGGGCGCGAGCTTGCTGGTGGAGGAGGACGGGCCGACGTTGTTGGCCTGGAGCTTCTTCAGGTACTCCATCGCCGGCTCCTTGCCGCCGAAGTCGTGCATCGACTTGATGAGCACGGCCGTACCGTCGCCCGCGACACCCGGGGTGGAGTACTGCAGTTTGCCCTTGTACTTGGCCTCCAGCAGCTCCTCCCAGGTCTTGGGGGCCTCGGCGAGCTCCTTCTTGTTGTAGACGAATCCGAAGTAGTTCTTGACGACCGAGGTCCACTTGCCGTCGGCGGCCTTGTCCGCGCCGTTGACCTTGTCGGAGCCCTGCGGCCGGTAGGACTGCAGCAGGCCCTTCCCGTCGGCCTGCTGGATGAAGGGCGGCAGGGTGATCAGTACGTCCGCCTGGGTGTTGGTCCTCTCGCGGACGGCGCGCTGCACCATCTCGCCCGAGCCGCCCTCGACGTACTTGACCTCGATGCCGGTCTTCTTCGTGAAGTCGGCGAACACCTTGTCGTACCAGCCGTCGCCCTTCTCGCTCTTGAGGCCGTCGGCACTGTAGACGGTGACGACCTTCCCGCCGCCCTCGGAGTCGGCGGCGGAGTCCCCGCCGCAGGCGGTGAGGGAGGAGGCGAGGGCGAGGGCGCCGGTGACGGCGGTGGCGGTGCGCGGGAGTCTCTTCGCGGTCATGGAACTTCCTTACAGGGAAAGGGAGTCAGCGGGGAAATGAGGCGGTGCGCGGTAGAGGGGGTCGGCGGTCGGCGCGTTCAGCGGTACGAGGCCTTGGTACGGACGCGGGAGACGGCCAGGAGGACCAGCAGGGTGGTGGCCATCAGGACCACGGCGACGGCGGATCCGCCGAAGAGCGAACCGCGGTCGGTGGCGGTGAAGACGCGGACGGGCAGGGGCATCCAGTCCGGCGGGTAGAGCATCATCGTGGCACTCAACTCGCCCATGGACAGGGCGAAGCAGAGGCCGGCCGCGGCCGTGAGGGACGGCAGCAGGAGGGGGAGCCTGACCCGCCACAGCACGTACGCGGGACGGGCGCCCAGGGAGGCGGCCGCCTGCTCGTACGCGGGGTCGAGCCGTACGATCGCCGCCGAGACCGACTGGTGGGCGAACGCCGTGACAAGGATCGTGTGCGCCAGGATGACGATCGAGCTGGTGCCGTTGAGCAGGACCGGCGGCCGGCTGAAGGCGACGAGCACGGCGAGGCCGACGACCACGGACGGCACGGCGACGGGCAGCACGAACAGCGCGTCGATGATCCGTTTGCCGCGCTTCCTCAGCGTGGCCGCGGCGAGCGCGGCCCAGGTGCCGACGGCGAGCGCGAGGAGGCTGGCGGCGAGGGCGGTGACCAGGCTGGTGGTCAGGGCCTGGAGGGACTCGCCGCGCACGGCGGCCGCGTAGTTCCCGGTGGTCGGACCGGAGGGGAAGGCCCCGGACCAGTGGGTGGCGAAGGAGGCCGCGACCACGACGAGCAGGGGCAGGGCGAACAGTGGCAGGAAGAGGAGGCCGAAGAGGGCCCAGGCGGCCCAGCGGCCGCTCTTGCTATGCACCAGCACGCTTGCCCACCACCCGGTAGAGGCCGAACAGGCCGACGGATATAGCGATGTTGACGACGGCGACCACGCAGGCGGCCGAGTAGTCGGATTCGAGGATGGCCTTGCCGTAGATGAGCATCGGGAGGGTCGTGACGTCCTTGGCGCCGGTGAACAGGACGATCCCGAACTCGTTCAGGCACATGACCAGGACGAGGCTGCCGCCCGCGGCGAGGGCCGGGAGGGCCTCGGGCAGGATCACCTGCCGGACGATCCGGGCGGGCCGGGCTCCGAGGCCGGCGGCGACCTCCAGCTGGGCGGTGTCCAGCTGGGAGAAGGCGGCGAGCAGCGGGCGCATCACGAAGGGCGTGAAGTACGTGATCTCCGCGAGCAGGACGCCCCACGGGGTGGTGAGGAAGTGGAAGGGTCCCTCGGCGGCGCCGGTGAGGTCGGTGACGAGGCCGTTGGCCATGCCGACCGTTCCGTAGACGAAGAGGAGGGCGAGGGTGATGAGGAAGGAGGGGAAGGAGAGGAAGACGTCGATGAACTTGGCGACGGCGCGGGCCCCGGGGAAGGGCACGAAGGCGATGACCAGTGCGAGCGCGAAGCCGAGTACGAGGCAGCCGGCGGTGGCACCGACGGCCAGCCAGACGGTGGTCCCGAGAGCTTCGCGGAAGCTCTGCGAGGCGAAGACGGCGGAGTAGGTGTCGAAGGCCCCGCCGCCGCTGTCGGGGCTGAGCGACTGCTGGACGACGAGCGCGAGCGGATACAGGAACACCACCCCGAGCACGGCAACGGGCGGCACAGCCCACACCCCCCGCGGCACCTTGCCCCTCGGCTCCCTTGGCCCCGCCGGCCCCGCCGGCCGCGCCAGCCCCGCCGGCGTTCGAGGCGCGGGGTCCGGGCCGGAGCCCCGGGGTCGGGCCGGGACGGCACGGGCCTGCGGCGGGGCGTCAGGCACGGGACACCCCCGCCCCCAACAGCACCGCATCCCGCGGCTCGAAGTGCAGCGTGACCCGGTCCCCCAGCGCGGGCGTCTCCCGCAGCTCGGGAAGGTCCGCCTTCACCCGGTGGCCGCCTACGTCCACGTACAGCCGGTGCGTCGAGCCGCGCCACTGGACCTCGGCGAGGGTGCCGCTCAGCGCGTTGGGGCCGGCATCGTGACCGGGGCCGGCGCCGAGGCCGAACACGTGCGGCCGTACGCACAGCGTGGCCGTGGAGCCCGGCGCCGCGCGCCCGCGATCGAGCGTCAGCGTCCGGCCCTCGAAGACCGCGCCGTGCTCGGCCACCGTCACCGGCAGCAGATTCGCGTTGCCGACGAACGACGCCGTGAACTCGGTGCGCGGCGCCCGGTACAGCTCCTGCGGGGTCCCGCAGTCCTGCAGCCGGGCCTTGTCCATGACGGCGATGCGGTCGGCCAGCGTGAGCGCCTCCACCTGGTCGTGGGTGACGTACAGAATCGACACGTCGGGCAGCTCGCGGTGCAGCCGGGCCAGCTCGGTGAGCATCCCGGAGCGCAGCTGCGCGTCGAGTGCGGACAGCGGCTCGTCGAGCAGGAGCACCCCGGGGCGGATCGCCAGCGCGCGGGCGATGGCCACGCGCTGCTGCTGGCCGCCGGAGAGCTCGCGCGGGTAGCGCCGTGCGTAGGCCGCCATGCCGGTCATCTCCAGCGCCTCGGCGACCCGCCCCGGGATCCCGGCCTTCCCGGCCTTCTGCGCCTTGAGGCCGAAGGCGACGTTGTCCTCGACCCGCATGTGCGGGAAGAGCGCGTACTGCTGGACGACCATGCCGATGCCGCGCTTGTGCGGCGGGAGCGCGGTGACGTCCCGGCCGCCGATCAGCACCCGCCCCGCGACGGGCCGTACGAAACCGGCGACGGCGCGCAGGGCCGTGGTCTTGCCCGAACCGGAGGGGCCGAGCAGGGCCATCACCTCGCCCGGCTCGACGGTGAGGTCGAGGCGGTCCAGGACGGTGTTGCCGCCGTAGGCGACGCTGACCCCGTCGAAACGGATACCGCTCACGACGACTCCACGAGGAGGGCCGGGAGTCCGGCTACGGAGTCCAGGACGTGGGTGGCGCCGTTCCCGGTGAGCGCCGCGCGGTCGTGGGCGCCGGTGAGGACGCCCGCGACGATGCCCGCGCCGGCGCGGCGGCCGCTCATCATGTCGTAGGCGGTGTCGCCCGCGACCACGACGTCGCGTACGTCGGCCACGGCGCCGGTCCGCAGGAACGCGGTCAGCACCATGTCCGGGTAGGGGCGGCCGCGGCCGCCCGCGTCCGCGGGGCAGAGGGTGAGGTCGGCGAGGTCCTGCCAGCCGAGGGCGTCGAGGATGGCGTCCTGGGTGACGCGGGCGAAGCCGGTGGTCAGGACGACGGTACGGCCGTCGGCGCGGAGCTGCTCGATCGCGGCGCGGGCTCCGGGGAGCGGGGTGACGAGGCCGCCGTCGACGAGTGCGCCGTAGGCCGCCTCGAAGGCGGAGTTGGCGCGCTGGGCGAGCTCCTCCGTACCGAAGAGGTGGCGGAAGACCGAGATCTTGGACTCGCCCATGGTGTCGAGGACGTACCGGAGCTTCTCGGCGTGGTCGGGGGTGCCGGGTTCGACGCCGAGGCGCTCGGCGGCCTGCTCGAAGGCGCGCTCGACGAGGCCGCCGTCGGCGACGGTGGTTCCGGCCATGTCGAGGACGACCAACTTGCGTCGGGTGACGTCGGTTTCGGGGGTGATGTCGCTCATCTGACTTACCAGCCCAGTTCGTTCGCGGTGGTCTCGGCTATGGCGGGCGAGCAGGTCATGCCGCGTCCGCCGGGTCCGGTCACCAGCCAGACGCCGTCGGCCACCTGCTGGCGGTGGACGACGCGGGTGGTGTCGGCGCATTGCGCGTACACGCCTGCCCAGCGGCGGCGGATCTTCGGCAGCGGGCGGCCGAGGAAGGACTCGGCCACGGCGGCGACGTGCTCGTAGGGGTCTTCGAGGGTGTCGAAGGCGAAGGGGTGCTCGTACTCGTGGGTGTCGCCGATGGTCAGTCCGCCGTCCTGGCGCTGGACCATCAGCAGCTGCATCTTGTGCTCGGCGGCGACCGGCACCTGCTCCTGCTCGGCGTTGAGGGTGTCGAGCGCGGGGGACTTGTAGGCGGGGTAGTAGCGGAAGCTGTCGGCGTCGGCGACCGAGGTGGTCAGCGGCTCGCCGAGCGGGTCGGTCTGCATCATCTGCAGGCGGACGCGGCGTACGGGCAGGTCGGGGGCGAGTTCGCGGACGAGTCCGGACAGCCAGGCCCCGGTGGCCAGGACCACCGTGTCGGCGCGGTGGACGTCACCGTGGTCGTCGCGGACGGCGCCGGGACCGGTCACCTCGCGGACCTCCCGGCCGGGGAGGAAGGTGTAGCGGCCGTCCGCCCGGGCCCGCAGGGCCTCGCGCAGGTGGAGCTGCGCGGTGCGCGGCTCGACGGCCGCGTCCCGCTCGCACCACAGGGCGGCCTCGAACGCGCCGCGCAGGGCCGGGTTGATCTCCCGCGCCTCGGCCGCGGTGAGCAGCTTGTAGCCGCGGGCGGCGGCGTCCGGGCGGGCCAGGGCCGCCTCGGCGACCGCGAGTTCGCGTGGGGTGCGGACGGGGGTGAGGGAGCCGTTGGCGCGAAAGCCCAGGCCGGGCACCTCGGCGCCGATGCGCTCCCAGAGCTCGCGGGCCCGCAGGGCGGTGTCGAGCTCCTCTCCCCCGGCTCGTCCGCTGACCCAGATCTGGCCGAAGTTGCGCAGGGACGCGCCGCGGGCCTCCGCTTCTCGCTCGATCTGGACGACCTCGTGGCCGCGTTCGACTGCTTGCCAGGCGTGCATGGTGCCGACCACGCCGCCTCCGACGACTATGACTCTCACGCCACCAACGGTGGGTCGGGTCCGTGACCCGGGAAGGTCGGTCCGGCGACTCGCCGGTGAACAACCCTCGACACTTGGACTAGACCCGTTATCTTTTTGTGACTTCACTTTGCCCCATTTCGTTTATTACGAGTGCTTTGCTGTGTGGCTACTCGGCCCGCAGGCGGGTCGTGAAGCTGAACCGGTCACCACGGTAGAGCGAACGCACGCGCTCCAGCGGCCGGCCGTCCTGGTCGCGCGAGAAACGGTGGATGAGCAGCATGGGGAGCGCGGGCGGCGTGCCGATCAACAGGGCTTCGCGCGGGGTCGCCAGGACCGTCTCCAGCTTCTCGTCGGCCTCGCCGAAGGAGATGCCGAGGCTGTCGCGGAGGTATCCGTAGAAGGAGGAGTCCGGCGGGAAGTCGCCGTCCAGGCGGGGGGCCCGGGCCACGCGGATGTACGTACTCTCCAGGCCGACGCGCTCGTCGTCGGCCAGCAGGACCCGCTCCAGGTGCCAGACGGGCTCGCCGGGCTCGGCGCCGATACCGGGCGCAAGGTCGGGCGGGCAGGGGAACTGCTCCAGGCCGATGAGATGACGGCCCGGGCGACGGCCCTGGCGGCGCACGCCTTCGGTGTAGCTGGCGAGGGAGAGCGGCTGCTCCAGCTTGGGGCCGGCGACGACGGTCCCGCGGCCGGAGCGGCGCAGCCGGCCCTCCAGGAGCAGCTCGCGCAGAGCCTGGCGGACGGTCTCGCGGGACACCTCGTACCGCTCGGCGAGATCGCGCTCGGTGGGCAGCGTGCCACCCTCGCCGAGCTCGTCGAGGAGCTCGGCGATCCGGGCCTTGACGGCGTAGTACTTGGGGATGCGGCCGTGTTCGGGAATGCCGGAACGCACGGGTGAGCCGGGGCGGTGCCGCTGGGTCTGTTCTTCCACGGTGGGACTCTATGCGGGGCGGCAGCCGGTCACCGCGCGGGCGGTCCGCGGGCGCCGGGACGGACGGTGAGCGGAGGCGGGGCGGTCAGTCGGCGGACGCCGGGGCGGGCGTCTGCGGGCTCCGCGACGGGCGGTTCAGCGTGCGGAACGGCGCAGCCGACGGGCACCCAGCAGCAGGCCTCCACCGGCGGCGAGCGCGGCCACGGCGCCTGTGCCGTAGGCCCATTCACGCGGTCCCGTATGGGCGAGGGAGCCCGCCTCGACGGGATCCGCCGGCCCCTCGACCGAGAACCGGTACCCGCCCGCCTCGCCGATCCAGTCGCCGTCGTCCCCCTTGCGCTGGACGAGGGCGGCATCGGCGACGACCTCGCCGACGGGCGCGTCCGGAGCGAAGGAGAGGCCCACCTTGACGGTCAGGGAACCGCCGGGGCCGACGGTGAACCCGGGGAAGGCGTCGCCGCCGTCGAAGACGGCGATGATCTCGTCGCGGTCGCTGTGCTCCAGGCTGACCGGGAAGGTGCCGCCCGGGGCGTCGAACTCCATGCGCAGGTGCGCGGGGCGCAGGGTGTGGGCCTTGTCCGTGAAGACGACGATCGGGTGGATGGCCGTGCACTCGGAGTTGGTGGTGTTGGTCAGGTCCAGGTACCAGGTCTGCAGCCCGGCACCGGTGCGGTACACGGCCGGACCGCCACGGATCCGCGCCCCGATCGGGAAGGCGGTGCTCTTCCCGTCGCCGCAGGTGGCCTGCGCGCGCGAGGGCAGTGCCGGTGCGGGACGTCCGCCGCCCGCGCCGATGTCGGCTCCGGCGGTGGGTGCGGTGGCGGCGACCAGGGCGCCGGAGAGGACGGCGGTGAGGGCAAGGGCTTTGCGTAGTCGCATGGAAGACCTTCGCTGCTCGCCGGACGGGACGATGATCGGACGAGGTGACAATCACCCCGGCCCTGCCCGCACCCTGCCACCCCCGCGCGACCCCTCACCGGGAGCCACGCCTGAGTTGTTCTGGTTTACGCCCGGATGGTGGATGAGGTCAAATCCCCCGCCCCCACCCCGCCGGCGATCGAGGCGCGGGCCCGGGCAGAGCCCGGGCAACGGCACGGCAGGGCACGGCAGGGCACGGCAGGGCAGGGCACGGCACGGCACCCCTCACCCCTCGCGCCCGAACAACGGCGCCAGCGCCAGCTCCGCCGCCCCCTCCGCCACACCCGCCCCTGCCAGGGCGACCACCGGCCGGGCCGGATCCAGCGCGCGGGCCGCGAGAACGGCGCCGACCCCGGCCACGAAGACCTCCGGCGCCGCCGTCACCACACGCCCGCCCAGCAGCACCCGGTCCACATCCAGCAGCGCGACCAGGTTGGCCGCACCCTCGCCCAGGATCCGTGCCGCCTCGGACAGATCGCCTCGGGCCACCGCCCCCAGGCACAGCACCTCCACGCAGCCGCGCGCCCCGCACCGGCACGGCGGCCCGTCCAGCAGCAGCACCTGGTGGCCGAACTCCCCCGCCGCCGAGCGGGCACCCCGGTAGACCCCGTTGCCCAGCCACAACCCCGCGCCCAGCCCGGTCCCGACGTGCAGGTAGACGCAGGTGCGCGGCCCGCCGCCGATGTACGCGTCCACGTCCGGCCCGACAGCCACGCCCCGCACGGCATCCGCACCCACGGCCGCACCCGCGTAGGCACCCGCATCCACGCCCGCACCGGCCTCCGCATCCGCCTCCGGCCACGCGGCCCGGAGCCACGCCCCGGCAGCCGCGGCCGCACCGGCGTTCGTGTCCTTGTCCAGCACCACCGGCAGGCCCAGCCGTCCCTCCAGCACCCCCCGCAGCGGGAAGCCCTTCCAGCTCGGGAACCCCGTCACCCGCCCCATCGCCCCGGCCCGGTGGTCGAGCGGCCCCGGTGCGGCCACCCCGACGCCCAGCAGCGGCAGCCCGGCCGGGTCCGCGACCCGCGCGACCGCCCGTACCACCGCCTCCACCGCCGCCTCCGGACCGGCCCCGAAGTCCAGCGGGCCCCCGCTCTCGGCGACGACGCGGCCCGCCAGGTCCACCCGTACCGCAAGGATCTCGTCGCGGTCCAGGTGCACTCCGACGGCGTGGCGCACGTCCGGCACCAGCCGGAGCAGGGTGCGCGGCTTGCCGCCGGTGGACGCCGCGCGGCCGGCCTCCGCGACCAGCCCGTCCGCGCCGAGCCGGGCCGTGATCTTGCTGACGGCCTGCGGGGTGAGCCCCGTACGGGCCGCGAGTTCGGTGCGGCCCAGGCCCGCCGGTCCGGCGCCGCGCAGCAGGTCCAGCAGCAGCGCCTCGTTGTACCCGCGCAGCGCAGGCAGGTTCACCCCGCCGCGACTCTCCCCGCTACCCCTGTTCACTCGCCCATTGTCCACCCTCCTTGCACTTTGACAACACTGTCGCCAAAGTGGTTCCCATGAGCACCTCCGCCCCCACCACCCCCCTCCGCGTCGGCCTCATCGGCTACGGACTCGCCGGTTCCGTTTTCCACGCCCCCCTCGTGTCCGCCACGGACGGGCTCACCCTCGACACCGTCGTCACCTCCGACCCGGCCCGGCAGGCCCAGGCCCGCGCGGAGTTCCCCGACGTGCACATCGCCGCCACCGCCGACGAGCTGTGGGACCGGGACCTCGACCTGGTCGTGATCGCCTCCCCCAACCGGACGCACGTGCCGCTCGCCACCACCGCCCTCGAAGCCGGGATCCCGGTGGTCGTGGACAAGCCGCTCGCCGCCACCGCGGCCGAGGCCCGCGCGCTGGCCGCCCTCGCGGACCGCAGCGGAACCTTCCTCTCCGTCTTCCAGAACCGCCGCTGGGACAACGACTTCCTCACCCTGCGCCGGCTCATCGCCGACGGCGAGCTCGGCGAGGTCCAGCGCTTCGAATCCCGTTTCGAGCGCTGGCGCCCGCAGCTGAAGGGCGGCTGGCGCGAGTCGGGCGCCCCGGAGGAGATCGGCGGTCTGCTGTACGACCTCGGCAGTCACGTCGTGGACCAGGCGCTGGTGCTGTTCGGCCCGGCCGTACGCGTCTACGCGGAGACCGACGTGCGCCGCCCGGGCGCCGAGACCGACGACGACACCTTCATCGCCCTCACCCACGCGAACGGGGTCCGCTCCCACCTCTACGTCAGCGCGACCACCGCCCAGCTCGGACCTCGGCTGCGCGTCCTGGGCTCCCGGGCCGGCTACGTGAAGTACGGCCTCGACCCGCAGGAGGGCGCCCTGCGCGACGGACTGCGGCCGGGCGGGGACCTGCCCTGGGGCGAGGAGCCCCCGCACCTGTGGGGGCGGCTGGGCTCCGGCGAGTCCCCGCTGACCGGCGGCGGGATCCCGGTCCCCACCGAGCAGGGCGACTACCCGGCGTACTACGCGGCGGTGGCGGCCGCGCTGCGCACGGGCGGGCCCGCGCCCGTGACGGCGCAGGAGGCCGCGCAGTGCCTCGACGTACTGGAGGCGGCCCGCCGGTCGTCCGAGGAGGGCGTGGTCGTGGAGCTCCCCGGCCGTTCAGAGCGCTGAACGTCGGCGCGTACCGGAGCCGCGCACGCACGTGAGAGGCGGGGCCGCCGATGGCGGCCCCGCCCCTGCGTACACGCGCGCCGCGTGCGCGGCGTACACGTTCGAGTCGAGGCGGCTACGCGCCCTTGAACTCCTGGCGCTGACGGCCGAGACCCTCGATCTCCACCTCGACGACGTCACCGGCCCGCAGGTAGGGCTTCGGCTCCGGCTGCCCCATGGCGACGCCACCGGGCGTACCGGTGACGATGACATCGCCCGGGTACAGGGTCATGAAGTGGCTCAGGTACCGGACGACCTCGCCGACCGGGAAGATCTGGTCCGAGGTGTTGCCGTCCTGCTTGAGCTCACCGTTGACCCACAGCTTCACGTCCAGGACCTGCGGGTTCGGGACCTCGTCGGCGGTGAGCAGCCAGGGGCCGACCGGGGTGAAGGTCTCGCAGTTCTTCCCCTTGTCCCAGGTGCCGCCGCGCTCGATCTGGAACTCGCGCTCCGAGACGTCGTTGACCAGCACGTATCCGCCGACGTGTGCGAGCCCCTGCACGGCCGAGTCCAGGTAGCGGGCGGTGCTGCCGATGACGACGCCGAGCTCGGCTTCCCAGTCGGTCTTCACGCTGCCGCGCGGGATCAGCACGGTGTCGTCCGGGCCGACCACGGTGTCCGGGGCCTTCAGGAACAGGATCGGCTCGGCCGGCGGCTCCGCGCCGATCTCGGCGGCGTGGCCGAAGTAGTTCAGGCCGATGCCCACGACCTTGCCGATGCGGCCGACCGGGGCGCCGATGCGCAGGCCTTCGGGGCTCAGGACCGGAAGCTCACCGGACGCGGCCGCGTCCCGTACCCGGGTCAGCACGGAGTCGTCGGCGAGCAGGCCACCGTCCACATCCGTGATCAGGCCGGACAGGTCGCGCAGGGTCCCGTCCCGGTCGAGCAGCGCGGGGCGCTCCGACCCTACGGGTCCGACACGCAGCAGCTTCATGGGCATTCTCCCGTGGTCGTGGGTGGTCGGCCCCGGGGCGTGCCCAGGGCCGGCCGATGGGTTGCGGCCATCGGAGGATTTGGTCGATCCTCCAAGATGTCCACCCAATCCGCAAGACCCTGTTCACAGGCTGGAACGCACGCCTCCACCCGCCGCCTGCTCCGCCGGTTCAGACTGCTCCGCCCGCTCCTTGCGGTGCTGGAGCCAGGCCCGCTCCGCCACCGACCACGCGGTGGTGGTCAGCAGGTAGAGCCCGGCGGCCAGCGGCACCACGGCGGCAGTGATCAGCGTCCCGAACGACAGCAGGGGCAGTACGCCGCCCAGCTTGCGCATGACCTCCTGCTGCTCGGCACTCACCTCGCCCATGACCCCGGCCCCGGCCTTGGGGACGGCCTTGGCCCCGCCGCCGGTCCCGGGCTTCTTGGCGGCAGCGGCCTTCTTGGGCGCAGTGGCTGCGGCGGCGGCAGCGGCCGCGGCGACCGAGGCGGCCGTCCGGCGCCCCCGCACCGCGCTCCACGCGGCGACCACCGCGATCGCCCCGAACAGCCCGAGGAACACCAGCCCCTGCGCCCCGAACGGGCCGCCCTCACCCAGCGCCTCGGTCCACCGGGCCCCCAGCGGCGCGGCGAAGAGCCGATGGCTCAGCAGCTCTCCCCCCGACGAGAACGTCTTGTACATGAGGAAGAACACCGGCAGCTGGAGCAGCATGGGCAGACAGCCGGCCACCGGGGTCGCACCGCGGAAGGCGGCCCGGCTCAGCGGGTGCAGCGCGAGCCGTACGAGCACGGTGAACAGCACGATCGCGGCAGCGGTCGCGGATTGCGCCAGTACCGGCTCCAGCAGCCGGCCCAGCTCAGCAACAAGGTGGGTGAAAACGGACACGCGGGCCCTCCGAAGGGTCTCGTCGAACGTCGAAAGAGGTGCATTTCGGCGTGACGACCCGCGAGGGGCGACGACAGTGAATCAGTCAGCAGAAGGCGGGAACGAGAAGTACTGCGCGCCCCTACGCGGCCGTCGGGACGAGACGGCCGGGCGCCCTGGGCCGCGACCGGCCCGAGGCATCGGGATCACGCTGCGGCAGGAAAGCCGTGCGCTGCTCGCGATCACGGATCGCGGTGCGTATTCGGTGCGGCGGCACGGGCCGTACGAGCCGCGCGGCAGCGGCGAGGGCCGCGGTGCCCACGGCGACGGTGGCCGCGAGGGCGACCACCACGGCGCCCAGCCCGCCCTCCCCGGCGAACAGCCCGAGGATTCCGCCGAGCAGCACGACCGGGAGCAGCAGGGCAAGGACCCGCGAGGTCCCCGCGTACAGGGCGAGGGACAGCAGGCCGCCTTCGCGTCGTTGCCGAGCCATACGGACCTCCCCCTCTCCACTCCCGCGCACGAACTCCCGTACGACATCGATGGTAACCGGGCCCACCGGCAGATCCATCGGCCGTAAGTATCGAGGTCAGGAAGACTTGAGTAGGGTCCCCCAGACCACCAGCCGGTACTTCGAGGTGTACTCCGGCGTGCAGGTGGTGAGCGTGATGTACGCCCCGGGCTCGCTGTACCCCTGGTCCGGCTTCACCACGCTGCGCGGCACGGGCGCGATCACCCCGGTGTCCCGCTCGGTGGTCTCGCCGAGGATCTTCCCGACCACGTACGTGTACCGGTGCCCGCGCACGTCGACGATCAGCTCGTCGCCCGCCCGCAGCCGGTTGATGTACCGGAACGGCTCGCCGTGCGTGTTCCGGTGCCCGGCCAGCGCGAAGTTCCCCTGCGCCCCGGGCCCGGCGGTCCCCGGGTACTGCCCGGCGTACCCCTTGTCGAGGACGGCCCGCTTGTCGACGCCCTGCGCGACGGGTACGACGAGCCCGAGGACCAGGAGCCCTTGCTCCTCCAGGCCGCGGCCCACCTCGAACTGGCCGACGCACGCGACCGGGCGAGTGCCCTCTACGACCAACTCCTCTCCTCCTCCCCGTCCGACCCCCACCTGATCAAGGCCCTCCAGGCGGCGAACCTCTGGGAGTACGGCCACGAGGCGGAGGCCCGCGCCCTCATCTCGGGCATCCGTGCCGCCTCGCCCAAGGAACCCGCGCCGTGGGAGGTCATCGCGGAAGCCCTGGAGGCCCACGACGAGCTGGAGGCCTCGCACGACTGCTTCACCGAGGCGGCCACCCTCCTCATCGCGGAGGACGACCCGCTGACCCCGGCCACCACCGCCCTCCTCACGGGCCGCCACCGCGTACGCCGCCTCCTCGGACGCCCGCACGACGACTGGGACATGGTCGCCGACACCCGCCACATCGGCCCGATCCCCCTCGACGAGCTCCACGACCCGAAGCGCATCTGGGCGCTGGGCTCCGACGACCCCGCCGAACTGCGCGCCGAGATCGCCCGCCTGCGCGCCGAACTGGGCGACCGCCGCGCGGCCCTCTCCCGCCCCTTCCCGGTGGCGATCCTGCACTGGCCGCAGCGCGAACTGTCGGAGCTGCTGACCAGCTACCCGACCCTCGCCTCCGAGTACCCCTCGCACGAGGCCCACTTGAGGGACATCGAAACCTCCCTCCGCGCCCTGGCCGCCTCGGGCACGACGAACCTGGGCATCGTCACGGCGAGCGTCCCCTCGTACGAGGCCTTCGCCGCGTCGGAGAAGACCTCCCCGGCCTCCCCGTCCCTCCTGGCCGAATACGCCACGACCCTGGCAGCGCGCGGCAAGGCCGTCCCCTGGCCCCCGACCCCCACGGCCCCCTGCTGGTGCACCTCGGGCAAGCCGTACTCGGAATGCCACGCGGACGCCGGCACCACCGGCGGCAGATGAGCCGGGGCCGCCTCGCCCTCCAGGAGCCGGGGGAGCTCTGCACGGGCACCAACACGGGTGAGCACATCCTGCATGCGCCAGCCGAGGACTCCAAGCTGCAGGACGTCCTCAGCTGGCTGACCCCGCACGATGTCGCCGGGCTGTACACAGGGGCCATCGCGAACGCGATCGACTACGTGCTCGACGGTGCCAGAACAGGCCGCTACGACCTCCAGTCCCGCGAGGTGCACCCTGGAGAGAGGGCATCCGTGGGCGCGAAACTGGAGTACGAGGTCCTGCGTTCCTTCAGCCTCCCGAAAGCTGCACCGCTCGACACCCTGATAGCTGGCGTCCCCGTTGATATCAAGGCGACCGTCGGAGCGAACTGGGCCATTCCCTCAGAGGCGCACTGCCACCTCTGCATCTGCACCCAGATACAGCTTGGCCGCAACAGGCATCGTTCCTGGCTGGTCCGTACACACAAGTCTTGGCTCTACCGAGGCAAAGGGAACCGGGATGGCAAGCGGGGCCTCGCGGTGCAGGCCTGGGACAAGTGGAGCGTTCCGCTCTACGACTGGACGCCTCTGCCCGTCAATCCTCTGACGCTGCTCACACCGGAGCAGACGAACCGCGTCGTGGCCGAGAAGCCCGGGCAGGAGGAGCGCCTCACGCTGATGTTCCAGTACCTCGCGGGTCACATCATCCCCCGCAGTGTGATCTCAACAGTGGGCGCCGGACGGCACGATCCGCTGCGAAGAGCCCGCGGCGTCAGAAACAGGCTGGCCAAGGAGGGTCTCACCCTCCTGTGCGGCAAGTTCCCCGAGCAGCGGGACACCGCTGCTGCCCACGCGATTACGCTGGGTCCAGAGGACTGGGTAGCCCTGAGGACAGATGGAGAGCACGAAAGTGCAGGATGAAACGCCCTGGCAGCCTCCGGAGGGTTCCTGGGCTTCCACTGCCGCGCGCCGGCGCAACATGCAGGCCATCCGGAGCCGCGACACCAAACCGGAAAAGGCCATTCGGCACCTCGTGCACGCCAAGGGGCTGCGGTACCGGATCGCTGCCCGGCCTCTTCCTGATCTTCGCAGGACAGCCGACATGATCTTCCGGCCCGCGCGGGTAGCGGTCTTCATCGACGGCTGCTACTGGCACGGCTGTCCGGAGCACTACGTATCTCCGAAGACAAACCCGGGCTACTGGTCAGGAAAGGTCGCGGGGAACATAGCCCGGGACCGCGACACGGACCAGAGACTCGAAGAAGCCGGCTGGCTCGTGCTCCGTTTCTGGGAACACGAGGAGCCCGCCGCATGCGCTGAGGGGATCGCTTCCGCGGTCCGGGAGCGGCGTAGCCACCCCCGGACCGCGGAAGGCTAAACGCAGCCTTCCGGCTCGCCGATGGTCATCGGGCCGGCTACACGCAGAACCTTCGCGATCGCCTCGCCTACCGCCTGTGCCACGGGTGGCGGGAAGGCATTCCCGACCTGCCGGTACTGAGCCGTCTTGCCCGGAGTCTTCTCCCGCTCAGGGTCTCCTTCGAAGTCCCACTCCGGCGGGAAGCCCTGAATGATCGCGGCTTGCTGAACGGTGAGCATCGGGCCGTCGGGCCGGAACAGATCACGGTCTTCGCTCTGCTTCTTGCGGCATTCCTCAGGCGAGTTAGCGACGCCCAGAGCATCAACGCCCAGGTTCCTCCACGCCGCTTTGGCGCGGCTGGGCCCCAGATCCGCGCCCCCGTGCTTCTTCGAACCGCCGACGAGGGTAGGCGCGATGCCGTCGCTCTTGCCCCGCCAGCGCTCGAGCGCCGCCGTGGCCATGCGTTCACTCTCCCCGCCCTGCTTCAGGAAGGGCTCGTACCTGGCTGCCATCGTCTTGTCGAGGGCATAACGGACAGTCCGGATCTCCTCTTGCGGGGCAGGCCACTGAAATTCCTGGCCACCGAGGACATCCTTATGAATTGCCACGAGAATTGCGCGCGGGCGCAGCTGCGGAACGCCGAACTTACTCGCTTCCAGGACCCGCCATCCACACACCCTGTAACCGGCACCCTCGTAATACTTCGCAACGCCGGTCTGGGGATCAACCGCATCACCGCCTTGCAGGCGGGCCTCCACCCAAGTCCGATATTCCTCGAACTTGTCGTCCTTGATTCCGCGAACATTTTCAATCATGACCGCATGCGGCAGAACTTCATCCACGAGGTCAAGCATTCGCGGGAACAGGTCACGCTCGTCATCCTTGCCCAGCTGCTTGCCAGCATGAGAGAAAGGAGGGCAAGGAACACCGCCAGCCAGGAGGCTGAGCTCGCCACGCCGCAAGGGCCGCTCAAAGTACTTGAGCGGCTTCTTAAGGTTAATCATGGGTTTGAAGTCATTCACGTCATCTTGAATGACGTCGCAATAATCTCGCTCGAATTGCCAGTCGTCACGATCCTCGACGTTGCGGCGCAGCGTCGCCGCTGCGTGCTGGTCGATCTCGACGAGCGCAAGGTGACTGAAACCCGCCTGGTGGAGGCCGATGGCCTGCCCCCCGGCTCCCGCGCAAATCTCAATCGAGGTCAGCGTGTGATCGCCGGCTCCCATCGAGTCCTCCTGGTGTGGCAGATGCAGACAGGCAAGTGTCGCACCTGCCACCGACACCGGCGGCACTTCGGCCCATGCTGACGCACTGGCCTCCCAGCCCAGGGCTCCCACACGATGCCCTCGTCACACCCTGGCAGCCCCAATGTGGCGCAGCAGCGCCCGCATATCGGCCTCGTCCATACCTGCTGCCACAGGCCGCTCCTCCTGCAGATCGCCCAGCTGCCGCACGGCGGGGTCGTCGAGGATGGCGCCCATGAACTCAAGCTTCTCGGCCAGGCGGAGTGTCACCACCTCATCGATGGTCCCGGCGGAGGCGAGCACCGTGACACGCGTCTCAGTGCCGGATGCCAGCCCCAGCCGGTGGATCCGGTCGAGGCTCTGCAGGAAGCGCCCCGCCATGAAGTCGCGGTCCACGTAGACGGCGTCGTGACATTCACGGTGGAGGCTGATGCCTTCTCCCAGAGTGGCCGGGTTAGAAATCAGGACGCAGCAGTCAGGATCTTGCCGGAAGCGCCTGATCTGTTCCTCACGATCCGGTGTCCCCCCGTGGACGACGGCAGGCTGGTAGACGCTGAGCAGCCGCTCAAGACTCGTGATGTTCCGGACAAAGGTCGACCACAGCAGAGTCTTGCGCCCCGCTGCCGCATTCCGGGAAACGATGTCCCGCACGGCCTGATACTTCGGCGGCATTTCATGCTGGGGAAGCTTTTGCAGCAGCGTGAACAGCGACTCGTCCTCCGCCGCCTCCAGGGGTGGCACCTGGAAGTTGAGAGGCTCGTATCTGCTGCTGCCTTCCACCAGCAGGGCAGGACTCGTCGCAGCCATCAGAAGCCGCAGCATTGCCTTGCCGAGAGCATCGAAGTCATCTCTTGACGCTTCAGCCCGGGCAGTGAAGCGCCCCACTAGTGCGTCGTAGATCTCCCGGTGAAGACCATCCAGCTCTACCGTGCGGATTACCGGCTGGAAGGGTGGCAGCCCCAGTTCGCTCTTAGTCGTGCGAGTGAAAAGCGGCCGCAGAACCGAACTGGCGTGCGCAAGGTCGCCGCCCGCCACAGCCTGAGTGACGACGCGGCGCCCATGGCCGGGCCAGACGAACGACAGCAAGTTCTCCAGATCACGCGCTCCGTTCGGAGCCGGCGTGCCTGTGAGGATCAGGCGGCGGCGGCTGAGCGGACCCAGCGCCATACAGGCGCTGCCGTACGTCCCCTGTGCTCCGAGCTTCATCCTGTGTGCCTCATCCAGGATGACCATCGAGGGCGCCGCACGCAGCCATCCAGCGAGCCCGGCAAGCGAACGGTCCAGCCTCTCGTAATTAACCACCAGGATCTCCGCGTGCGGATCCGGCGGCCCGCCCATGATTCGGATGGCCGGGGGCGAACCGAAGCACTCCTGGCTCTCCGACAACCACGACTCGTATGCGGACTTGGGGCTCACGACCAAGAGGCGCCGGGCCAGCCCGCGCTCCTTCATCGCCGCGTAGACAGCCAGGCCAACCCTGGTCTTTCCGGCACCAGGAACGCTGAAGTTCGCACCATGGCGCATGGACAGCAGGCGGCCGATGTCCCTGACTTGAAAAGGTGTCAGATCGGCTTGCCAGTCCGGGCCCAGAGCCGCCATGACGGACTCATCGCCTGGAACATCAGACTCCGCCGCCCCCCGGACCAGGTAGTTCTCCGCCTGGTCCGCGTCATCAAGCACATCATTGACCAGCGCAAGAAGATCACCGTCCCAGTGAACGGACTCCGCGGCGGGCCAGTCCGACAAGACGTTGAGGCCGGTCAGGAAGCCATCAAGCGGAACTTCAACCATCAGCTGCCCGAGCCGCACGCCTTCGGGGAAACCTGCTGCCAGATGGGTCAGATCCATGCCGTACGGCGCAGCTGCCTGAAGCACGGCCTTGGTGCGGGATACATCGAAGCCGAGCCGGAGCGACGGTTCTGTCGCCTCGCTCACTCCGCCTCCTGCCGCATCGTGGCAAGCAGCCACGCCACACCGTCACCGGGTTCCTCAACGCTGCGCGAGGCCTCCCGTGCCAGCTTGAGCAGGCTCGACTTCAAGGCCAGTACCGCCTCGTCGAGACTCTCCTCGTCCAGACTGCGCGAGGCGCGAGCCAGCGCCAGGTCCGTAACGCACTGGTCAATGTCCTGGATAGCGTCGTGCAGCCGATCCGGGGCTGCCTGCTTGCGCTTGCGCACCCGGGCATCCTTGCCCGCCGGCACCAGTGCCTCCTCAACCGCTTCCTTCGCCTGCCTCCAGATCGCGGCAGCTTCATCTGCCTGCTCGCGGGGCACTGCCCCGGGAGCCCTCTCTACGGCTTTGGCTTGCAGCAGCACGTTGGTGAACGCCTTGGCAGCAGCCACCTGAGGGCTCTCGGCTCCCACACTCCGGTTCAGGCCCGGGATGACGCGCGCAGTGGGTGCTGCCGGAGTCTGCTTCAGCTGTTCCGGAAGGTGACGGTGCAGGTAGCGCGCCCTGAAGTCCACGTCGGCGAGCCGGACGTCCGTCTTGGAGAACTCAAGGACGATCAGAGCGAGCTTGTTCTCCTTGAGCAAGTCAGCCTGCCCCGGGTTCAGCTTGGACTCCTTGGTAAAGGCCCGGTGCAGCTCACGCAGCTTCTCCTGATGATCCTCAAAGTCCATCAGCTTGAGCTGAACCGCCCCCGTACGGGAACGGTTCACCAAGTCTTTCAGCGTAGTCAGTACCCACTGGTCCTGCTTAGCCGTTTCGGGCCTGATCCGGAATTCCCTCGCAATGTCCGCGAGCGGCCTGCCGTTGCCGACCTGCTCTTCAATCGTGAGGAGCCGGTTGATATAGGAGTACGGCCGACGGGTGTCATGACGAAGCTGCAGCGAGAGTTCCACCGAGTTGATGTCGGACCACGTGCAGGTCTCAGGCAATACGCCCACGCGGACACTGAGCACGCCGAGTTCACGGAGGGCTGCCACGCGGGTGTTGCCGTTGACGAGGATCCCGTCCCGAGTGATCAGACCCGGCTCGTTCTGACGGTACTCTTTGAGGCTGGATTTCAGGTCGTCGAAGTCACCGTCGCGCTTACCAGGGTTCGAAGGCAGTGCCTGCAGCAGGTGGCGGAGGTAGTCCTGGCTCTCCTCACTCCATGCGTCAGCCGTGAGCAGCTCGTCGCGGTCAGGGTCGAAGCTGCGCTGCGCTCGGATCCGGTGCGTCGAAGGGTTGAAGTACACCTGGTCGATGGGCATGTCGATGACCTGGACGACCATCGGCTTGGTCCGCCACTCAATGGTCAGAGTCTCCTGAAGCCCCTGGCCAGCGGCAGCCTCCTGGAGCCGCTTCTCAACCAGTTCCTGGTTCTCAGCGGCACGGGGCGGCCGGCCAAAGTCCATGCTCACGGTGTGTTGCCTCCAGTACAAGTGCGTGGGTGTGCAATGGGCGCGGCCGGGGGTCATGCACGACCCCCGGCCGCCTGTCCGGCGTTACGCCGACGGCAGCGCCAGGACTTCGCGGACCCTGTCCCGGGCATCAGCCGGCAAGGTCCGGATGTCTGCCCACAGCCGCTCCACCTCCGCGAACTCGCGGGTGTCGGCCGCGAGCCAGTCGGAAATCGTTTTGCGTTCCAAAGCTCCGAGCCGGCCCAGCCGGTTGAGGACGGACTTCAAGTCGGCAGTCAGGCCCCGGCCACCGACCCGGCAACGGTTGCATTCGGCTACGAGTTCCACCGTGCTGCTTCCATCGGGCAGCAGCACGGGACGCCGCGCAATATCGAGCTGAGCCGACTCGTAGGTACCCGCGAACGTCTCACCGGGCGTAATTCCGCACGACCGGCAGTGGTGTCCGTCCCGGGCGAGCACCTCGCGGCGCTGGGTGTCCGTAATCGAGCTCCCCGGCTTCGTCCCCTTGCCGGGCTCCCAGACCGGTTCCCCCTGGGCCACGAAACGCTGTTCGTGCTGCCCCAGGGTGACGTCCTCGCGATGGGTGTCGATCCTCCATCCGAAGTCACGCAGATCACGCACCCGGCGGTCGGCCTGGCTGACTCCGGGAAACGCGGCCTTCACGTCCTCCTTGGTGAAGACATTCCCTTCCCCCACCACAGCGACGAGCCACAGCGCCGCGCGCTTCATGGTGCCGAGCTTCTGATCCGTCCATGACGGAAGACCCATCGACTGTCTCCTAAATCCGGTCATACAGGAGCTGCTCAGCAGGGTCCGGGGACCGATACCTCCACCGGCAGCTCCAGCGGCTGGCTCAACTCTTGCCGACGCGCAGGCCCAGAAGCCAGCGTCAGTCCGGTATCGAGGCCAGAGGAAACGCCCCGCGCTTCGCCAACAGCTGTGGTTGCAGCAAGACTTCGGTCTATGAAGAAGCCCGGCATGAATGGAGAGACGGTGCCGCGCAAGACCAGGTGGAAGGAACTTCCTGACCTGCCCGAAGACCACCGGAGGCTCGTAGACATGCTTCGCAGGCTGCGCGAGTGCACGAACCGGACGCAGGCTGAGATCGCTGCTCAAGCATTCCTCGTGGCTTCCAGCCTCTCCAACCACCTCAACGGTGGCCGGATACCGGAGGAATCGCTGCTCGGCGCCTTCTTCACCGCCGTGCAGGCCGATGCCTCAGAGCAGGGTACGGAACTGCCCTGCACGCTTGGGGAGCTGCTGGAGCTACGGCGCCGCGCCCGGATTCAGCACTGCGACTGCCTGCCACACTCTGCCAGCGTGCAGCCCCCCGGTGGATCTGACGGTGATCCGCCGGCTTCCAAGCTGGCACCGCCTCGCGCTACTCACCGGTTACGCTCCCGCACCCATCTCCTCACCACCCGTTCGAAGGATCACTCCCGCTCCACAGCGCACGCCGTCCCGCCAGAAAATACGCTGCCGGTCCCCCCTGCAGAGGGGGACCGGCAGCGCAGGGTACTTTCAAGAGCAGCATGGACGGAGCTCGAAACAGTGACTCGCTTCCTTGCTGAAGGCAGGCACCGGGACGCTGGCTTCCTTCTGTGGCGAGCCGGTAAGACGCTGAGCGCGCGTCAGATTATCGAAGCGGTGACCTCATGCAGGGAGGTCGGGTTGCACGAGGCCGCGGAATCTGTACTCGCCGGCGTCAGCGAGCGTGCCGACAGGCAAGCCGTACTGAACATCACCGCCACTCTTCAAGCTGCCGGCAGGCACCAGGATGTCGGCTTTCTGCTGTCAGCCGCATCCAAGTAGCTCCGGACGCGGGGCCACGGCTGGCCTGCCGGCCATCGGCGGGAGGTAGGAGTCGGCAGGGAACGTTGACCGGTCCCGCCGTTCACCATGCCACGGGTGGAGAGGCCAGCTCGGATGTACGGCGAGGCCGGACCTCGAGCTTCGGCAGGGCCAAGGGGCTGCTCAGGCCCGGTCCGCCGCCGCGTAGGCCGCCGTGGCTACCGCGGCCGCCGCCGTGAAGACCGCCGGCCAGGGGCCGATCTTCTTCGCCAGGGGGTGTGATCCCGCGAACGCGGCGACGTACGCCGCGCCGAGGAGGGCCGTGGTCGTCGGGGTCGTGCGGCGGTGCCATTCGCGGGCCGCGACGCTGCCCGCGGCCGCCAGGACCACGCCGCCCAGCGGGCGTACGCCGGTCCAGCGGGCCGTGGCGTAGCCGCCGACCAGGCCGGCCGCCGCTATCGCCGAGGTGGGGATCTGCGCCATCGAGGGGCCTCCAGTCGTTCGAACGTGACGTCGCTACGAGGCTAACGCGCGCGCCGCGTGAAGCGGCGCGCGGTCGTCACGCCCAGGACCACGACGCCCCCGCCGAGGACGCCGGGCGGGACGGTGTCCTGGACGGCGCGGGGCAGTACCGCGATGACGCCCAGGGTGAGGAAGAACGCCACCGCGCACGCGGCGAGGCCGACCAGGGCTTTGTGGAGGAGAGAGGTGGGCACACCGGGTTCAACGCCGCGCCGGGGGCGGCGATACGGGCGGACCGGAACCCCGTACGGAAGTCGGATTTGTCGCACACCCTCCGGATCTGCGGACCTCCCTTCCGGGGAACGTACCCGGCGTAGATTCGCTCTTCGATAGGGGCGATACGACCCAAGCCGCCCAAGCCGGCCCAAGGAGCTGCAAACGTGATCTGTTATGGACCGGCCGTGCTGGACCTGTCGGACGAACTGGCCGACGCCTACAGCGAGGTGTTCTCCGCCCCACCGTGGAACGAGGACGAAGAAACCATTCGCCAGTTCGCCCTCCGGCTCCAGGCCGACAGCCGCCGCGCCGGTTTCCGTACCGCCTTCGCGCAGTCGGCCGCCGGCATCGACGGCTTCGCCACCGCCTGGATCACCCCCAAGGCGTTCCCCCGCGACCGCGGCTACGGACAGGTCTCCGCGCAGCTCGGCCGGCCGCGCGTACGGGAACTCCTCATCGGCGCCCTGGAGATCGACGAGCTCGCCGTACGCCCGCACGCGCGCGGGACCGGCACCGGGCGCGCCCTGCTCGCCGAGATCACCGCCGACGCCCCCGACGACCGCGCCTGGCTGCTGACCGCACGGGTGGCCACCGACACCGTCGCCACCTACCGGCGCCTCGGCTGGCACGAGGTCGCCCCCCTGCCCGGCACGCAGAACGGCGTCGTCGTCTTCCTCGCCCCGAACCACCCCTCGGCCTGAGCATCGCCCGCACCCCACCGGGCATACCCCGGGCATGATCACCCGTATCGCGCAGCGGCAGCAGAACCTGGCCACCTACCACCAGCTCAGGCAGGCCGGGATCCCGGCCGCCACCATCAGCGGCCGCAGCCGCCGCGGAGGACCCTGGCAGCGGCTCCTGCCCCGGGTGTACCTCCTGCAGACCGGCCCGCCGGACACCCGGCAGCAGGCGCTGTCCGCCGTCCTGTACGCCGCCCACCCCACGGCCGACCCGCTGTCCGGATCCACCGCCGCGCTCACCGGCGGCAGCGCGCTCGCGCTCCTCGGCATCCGCGACGCCCCGCCCGAACCGCTCGACGTCCTCGTCCGCGCCCCGCGCTCGCCCGTCGCCACGGGCCGGGTCCGGCCCTGCCCGACCTCGCGCTGGCCCGCCACCATCCACGTCTCCGGCGTCCCCAGCACCCGCCCGATCCGGGCCGCCGCCGACTTCGCGGCCCGTACGGACGACCCCGACCTGGTGCGCTCCGTACTGGCCAACGTCGTCCAGGGCGGCTGGTGCCACCCGCACGACCTGCACGCCGAACTACGCGCGGCCCGGGTCCGCGGCCGCCCCGCCGTACGGGTCGCGGCCGCCGAGCTGGTCGCCGGGGTCCGCTCGATCGCCGAGGGCCGCGCCCGCGACACCCTGGCGGCGACCGACCTCCCGGCCCCGCTCTGGAACGCCCGCCTCCACGGCCCGGACGGGGCCTTCCTCGCCAGCCCGGACGCGTACTGGCCCGAGGAGGGCGTGGCCCTGGAGATCGACTCCGCGGAGTACCACTACACGCGCGACGCCTGGCAGGCCACCGTCCACCGGCGGCTGCGCCTGGAATCCCGGGGCGTCCTGGTGGCCAGTACGACACCCGGAATCCTGCGCGACAGAGCGGCCGACGTGATCGCCGCCTTACGCGCGCTCCTGGTACTGGGCGCCGCCCGCCCCGCACCCGCGGAGGTCACCGCCCGCGGCCACGCCCAGCTGGAGCTGCCGCTCCCGCCGCCCTACGCCCCGAAGGCGCGGGACACCGTATAGATCAACAGGCCCGCCAGGGCGCCGACCACCGTGCCGTTGATACGGATGAACTGCAGGTCACGGCCGATGTGGGCCTCGATCTTGCGGGAGGTGTGCTCGGCGTCCCAGGCCGCCACCGTGTCCGTGATCAGCGAGGTGATCTCGGTCCGGTAGGTGGTGACCACGTAGACGACCGCGCCCTCGATCCAGCCCTCCACCTTCGCCTGCAGGCGGCCGTCGGTGGCCAGGCGCGCACCGAGGGAGATCAGCGAGGCGCGGACCCTCAGGCGCAGCTCGCTCTGCTCGTCCTCCGCCGCCGAGATGATCATCGACCGGATCGCCGACCATGCGGAGGCGATGACGTCCTGGACCTCGTCGCGTGCCAGGATCTCGGACTTGAGCCGCTCCACCTTCGCGCGGGTCTCCGTGTCCGACTGGAGATCGGCCGCGAAGTCCGTCAGGAAACGGTCCACCGCCCCGCGCGCCGGATGCTCGGGCATGTCCCGCATCTCCGTGACGAAGCGGAGCAGCTCCTTGTAGACGCGCTCGCCCACCTTGCGGTCCACGAACCTCGGGGTCCAGCCGGGGGCGCCGCCCTGGACCGCGTCCGTGATCGAGGCCCCGTGCGTGACCAGCCAGTCATGGGCCTTGGCGCAGATGAGGTCGACGGCCCGGCGGTGGCCGCCGTCCTCGACGACCCGCTCCAGGGTCTTGCCGATGCCCGGAGCGATCTCGGCGGTCTCGGCGCGCCGGGTGATGGCCTCGCCGACGACGGCCTGGACGTCGGAGTCGCGCAGCACGGTGAGCGCGCCGCGCAGGGCGGCGGCCAGCTCGGCGGTGACCCGGTCCGCGTGTTCGGGCTCGGCCAGCCAGGAGCCGAGGCGGCCGCCGATGCCGAGGGCGTGGAGGCGGGCCCGGACCACGTCGGACGAGAGGAAGTTCTCGCCGACGAACTCGCCGAGGGTGACGCCGAGCTGGTCCTTCTTGGTCGGGATGATCGCGGTGTGCGGGATGGGCAGGCCGAGCGGGTGCCGGAAGAGGGCGGTCACGGCGAACCAGTCCGCGAGCGCGCCGACCATGCCTGCCTCGGCCGCGGCGGCGACGAACGCGGCCCAGCCGCCGGCGCCCCAGGCGTGCTGGGCGTACTTGGCGAGTACGTAGATCAGCGCCACCAGGAGCAGCAGGCCGGTGGCGGTGGCCTTCATCCGCCGGACCCCGCGGCGGCGCTCCTCGTCGGCGGCGCTGAACACGAACATGCCCGCTGCTGCGCGGGCGGGCGGGGCGTTGCCGTTGCCTCCGGCGGTTTTGCGGTTCTCCACGTGATCCTGCCTTCCCCCGGGCGCCGGGTTTGTCTGCATAGCATCCGACTCCTGGGAGGCCGGGGGAGTTCCCGCCACGCCCTTCCGCTCCCGCGGCGGGTAGCGGTCCGGGCCGCGCCGCTGCCCCCGGCGGGGCGTGGTGGGGGCCGCGACGGTGCCCCCGGGCGGGGCGGGGTCCTGGCGTGGTGCGGGTTGGTCCGCGGGGCCGGGCAGGGGTGTCTCCTCGGCTCGCGCCTGCGGCGGGGCCGGCCCGTTCGGGGTGGTTGCGCGCTCGTCCTGCGGGGACACCCCTGCCCGTCCCCGCTCCCCCTGCGTCGGGCCCGGCTTCGGGGCACTGTCGAAGCACTTCCGTGGGGTGGGGACACGGCGGAGTGTCCCCGCAGGACGAGCGCGCAACCCAGGCCGACACAGCACCACACGGCCGCAGGCGCGAGCCGAGGAGACACTCCGGCGGGGCACCACCCCACACCACCCCCGGACGGAGCCGGGGCTACAGCTCTTTGCGGAGGGACGGGCCGCCCCGCGGGGGTTTGCGTTGTTTGACCTTGACCTCCACGCCGCCCCAGAAGGCGAAGCCCGTCACCACCACCCTCGGCGCGCCCGGTTCCGACCGGCCCGGGCTGTCGCGCTGGTCGAACGCGCCCATGAAACCGAAGCCCCGTACGTCGAGCTCCACCCCCGGCGGCACCGTGATCTCGATGCCGCCCATGACGGCGACGCAGTTGATCACCACCTCGCGCTGCGCGAAGTCCGCCTCCCGCAGGTCCAGCTCCCCGCCGCCCCAGAACGCCACCGCGTCGAACCGCGCCGGCACCGTCCACCGGCCCTTGCGCTGGAAGCCCGACATCACCGCGACGGCCGTCCCCGAGCCGCCCGCCCCGCCGATCCGGCCCGTCCAGGGCTCCGCGGCCGCCGTCGGCCGGGCCACCGGCCCGCCGTCCGCCGGCGCCGGCAGGTCCCGCGTCAGCGGTTCCAGTTCCGCGTAGGTCCGCGACTTGTACGCCGCGTCCAGCCGCTCCTCGAACTCTTCCATGTCGAGCCGGCCCTCGGCGACGGCGTCCCGCAGACGCTCCACCACCCGGTCCCGGTCGGCGTCCGACGCCCTCAGCTC
The DNA here is from genome assembly GCF_016755875.1 of Streptomyces spororaveus. Taxonomy (NCBI): domain Bacteria; kingdom Bacillati; phylum Actinomycetota; class Actinomycetes; order Kitasatosporales; family Streptomycetaceae; genus Streptomyces; species Streptomyces spororaveus. The sequence goes on along the minus strand of NZ_BNED01000005.1, from coordinate 5,411,012 downwards.
CGGCAACGGCTTCTCCGGCCGCTCGTCACTCATGCGGACCAGACTATGCACGGTTGTCGGGGAGTTGTATGGCTCGGCCCCTGAGATCGCCTCCGGATCGCCCCCGGCTTTTCCCTGATCCGGGCGCACCCGCGAAGCGTCAGCCCCGCCCCGCGTACATCCGCGCGATCACGTCCTCGATGTCCGGCTCCCGCACCGACAGGTCCACCAGCGGATAGTCCGCCGCCACCGCCGCCACCAGCGGTGCCGCCGACGCCCCCGCCGGGAACGCCAGCCACTGCCGCGGTCCCTCCACCTTCACCACCCGCGCCCCCGCCACACTGATCGGCCCGAGCTCCCGCTCCAGGTCCACCACCAGCGTCCGCTCGCTCTCGCCGGCCGCTCCCGCCGTGTGCAGCCCGCCCAGCGGCCCGTCGTACATCAGCCGCCCGTGGTCGATCACCATCACCCTCTCGCACAGCTGCTCGATGTCCTGGAGGTCGTGCGTCGTGAGGAGCACGGTCGTACCGAGTTCCGCGTTCAGCTGCCGCAGGAAGCCCCGTACCTTCGCCTTGCTCACCACGTCCAGCCCGATCGTCGGCTCGTCGAGGTACAACACCTCCGGATCGTGCAGCAGCGCCGCCGCGATGTCCCCGCGCATCCGCTGCCCGAGCGACAACTGGCGTACCGGTACGTCCAGCAGCTCGGCCAGGTCGAGACGGTCCACGCAGCGCTCCAGGTTCTCCTCGAACCGCGCCCGCGGCACCCGGTACAGCCGCCGCATCAGCCCGTACGAGTCCTTCAGCGGCAGGTCCCACCACAGCGTGGTGCGCTGCCCGAACACCACCCCGATCCGGTGCGCGAGCCGCATCCGCTCCCGCGCCGGGTCGATCCCCGCGACCCGCAGCCGGCCGCCGGTCGGCGTCAGGATGCCGGTCAGCATCTTGATCGTGGTGGACTTCCCGGCACCGTTGGGCCCGATGTAGCCGACCATCTCGCCGCGGGCGACCTCGAAGCTGATCCCGTCCACCGCCCTGACCTGGTGTTTCTCCCGGCGTATCAGGCTCACGCGGCGCCGTACGTCAAAGACCTTCTCGACCCCGTCCAACGAGATCAGCGCATCCGCCACAGCTCTAGCTCCCCGTGCTTCGGTACGAACGGACTCCCGCGCGCCACGCCAGCGACGCGGGCAGGAACACCACGAAGGCCACCAGCGGGCTCAGGTACGCGACCCACCCGGGCAGCCCCAGCGGATCGGGCCGCCCCAGCACGTGCAGGGCGGGCAGCCAGTTGACGAAGGCCAGCGGGACGATGAAGGTCACCCCGCGCAGCAGGTCCTTCGCGAAGACCGTCGGCGGGTACTGGAGCATCGTGCAGCCGCCGTAGGTGAAGGAGTTCTGCACCTCCGCCGCGTCCCCGGTCACGAACTGGAAGGCCGCGCCGGTGACCATCACCGCCCCGAAGATCGCCGCCCCGGCGATCACCATCACGGGGACCAGCAGCACCTTCCCGGCCGTCCAGTCCACGTCCAGGGTCCAGAGCGCCCAGCCCATCACCCCGAGCCCCTGCCCGATCCGGCCCAGCCGGCGCAGCGCGAACCGGTCCGCCGCGACCTGCGCGAGCACCGGGACGGGCCGTACCAGCATCGTGTCGAGCGAGCCGTCGCGGATCCGGGCGCCGACCCGGTCGGTGTTCCCCAGCAGCAGGTCCGCCAGGCCCAGGGAGGCCGAGCAGGATCCGTACAGCAGGGCGATCTCGGGCAGCGTGAAGCCGCCGAGCACGTCGACGTGCGAGAACATGATGAAGATCGCGACGAAGTCCAGCAGGGTGATCGCCGCCTGCCCGACGGTCGTCAGGGCGAAGGACGTCCGGTAGGTCATCGTGGACCGGATCCACATCGCCACGATCAGCCGGTAGCCGCGCAGCCCCTCCCGGACCGGACCGCCGCGCCGCGGCCGGCCCCGCTCCGGCGCGGGCCCGGCGTCCACCGCGAACCCGCCGGCCCGCGCACCCGGCGACAGGGCCGCCGCTTCCGCCTCAGCCACCCTGGACCACCACCTTCCGCGTCGCGGCCGACTGCAACAGCCGCCCCGTGCCCAGCAGTACGAGCGCCCACCCGGCCTGGAAGCCCAGCGCCTCGGCCGCGCCTCCGGCCCCCGCGTGCTTGCCCAGCAGGACGTCCATCGGAACCTGCAGCATCGCCGCCCACGGCAGGACGCGGACGAACTCGCCGAAGCCGCCCGGGAAGACGGTCAGCGGCAGCAGCATCCCGGAGAAGAAGACCGAGGCGAGGGTGGCCATGATGTTGACCCCCGCCCCGTCCATCAGCCAGAAGGCCACCAGCCCCACCATGTAGCGCAGCGCGAAGCTGACCACCAGCGCGAGCAGGACGGACACCAGGAACAGCAGCCAGCGCAGCGGATCCGAGGGCAGCGCCAGCGGGAACGCCAGCGCGCCCGCCACCAGCGGCACCACGCCGCGGCCCAGCAACTGGAAGGCCGCCCGGCCCAGATCGGCTGCGAGCCACCACAGCTGGAGGTCCGCGGGCCGGTAGAGGTCGACGGCGATGTCGCCCGTCCGGATCCGCTCCTGGAGCTCCTCCTGGAAGCCGCCGCCGATCAGCGCGGCGGCGGCCAGCAGCGATTGGCTCACCCAGACGAAGGTCAGCGCCTGCGCCTGGTCGTAGCCGCCGAGTCCGGGGCGCTCGTCCCACAGCGCGATGTACGTGTACGCGACGATGAACCCGAACACGGTGTTGGTGAACACCCCGGCCGCCGTCGCCGTCCCGTAGGTGGCGTAGCGCCTGAATCCGCCGGCCGCGACGGCCAGGTGGAGACGCACTGTCCGAAGCACCGTATCCCTCCGTTTCCCACGTCGTTCCTACGTCGGCCAAAGCGCGCGAGCTTAGTGCGGAGGGGCGAGCCACGCGACCGATTTATGCCCGTCCGGAGCGGAATCAGCGGCCATCGGGTAGACACCATGAGGTACAGAAGTGGATATTTTGAACGGCGTCGAGGAGTCCTGGAGATGAGCGACCAGTCACCACCCCCGGGCTGGACCCCTCGCGACCCCGACACCCCGCCCGACGTACCGCAGCCGCGGGCGGCGACACCCGACGAGGCATCGCACCAGGGCCGGCCGGGGAAGGGGGCCGGGAAGAAGGCCCGGCGCAGGAGGACCGGCTGGCGCCGCGCCGTCCCCACCTGGCGCATGGTCCTGGGCACCGTCCTGCTCCTCGCCCTGCTGATCGGCGGGGCCCTCGTGGCCGGCTACCTGCTGGTCGACATCCCGCCGGCCAACTCCGCCGCCACCGCGCAGTCCAACGTCTACCTCTACTCCGACGGCTCCCAGATCGCCCGCGACGGCGAGGTCAACCGCGTCAACGTGCCGCTGTCGCAGATCCCGCGGACCGTGCAGGAGGCCGTACTGGCCGCCGAGGACCGGGACTTCTACTCCGAACGGGCGGTGGACCCCAAGGCGATGCTCCGGGCCGCCTGGAACACCGCGACCGGCAAGGGCACCCAGTCCGGTTCGACCATCACCCAGCAGTACGTCAAGAACTACTACTTGGGCCAGGAACAAACGATCAAACGGAAGATCAAAGAGTTCTTCATCGCGATCAAACTCGGTCGCGAGAAGTCGAAGAACTACATCCTTGAGGGTTACCTGAACACCAGCTACTTCGGCCGCAACGCCTACGGCATCCAGGCCGCCGCCCAGGCCTACTACGGCAAAGACGTCAACAAACTCACCACCGCCGAGGGCGCCTACCTCGCCACCCTCCTCAACTCCCCCAGCGCCTTCGACGTCGTCTCCCACCCCCAGAGCCGCCCCCGCGCCCTCGCCCGCTGGAACTACGTGCTCGACGGCATGGTCAAGAAGCAATGGCTTCCCGCAGCCGAACGCGCCACCACCCAGTTCCCCGAACCGGGCAAGGTCCGCGCGGCCGCCGGCCTGTCCGGCCAGCGCGGCTACCTCGTCGAAGCGATCAAGGACTACATCGTCGACAACAAGATCCTCGACGACAAGACCCTCGCCGAAGGCGGCTACCGCATCACCACCACCATCGACAGACGCCGCCAGGGCGCCCTCGTCGAAGCGGTCGACGACCAGATGGTCAGCAAGCTCGAACCCGAGACGCGCAAGGCGGACCGGCTGGTCCGGGCCGGCGGGGTCTCCATCGACCCGGCCACCGGCAAGGTCCTCGCCATGTACGGCGGCATCGACTACACCAAGCAGTACGTCAACAACGCGACCCGCCACGACTACCAGGTCGCCTCCACCTTCAAGCCCTTCGTCTTCGCCGCCGCCGTCGAGAACGACTCCCGCACCCAGGACGGCCGCCGGATCACCCCGAACACGATCTACAACGGCGACAACCGGCGCCCGGTCGTCGGCGGCCGCATCCGCTTCGCCCCCGAGAACGAGGGACAGGTCTCCTACGGCAACATCACCGTCAACACCGCCACCGACCTCTCCGTCAATGCCGTGTACGCGCAGATGGCGGTCGACGTCGGCACCGGCAAGGTCAAGAAGACCGCCATCGACCTCGGCATCCCCGAGAACACCCCCAACTTCGTCCCCGGCCCGGCCATGGCCCTCGGCACCCTGCAGGCCAGCGTCCTGGACATGACCCAGGCCTACGCCACCCTCGCCGACCACGGCCGCCGCACCCCCTACACCTTCCTGGAGAAGATCACCAAGGGCGGCGACACCATCGGCCTCCCCCAGCGCACCCCCACCCAGGCCATCAGCCGCGAAGCCGCCGACACCACCACGTCCATGCTCGTCAGCGTCGTGGACAACGGCACCGGTACGGCCGCCCTCGCCGCCGGCCACCCGGCCGCGGGCAAGACCGGCACCGGCGAACTGGACCGCTCGGCCTGGTTCGCGGCCTACACCCCGGACCTCGTCACCGTGATCTCGATGATGGGCCAGGACCCCGACACCGGAACCCTGCAATCCCTCTACGGCGCCCTCGGCGAGGCCCGCATCGGCGGCGGCGGCTACCCCGCCCGGATCTGGGCCGCGTACACGAAGACCGCCCTGGAGGGCACCGACCCCGTCGACTTCGACCTGGAACTCCAGCCCGGCGCCGCACAGCCCCCACCACCGACCGGCCAGGAATCGAACCCGCCGCAGGAAACCACCGGCGAACCCTCGCCCAGCACCTCCGAGCGCCCGACCCGGCCCTCGCCGTCGAACCCGACGGGCGGCCGCAACCAGGGCGGACAGAACAACGGCGGCCAGAACCAAGGCGGCCAGGACAACGGGGGCCAGAACAACGGCGGCCAGGACAACGGCGGTCAAGGCAACGGCGGCCAGGACAACGGCGGCACCACCCAGGGCGGCGACCAGGGCGGCACCACCCAGGGCACCCAGGGCGCCACCCAGGGCAGCGCGCAAGGCACCGCCCAGGGCAGCGCACAGGGCAGCGACGGCGGCCCGGCCGAAGGCCTGCGACCGCCGTCGGCGTTCCTCGAATAGCGCGGATCAGTGACCGGAGGTCGCCTTCAGCCCCACCACGGCGACCAGCAGCAGACAGATGAAGAAGATCCGGGCGGCGGTGACGGGCTCACCCAGCACCGCCATACCGAGCACCGCCGCGCCGGCCGCGCCGATGCCCACCCACACCCCGTACGCCGTACCGATGGGCAGGGTCTTCGCGGCGTACGACAGCAGCACCATGCTCGCGACGATCCCGGCACCCGTGAACACACTGGGCCACAGCCGGGTGAAACCGTCCGTGAACTTCATGCCGATCGACCAGCCGACTTCGAGCAGACCGGCCACGAGAAGAAGAACCCATGCCATGACGGCACCTCCGAGACAACGAGCGATACGGGGTGCGTCGTCTTGTCGTACCCGGTACGGCGCGTCTCGTCGGGGTTCTCCCCCACCGTAGCAAAAGACGGCAAAAAGGGCCGGTGACCTGCGCCACCAGCCCTTTCCTCTCCCGCGGCCCCCTACAGGTACAGCCCGGTGGAGTCCTCCGACCCCTCCAGCCGCTCCGCGGCCACCGCGTGCAGGTCCCGCTCGCGCATCAGCACGTACGTCGCCCCCCGCACCTCGACCTCGGCACGGTCCTCGGGGTCGTACAGCACCCGGTCACCGGGCTCGACCGTCCGGACGTTCTGCCCGACCGCGACCACCTCCGCCCAGGCCAGCCGCTTGCCCACCGCGGCCGTCGCGGGAATCAGGATGCCGCCGCCCGAGCGCCGCTCGCCCTCCGGCAGATCGGACTTCACGAGCACGCGGTCGTGCAGCATGCGAATGGGCAGCTTGTCGTGGGTGGTGTTCTCGCTCACGCCCCGAACCTACCTGCCCGCTGCCGCCCCGTGCCGCTCAGGGTCATCCGCGCTTGCGGCGCGCCGACACCACGAGCAGCCCGACCAGACTCACCGCGACCAGCGCGACGGGCACGATCCGGTCGATGCGCGGAGCCCCGTCGTCGTGACGCAGCCCGTCCTTCAGGTCCGTCACGATCCGGTTCACCGTGGCGAAGGCCCGCCCGGCGGTCTGGTCGACGGTCGAGGCGACCCGTGCCTTCGCGTCCCCGATGATCGTCTTCGGGTGCATGCGCACGCCGATCTCGTCGAGCGTCTCGGCGAGCTGCTCACGGCGGCGGACGATGTCCGCCTCGATCTGTGCGGGGGTCCTGGCTTCCGGCACCGCGCTGCCTCCGTCGTCGTGGTCCTGTGGGGCGTAGTCCGCCATGAACAGTCTGTCAGCTTAGTCTCATGGCATACCGATCCCCTCCCGAGGAGAGTGTCACGATGAGCGAGCGACTCCAGCCGGGCGACACCGCCCCCGCCTTCACCCTGCCCGATGCGGACGGCAACGAGGTCTCGCTCGCCGACCACAAGGGCCGCAAGGTGATCGTCTACTTCTACCCGTCCGCGCTGACCCCGGGCTGCACGAAGCAGGCCTGCGACTTCACGGACAACCTGTCCTTCCTGACGGGACACGGCTACGACGTCATCGGCGTGTCCCCGGACAAGCCGGAGAAGCTGGCGAAGTTCCGCGAGCAGGAGGACCTGAAGGTCACCCTGGTCAGCGACCCGGAGAAGGAGACGCTGACGGCGTACGGCGCGTACGGCGAGAAGAAGCTGTACGGCAAGACGGTCACCGGGGTCATCCGCTCCACGGTGGTCGTCGACGAGGAGGGCAAGGTCGAGCACGCCTTCTACAACGTCAAGGCGACGGGCCACGTAGCGAAGATCATCAAGGACCTGGGCCTCTGACCCCCCGCCCCACGGAACGGCCCGCACCCCCGGTGCGGGCCGTTCCGTTCACCGGACGTAACCCCCCGTAACCGTCCGCGTCCCGGACCCGTTGTTCCGTACGAGTGCCGCACATGCGGCCGAACACACGGGGGCGAAAATGAACGACGCGTACGAGCGGGAGGCACTGGCCGCGGCCGTTGCAGAATCGAAGAACTGGGCCGATCTGATGAGGCGGCTCGGGCTGAGGGCCAGTGGCGGACAGCACCGGGCGCTCCAGGCGAAGGTGAAGCTCCACGGGATCGACACCGACCACTTCTCACGCCGGGGCTTCCGGCACACCTACACGGACGAGGCCCTCGCCTCGGCCGCAGCCTCCTCCTCGACCGTCCACGAGGTAGCACTGAAACTCGGCGCCCGACCGGCGACCGGCACCCTCTCGCACATCGTTCGCCGCATGAGCGCGGCAGGCATCGACACCAGCCACTTCAAGGGCGCGAAGCGTGATCGCGTCGAGTTGCCCTTCACAGGGGAGGAGCTCAGGGACGCCGCCGCCTCCTCCGACAGCATCAGGGGTACGGCGCGCACGCTGGGCATGATCGACGACGGCCGGTCGCGTGCCGCACTCGCGAGAGCGCTGAAAAAGCAGGGCATCAGCACCGCTCACTTCCGGAACTCGCGCCTGCTCATCCCCGAGGCCGCATTGCGTGCGGCCGTTCCGGGCGCTACGAGTTATGCGGACCTCATGCGTGCACTCGGCATCGAGGTCAACGACGTGAACCACCGCCGACTGCGACGCAAGGTGGCACAACTCGGACTGGACGTCCGTCATTTCACGCGCCGCCCGTGGAGCCGGCGTCCGGCGGCGACGGTCGAGCCCATCGCACCTTCCGTACTCACCCTGCGTCCGGAAGGGTCCCCGCGACCCAAACGCTCCCGACTGCATCAGGCCCTGCAGGAAGTCGGGGTCCCCTACGCCTGCGCCGACTGCGGGAACCCCGGCGAATGGCGGGGGCGGCCGATCACCCTTCAGATCGATCACGTCAACGGCGACTGGCTCGACAGCCGACGCGAGAACCTCAGGTACCTCTGCCCCAACTGCCACACCCTGACGGACACGTGGTGCCGGAAGCGCCCTCCCCGGGCTGACTCCAGCCCCGGTCGCCCGTAGACTGAGAGCGACCCAGTAGGGCGCAATGTCTGAATTGGGTCATATTTCGCGGTTGTGGTGGAATTGGCAGTCACGCTTGGTTTAGGTCCAAGTGGGGTAAAACCCGTGGGGGTTCGAGTCCCCCCAACCGCACACTCACGTCGAAGGCCCCGTACGCAGTTGTCGCGTACGGGGCCTTCGACGTTGCCGCGTCCCGGCGACGGCCCGCCGGATCGAGCGGCGTCAGCCCAGGAGGGCTCGGACGAAGGGGACCAGGGCGCGGAAGGCCTGGCCTCGGTGGGAGATGGCGTTCTTCTCCGCCGCCGTCAGCTCCGCGCACGTGCGGGTGTCGCCCTGCGGCTGGAGGATCGGGTCGTAGCCGAAGCCGCCCGTGCCGGACGGGGTGTGGCGCAGGGTGCCCAGGAGGCGGCCCTCGACGACGCGTTCGGTGCCGTCCGGCAGGGCCAGGGCCGCCGCGCACGCGAAGTGGGCCCCGCGGTTCTCGTCGGCGATGTCGCCGAGCTGGGCCAGCAGCAGGTCCAGGTTGGCCTTGTCGTCGCCGTGCGTCCCGGCCCAGCGGGCCGAGAAGATGCCGGGGGCGCCGTGCAGGACGTCCACGCAGAGGCCGGAGTCGTCGGCGACCGCCGGCAGGCCGGTGGCGCGGGCCAGGGCGTGGGCCTTGAGGAGGGCGTTCTCGGCGAAGGTGACGCCGGTCTCCTTGACGTCCGGGATCTCCGGGTACGCGTCCGCGCCGACCAGCTCGTGCGGCAGGCCGGCGTCGGACAGGATCGCGCGGAGTTCGGAGACTTTGCCCGCGTTGCGGGTGGCCAGGATGAGGCGGCTGGGCGTCGAGGTCATGCCCTCATTATCCCGGGGTGCAGACCTTGGAGAGCTCGCTTGCCGCGTCCGCGACCGGCTGGATGTCCGGGGCGGTGTTGCCGCTCTCGATCGAGGTGCGGACGTTCTTGACGGCGGTGTTCATCGAGTCGATGGCCTTGCCGAGGTCGGCGTTGTCCGTCTGGTCGCCGATCTTCTTGAGGTTCGACTCGATCTGGTTGAGCGCGTTCTGGGCGTCCTGGGGGCTGTTGCCCGCCTGGGAGACGGCCTGCTGGAGGTCGTTGGCGCCGTCCGTGATGGCCACGGCCGTGTTGGCGCAGTCCATCGCGGTGGAGATCGCGTCGCAGGACGTGAGGGCCGGGACGGTCAGTACGGCTGCCACGGCCACGGCCGCTATGCGGAGCTTCATGCGCTTCTCCCCCAGTGGGACTTCGGTTCGTCGACGGGTGCTGGACTGTACTGGACGGGCGCACGGCTGTGACCCCGTGCGCCCGTACCGGAACAGACGCGAAAGCGCGCGCCGCGGTTGCCGTCTAGAGTTCGAGCGCGTTGCGCTGGATGGCTTCCAGGTCGGCGCAGCCGCCGGCGGCGAGGTCGAGGAGGGCGTTCAGTTCCTTGCGGTCGAAGGGCTCGCCCTCGGCGGTGCCCTGGACCTCGACGAAGCGGCCGTCGCCGGTGCAGACCACGTTCATGTCGGTCTCGGCGCGTACGTCTTCCTCGTAGCAGAGGTCGAGGAGCGGGACGCCGTCGACGATGCCGACGCTGACGGCGGCGACGGTGCCGGTGAGGGGCTTGCGGCCGGCCTTGACGAACTTCTTCTTCTGGCCCCAGGCGACGGCGTCGGCGAGGGCGACGTAGGCGCCGGTGATGGCGGCGGTGCGGGTGCCGCCGTCGGCCTGGAGGACGTCGCAGTCCAGGACGATGGTGTTCTCGCCGAGGGCCTTGTAGTCGATGACGGCGCGCAGGGAGCGGCCGATCAGGCGGGAGATCTCGTGGGTGCGGCCGCCGATCTTGCCGCGGACGGATTCGCGGTCGCCGCGGGTGTTGGTGGAGCGGGGCAGCATCGAGTACTCGGAGGTGACCCAGCCTTCGCCGCTGCCCTTGCGCCAGCGCGGGACGCCTTCGGTGAAGGAGGCGGTGCAGAAGACTTTGGTGTCTCCGAAGGAGACGAGGACGGAGCCCTCGGCGTGCTTGCTCCATCCGCGTTCGATGGTGACCGGGCGGAGCTGTTCGGGCGTACGGCCGTCGATGCGAGACATGGCTCCGAGCCTAGTCGCTGCCCGCGCGGGCCCGTGCCGCTGCGCCCTGTGCCCGTGCGCCCGTGTGCCGTGTGCCGTGTGCCCGTATGCGAAGACCCCGTCCGGGGCTTCCGGGACGGGGTCCGCTGGGACCTGTTCAGTGGGTCCGGGTCACATCATGTCTTCGATGTCGGCGGCGATCGGGTCGGCGTCGGTGCCGATGACGACCTGGATCGCGGTGCCCATCTTGACGACGCCGTGGGCGCCGGCGGCCTTGAGTGCGGCTTCGTCGACCTTGCTGGGGTCGATGACCTCGGTGCGCAGGCGGGTGATGCAGCCCTCGACCTCTTCGATGTTCTCGATGCCGCCGAGCCCGGCGACGATCTTCTCAGCCTTGGTGGCCATGTGTGTCTCCCTGAGTGTTTCGAAGAACGAGTCTCGGCGGCCGGTACACGGCTACCACCTGCACGGTCCGCTTTGTCACGGTAACGCACGGTTGGCCCATCTACGCGAGCGCGTGACCGACCCCTGCCGAATGATGACGATCAGCAGCAACCTACCCACAACTGGTCTACACCAGTGTGCCGTACGTGTTGCCGCAGCCAAAAACGGGCCGGTCAGGGAGGACGTCGATGAGCGCGAGCAGCGCCACCGCAGTGCCGCAACCGAATTGGCGGCACAGCGCGTTCCAGGGATTGCAGAAGATGGGCCGGAGTCTGCAGCTCCCGATCGCCGTACTGCCCGCGGCAGGCATCCTGTTGCGGCTGGGTCAGCCGGACGTCTTCGGCGCGGACGGCCTGCAGTGGACGGACGTCGCCAAGGTGATGGCGGGCGCGGGCGGGGCGCTGCTCGACCCCGATCTCGGCCTCCCCCTCCTCTTCTGCATCGGTGTCGCCATCGGCATGGCGAAGAAGGCCGACGGTTCGACCGCTCTCGCGGCCACGGCGGGCTTCCTCGTGTACCGGGGGGTGCTGCACTCGTTCCAGAAGGCCTGCCCGGTGGGGACCAAGGACATCGGGGGCGGCTGCCTGGGGCCGAACGACACCTTCGTGGCCTACACGTACCAGAATCCGGGGGTCTTCGGCGGCATCGTCATGGGCCTGCTGGCGGCCTGGTTCTGGCAGCGGTACCACCGGGTGAAGCTGGTGGACTGGCTCGGCTTCTTCAACGGCCGGCGGCTGGTCCCGATCATCATGTCGTTCGTCGCGATCGCCTTCGCCGCGCTCTGCCTGTGGGTCTGGCCGCCGGTCGGGGACGCGCTGGAGAGTTTCTCGGACTGGCTGCGCGGGCTGGGCGCCTGGGGTGCGGGCATCTTCGGTGTCGCGAACCGCGCGCTGCTGGTGATCGGACTGCACCAGTTCCTGAACGTGCCGATGTGGTTCCAGTTCGGGTCGTACACGGCGGCGGACGGGAAGACGTACCACGGCGACATCAACATGTTCCTGCACGGCGATCCGAACGCGGGCCTGTTCCTGTCCGGCTTCTTCCCGATCATGATGTTCGCGCTGCCGGCGGCGGCGCTGGCGATCACGCACTGCGCGAAGCCGCGGCGGCGCAAGGAGGTCGGCGGCCTGATGCTGTCGGTGGCTCTGACCTCGTTCGTCACGGGGATCACCGAGCCGCTGGAGTACTCGTTCCTCTTCGTCGCCCCCGTGCTGTACGTGGTGCACGCGGTGCTGACGGGCGTGTCGATGGCGGTGACGTGGGGCCTGGGCGTCCACGACGGCTTCAGTTTCTCGGCGGGCCTGATCGACTACCTCATCAACTGGAACCTGGCGACGAAACCCTGGCTGATCATTCCGATCGGGCTGTGCTTCGCGCTCGTCTACTACGTGGTGTTCCGTTTCGCGATCACGAAGTTCGACCTCGCGACTCCGGGGCGGGAGTCGGACGAGGAGATCGCGGCGATGGAGTCGGAGACCACCAAGGCCTGAGCCCGGCCAGCCAGCCAGCCAGCCAGGCCAGGCCCGCCCGGTCCCCGCAGGGTTACCGTACGGTCCGTCAAGGGCCTCCGGATCACGATCCGGAGGCCCTTCGGCATCCCTCCGGGAGTGTGATCCAGGCCACAGGAAATCGAAGGTTCCTTATCTAACCCTCACCGTGTTACAACTGGTCTACACCACGATTGGTGTAGACCACGCGGGCCTGTCTGAGCCCGCGTACCCCCAAATCCGAGACGTCGCCGTCCCCCGTTTCCCCCTGGCGTCGCCTTGCCCACTGGAGGAAGTTGTGACCACGGCTACCGCCCCCTCGGCGGAAAAGAAGAAGGGCGCCGGCGTGATGGCCGTCATGCAGCGCATCGGCCGGAGCCTCATGCTCCCCGTTGCCGTGCTGCCTGCCGCCGCGCTCCTGGTGCGTCTGGGCGACAAGGACATGCTGGGCTCGGCTTCGATGCCGGAGTTCATCAACAAGATCGCCGGCTACATGTCCGCCGGCGGTGGCGCGATCCTCGACAACATGGCGCTGCTGTTCGCCGTCGGCATCGCGATCGGCTTCGCCAAGAAGTCGGACGGCTCCACCGCCCTCGCCGCCGTCACCGGTTACCTGGTCTTCAAGAGCGTTCTGGCCACGTTCACCGACTCCAACCTTCCCAAGGTGGCCAAGGCCGTCGACGGCAAGGTCGTCATGATCGACGCGCCCGTGGACGCCAAGGTGCTCGGCGGTGTCGTCATGGGCATCGTGGTCGCCCTCCTGTACCAGAAGTTCTACCGGACCAAGCTGCCCGAGTGGGCGGGCTTCTTCGGCGGCCGCCGCCTCGTCCCGATCCTCTCGGCCTTCGCCGGCCTGGTCATCGGTATCGCCTTCGGTCTGGTCTGGCCGGTGCTCGGCACCGGTCTGCACAACCTGGGTGAGTGGCTGGTCGGCTCCGGTGCGGTCGGCGCGGGCATCTTCGGTGTCGCCAACCGTGCTCTGATCCCGGTCGGCATGCACCACCTGCTCAACTCCTTCCCGTGGTTCCAGGCCGGCGAGTACCAGGGCAAGAGCGGCGACATCTCCCGCTTCCTCGAAGGCGACCCGACCGCCGGCCAGTTCATGACCGGCTTCTTCCCGATCATGATGTTCGCCCTCCCGGCGGCCTGCCTCGCGATCGTCCACTGCGCCCGCCCCGAGCGCCGCAAGGTCGTCGGCGGCATGATGTTCTCCCTCGCGCTCACCTCGTTCGTCACCGGTGTGACCGAGCCGATCGAGTTCACCTTCATGTTCATCGCTCCGGTCCTGTACGCGGTCCACGCGGTCCTGACCGGTGTGTCCATGGCGCTGACCTGGGCCCTCGGCATGAAGGACGGATTCGGCTTCTCCGCCGGCGCGATCGACTACCTGCTGAACCTCGGCAAGGCGACGAACCCGTTCGGCCTGGCCCTGGTCGGCCTCTGCTTCGCCGCGGTCTACTACGTCGTCTTCCGCTTCGCGATCACCAAGTTCAACCTGCCCACGCCGGGCCGCGAGTCCGACGAGGAGCTCGCCGAGCTGCTGAAGGCGGAGGCCAAGTAGGCCCGCTCGCCCCTGTGTCGAAGCCCCCGCTCTCCCGGAAGGGAGGGCGGGGGCTTCGGCGTGTCGCGGTACGTCGGACGCGGTAGGTCGGACGCGGTGCGCGGTGCGTCAGATCTCGTAGACCGCGCCCGCGTACGCCAGGTCCACCGGGCCGCCGTAGACCGCGCGGGCATCGGCCAGGTTCTGCTCGGGGTCGGTCCACGGCGGGATGTGGGTGAGGACGAGCCGGCCCACGCCGCCGCCGTGCGCGTACTCGCCGGCCTCGTGGCCGTTCAGGTGCAGGCCCGGGATGTCCTCCTTGCCGTGCGTGAAGGAGGACTCGCACAGGAAGAGGTCGCTGCCGTCGGCGAGCAGGCCCAGCTCGGGGCAGGTGCCGGTGTCGCCGGAGTAGGTGAGCGAGCGGCCACCGTGCTCGATGCGGATGCCGTACGCCTCGACCGGGTGGGAGACCCGCTCGGTGCGCACCTGGAACGGGCCGATCTCGAAGGTCCCGGACTTCAGCGTGCGGAAGTCGAAGACCTCGCTCATCGAGCGCTCGTCGGGGACGTCGTCGTAGGCGGTGGTCAGGCGGCGCTCGGTGCCCTCGGGCCCGTAGACGGGGATGGTGCCGCAGCGGCCGCCCTCGTGCCGGTAGTAGCGGGCGACGAAGTACGCGCACATGTCGATGCAGTGGTCGGCGTGCAGGTGGCTCAGGAAGATCGCGTCGAGGTCGTAGAGGCCGATGTGGCGCTGCAGCTCGCCGAGGGCGCCGTTGCCCATGTCGAGGAGCAGCGCGAAGCCGTCGGCCTCGACGAGGTAGCTCGAACAGGCCGATTCCGCGGACGGGAACGACCCCGAACAGCCGACGACGGTGAGCTTCATGGAGCGTGAACCTCCGAGGACGGTCCGTGGACGGAATGCGGGCCGTGCGTGCGTCGAGCGTAAGGCGCGAAAGGTCCGGTCGCTCCTCCGCGGCAGGCCGTTGTGGGGGGAATCACCTGCGCTGTCACCCGGGGGAGCGACGGTGGGCACGGGCGTTGCCATGCCGGGGCGTTCCCGCACGGCTACGGTCGAAGCATGGACACGTCCTGGTGGCCCGCGGTGGCCGCGGTGGTGGCCGTGGCACTGCTGGTGCTGGTCGCCGGGGGCCGTTCCGGGATGCCCCGGCGGACGCCGCCCGCGCACGGGACCGGTCCGCCGCCGCAGCCGCGGGCGGGCGAGTTGTGGTGCCTGGCCGACGGCCGTACGTGCCTGGTCCTCGCGGTGGGGTCGGTACGGGGCCGCCGGGCGCGGGTCGCGTGGATCACCGGGAAGTACGACGACCGGCGGGCCGGGGTGATCCCGCTGCCCCCGGGGACGGTCGGGGCGCAGGGCCGGGCGAGCTTCCTGGAGGCGGACCGGCCCGCGGAGGTGTCGCTGTGGGAGTTCCGGACCCGGATGGGGATGCTGGACCCTGCGGTGTGGGACGAGATCAAGGGTCTGGGAGGCGCGAGGTGACGCGGGAGCCGGTGATCCGCCTGCGGCGGGTGTACGACCCGCCGGAGCCGGCGGCGGACGGGGTGCGGGTCCTCGTGGACCGGCTCTGGCCGCGGGGCCTGGCGAAGGCGGTGGCCGGGGTGGACGAGTGGCCGAAGGCGGTGACGCCGTCGACGGAGCTGCGGAAGTGGTTCCACGACGGGGGGTCGGCGGAGGAGTTCCGGGAGCGGTACGAGGCGGAGCTGGCGGAGCCGGGGGCGGTGGCGGAGCTGGCGCGGCTCCGGTCGCTGGCCGGGGCGGGCCCGCTCACCCTCCTGACCGCGGTCAAGGACCCGGCGTCCAGCCACGCGGCGATCCTCGCGGAGCGACTCGCCGACTAGCGGTGCGGTGCGGTGCCGCTGCACGGGGCTCCGCCCCGGACCCCGCGCCTCAAACGCCGGCGGGGCTGATCTTCAGCCTCGCCGGCGTTTGAGGCCCGGGGGTCCGGCGGCTGCGCCCCCGCAGGGGCTACGCCCAGAGCTGGCCCTGGAGGACCTCGATGGCTTCCTCGGTGGTCGCGGCCGTGTAGACGCCCGTCGACAGGTACTTCCAGCCGCCGTCGGCCACCACGAAGACGATGTCCGCCGATTCGCCCGCGGCCACCGCCTTGCGGCCGACGCCGATCGCCGCGTGCAGGGCGGCTCCCGTGGAGACGCCCGCGAAGATGCCCTCCTGCTGGAGGAGCTCCCGGGTGCGGGTCACCGCGTCCGCCGAGCCCACCGAGAAGCGCGTGGTGAGCACGGACGCGTCGTAGAGCTCCGGGACGAAGCCCTCGTCCAGGTTGCGCAGCCCGTAGACCAGGTCGTCGTAGCGCGGCTCGGCCGCGACGATCTTGATCCCGGCCACGTTCTCGCGCAGGTAGCGGCCGACGCCCATGAGGGTGCCGGTCGTGCCGAGGCCCGCCACGAAGTGGGTGATGGAGGGGAGGTCCGCGAGGATCTCCGGGCCGGTGGTGGCGTAGTGCGCGCCCGCGTTGTCCGGGTTGCCGTACTGGTAGAGCATGACCCAGTCCGGGTGCTCCGCGGCCAGTTCCTTGGCCACCCGGACGGCGGTGTTCGAGCCGCCGGCGGCCGGCGACGAGATGATCTCGGCTCCCCACATGGCCAGCAGGTCACGCCGCTCCTGGCTGGTGTTCTCCGGCATCACGCACACGATGCGGTAGCCCTTGAGCTTGGCCGCCATCGCCAGTGAGATGCCGGTGTTGCCCGAGGTCGGCTCCAGGATGGTGCAGCCGGGGTACAGCCGGCCGTCCTTCTCGGCCTGCTCGACCATGTGGAGCGCGGGGCGGTCCTTGATCGATCCGGTCGGGTTGCGGTCCTCCAGCTTGGCCCAGATGCGGACGTCGTCCGAGGGCGACAGCCGGGGCAGCCGGACCAGCGGCGTGTTGCCGACCGCGGCCAGCGGGGAGTCGTAGCGCATTACTTCGATCCGCCGGCCACGGCCGGGAGGATGGTGACGCTGTCGCCGTCCTTGAGGGCGGTGGAGATGCCGTCGAGGAAGCGGACGTCCTCGTCGTTGAGGTAGACGTTGACGAAGCGGCGCAGCTGGCCGCCGTCGACGATGCGCTCCTCGATGCCCTTGTGACGGGTCTCCAGGTCGGCGAAGAGGTCGGCGAGGGTCGCGCCCTCACCGGAGACGGCCTTCTCGCCTTCGGTGTAGGTGCGGAGGATGGTGGGGATGCGGACCTCGATGGCCATGGCTGTCTCCAGTCGTCGGGAAGTGCGTCGGAAGCGTGAGGCGTGGAAAGCGTGGGAAGCGTGGCTGGCGTGAGAGGAGTGCGGCGCGCGGTTCGTCGGCCCCTCGCGCGGAGGGGCTCCGGTGCTCAGAGCGCGGGACAGATGGCGCTGGCGAGACGGCACAGGTCGACGTGCAGCCGCGCCACGAGCAGCAGCCTGCCGGGCGTCTCGATGCTCACGTCGTGGGAAACCATGCGGTCATGTTAACGATTCCCGGTCCCCCGTTTGGAGTGTGATTCCGCATCGTGGACGTCTGCTGCTCACATACTGATCAGTAGGCGTCGACGACCCGTACTTCTTCCTCGGTGATCACGCCGTCGACGATCCGGTACGAGCGGAACTGGAACTCTCCGAGGCCGTCCTCGTCCGCCGTCGAGACGAGCACGTAGTGCGCGCCGGGCTCGTTGGCGTAGGTGACGTCCGTGCGCGAGGGGTACGCCTCGGTCGCGGTGTGCGAGTGGTAGACGATCACCGGCTCCTCGTCGCGGTCGTCCAGATCGCGGTAGAGCTTCAGCAGATCCTTTGAGTCGAACTCGTAGAACGTGGGCGAGCGGGCCGCGTTGAGCATCGGGACGAAGCGCTCGGGGCGGTCGGTGCCCGCCGGGCCGGCCACGACACCGCACGCCTCGTCGGGGTGGTCCCGGCGGGCGTGCTCGACGATCCGGTCGTGCAGGTCCTGGGTGATGGTCAGCATGAGCGACAGGATAAGCAGACGGGCCCCCGCGTACCGAGGAGTGGTACGCGGGGGCCCGCATGGTGGACACAAGGTCCGTGGGGGCGCGGTTCCCGGCCGCGGCGGGCGGCCGGGAACGGCGGTCCCGGGGTGCTACGAGGCCTTGGTGAAGGCCACGCCGCGCGGGTCGCGGGACTTCATGACCAGGTAGGAGACGCCCAGGATCAGGCCCCACAGCGGGGCGCAGTACAGCGAGACGCGGGAGTCCTTGTCGGCGCCCATCATCACGATGACCATGCCGATGAAGAGCAGCGCGAACCAGCTCGTGTACGGGGCGCCGGGGGCGCGGAACGCGGACTGCGGCAGCTCGCCGCGGTCGGCCTTGGCCCGGTAGCGGATCTGGCAGACCAGGATCATGATCCAGGCCCACATGCCGGAGATGGTGGCGAAGGAGACGACGTAGTCGAAGGCCTTGCCCGGGGCGACGTAGTTGATCCAGACGCCCACCAGCATCAGCGCGGCGGAGAAGGTGGTGCCGACGAGCGGGGTGCCGCTCTTGGTGAGCTTGGTGAAGACCTTCGGGCCCTGGCCGTTGATGGCGAGGTCGCGCAGCATGCGGCCGGTGGAGTACATGCCCGAGTTGCAGGAGGACAGCGCGGCGGTCAGCACGACGAAGTTGACGATCGCGGCGCCGATGCCGAGGCCCATGCGCTCGAAGGCGGCGACGAAGGGCGAGACACCGGGCTGGAAGTGCGTCCACGGGACGACCGACAGGATCATGATCAGCGCGCCGACGTAGAAGACGGCGATGCGCCACGGCACGGTGTTGATGGCCTTGGGAAGGGTCTTCTCGGGGTCCTTGGACTCGCCGGCGGTGACGCCGACCAGCTCCACCGCGAGGAAGGCGAACATCACGATCTGCAGGGTCATCAGCGTGCCGCCGATGCCCTTGGGGAAGAAGCCGCCGTCGTTCCACAGGTTGGAGACGGTGGCGGTGTCGGCCGCGTCGGAGAAGCCGATGGTGAGGATGCCGGCGCAGATCAGGATCATGCCGACGATGGCGGTGACCTTGACCATGGAGAACCAGAACTCCAGCTCACCGAAGAGCTTCACGGAGATCAGGTTGGCGGCGTAGAGGATGACCGTGAAGATCAGCGCGTAGGCCCACTGCGGGAAGCTGTCGTGGGTCCAGTACGACATGTACTGCGCGGCCGCGGTGACCTCGGTGATGCCGGTGACCACCCAGAACAGCCAGTACGTCCAGCCGGTGACGTATCCCCAGAACGGGCCCAGGAACTCGCGGGCGTAGTCCGAGAAGGAACCGGAGACGGGCCGGTACATGAGCAGCTCGCCCAGGGCCCGCATGATGAAGAAGATGACCAGGCCGGCGATGGCGTAGGCCAGGATCAGGCTGGGCCCGGCCTTGGAGATCGCCTTGCCCGCGCCCAGGAAGAGGCCGGTGCCGATGGCTCCGCCGATCGCGATCATCTGGATCTGACGGGCGCCGAGCGTGCGGTGGTAACCCTCGCCGCCCTCGCCCTGTCCGCCCTCGCCGGGCGTCTTGTCGTGCTGCTCGACCTGCACAGAGGTCATGTTTGGTGCGCCTTTCTCCACGCCGACCCGCGCCTTCGTTGGCTGCGGATCGGGTCCTCGATCCCCCCGGATACGGATGGAGTTGCACCCGGCGGTCTGCCGGTTCAAGCGGGCCGGGAGACATGGGTGGCGTCCCTGCGGCGGTCGTGAAGATTTATCACGTGCTTACGGCTGCCGGAGGGGGAGAAATGTGGCGCGGGGCATCAAAAATTCACCCCAAAGCCATGTAAATGGATCAGATCACCGCATGGCGGTGATCTGATCGTTATCCGGATTTGAGCGTCCGCTGAGCGAACAGTGTTCCCTCTTGAGGATTCTCAGAGGGTTTCGATCAAGGTTTCCTGGAGACCGCCGAGCCAGAGGTAGGCCATCACCATCGGCTTGCGCGGGTCCTCGTCCGGCAGCCGGAACAGCATCGCGCTCTCGTCGTCCTCGGTGATGTCGAGGCGGGCCGCGATGGTCAGGCGCAGGTCGTTGAGCGCGCCGAGCCAGCGCAGCGGCAGCTCGCCGGACAGCTCCAGCACCGCCGCCCCGTCACCGGCCGGCGCGAGTCCGTCCAGGCTGCGTACGACCGCCAGCGCGTCCTCGCGCTTGCGGGCGCGCAGGTCGTTCTCGGTGAAGCGGCGGAACTCCGACGAGCGGGCCGCGGTCTCCTCGGGGTCCACGCCCTCGTCACCGGCCCCGTCGGGGTCCCCGTACGCGTCGGGGAAGAGCCGGGCCAGCGCCGGGTCGGACGGGGGCTCCGAGGGACCCTCGGCGAACAGTGCGGCGAGCGGGTCGGCGTCCTCCGCGGGCTCCGGCTCGCCGGGCCCGATCAGCTCCAGCAACTGGACGGACAGGGAGCGCAGGATCGAGATCTCGATCTCGTCGAGCGCGATGGCGGCGCCGCCGCCCTTCAGGGACTCGAAGGTGCCGCCCATCAGTTGCGGTCCTGGGAGAGGGTCGCCCACAGGCCGTAGCCGTGCATGGCCTGCACGTCGCGCTCCATTTCTTCGCGGGTGCCGCTCGAGACGACCGCCCGCCCCTTGTGGTGGACGTCGAGCATCAACTTGTGTGCCACGTCCTTCGAGTAGCCGAAGTACGCCTGGAACACGTACGCCACGTAGCTCATGAGGTTGACCGGGTCGTTGTGCACCAGGGTCACCCAGGGGACGTCGGGTTCGGGGACCGCAAAGGTCTCTTCGGCGGATTCGGTGCGTTCGATCTCAACAGGAGCAACACTCACTCGTCCCATGCTGCCATCTCGACCGCGCCGCCGCCCAAACAGTGGCCGCGCGGCCACGACCGCGGTGCGGACCGCGGCCCGCACCGCGGAGGGTTCCCGCTCCTCCCGACGGCCCGGGCGCACGATCGACACCTACATCTCGTCAGTTTGACGAAATGTGCGCTAGCATCCCAGCCATGAACCCTGCGGACCTGGGCCTGCCGGTGGACGTGCCGTCGACAGCGCTCTTCACGGATCATTACGAGCTCACGATGCTGCAGGCCGCCCTGGCCAACGGCACCGCCGACCGACGCTCGGTCTTCGAGGTGTTCACCCGGCGGCTGCCCGAGGGGCGCCGCTACGGGGTGATCGCCGGAACCGGCCGGGTGCTGGACGCGGTGGAGAACTTCCGCTTCGACGGCGCGGTGCTGGAATTCCTGCGCGAGCGGGCCGTCGTCGACATGCGGACGCTGGACTGGCTGGCCTCGTACCGCTTCTCCGGCGACATCTGGGGCTACCAGGAGGGGGAGGTCTACTTCCCCGGCTCCCCCGTCCTGCGGGTGGAAGGCAGCTTCGCCGAGTGCGTGCTGCTGGAGACCGTGATCCTGTCGATCCTGAACCACGACTCGGCGATCGCCGCGGCCGCCTCCCGGATGTCCTCGGCGGCGGGCGGACGCCCGCTGATCGAGATGGGCGCCCGGCGTACGCACGAGCTGGCGGCCGTCGCCGCCTCCCGGGCCGCGTACGTGGGCGGCTTCACCTCGACCTCGGACCTGGCGGCCGGATTCCGGTACGGCATCCCCACGGTCGGCACGAGCGCGCACGCCTTCACCCTGGTCCACGACAGCGAGCGGGACGCCTTCACCGCGCAGGTGGACTCGCTGGGGCGGGGCACCACCCTGCTGGTGGACACCTACGACGTGGCCGAGGCGGTCCGTACGGCGGTGGAGATCGCCGGACCGGAGCTGGGAGCGGTCCGGATCGACTCCGGTGACCTGCTGCTGGTGGCCCACCGGGTACGGCAGCAGCTCGACGAGCTGGGCGCGACCTCGACGAAGATCGTGGTCACCTCGGACCTCGACGAGTACGCCATCGCCTCGCTGGCGGCGGCCCCGGTGGACGCGTACGGCGTGGGCACCCAGCTGGTGACCGGCAGCGGGCACCCGACGTGCTCGATGGTCTACAAGCTGGTCGCGAGGGCCACCTCGGCCGACCCCAAGGCGGCGCTGGCCCCGGTGGCGAAGAAGTCCTCGGGCGGCAAGACCTCCATCGGCGGCCGCAAGTGGGCGGCGCGCCGCCCCGACGCGGACGGGGTCGCGGAGGCGGAGGTGATCGGCGTGGGACCCGTCCCCGCCGCCCTGGCCGACCACCAGCTCCTGACCCAGCTGGTCAAGGCCGGCGAGGTGATCGCCCGCGAGCCGCTGGAGGCCGCGCGGGACCGCCACCGCGCCGCCCGCGCGAGCCTGCCGCTGTCCGCGACGCAGCTCTCGCGCGGCGAGGCCGTGATCCCGACGGAGTACGTCTGACCCCGCGGGTCCGCTGCCGGGGCTCCGCCCCAGTTTCGGGAAGGGGCGGGGTGGGGGAAGAGCCCCCCGCAGGGCCCGCCGCAGCACACCATCAAGCCGAAGGGCACGCGAAATGCACCGCGCACTGATCGTCGTCGACGTACAGAACGACTTCTGCGAGGGCGGCAGCCTCGCGGTCACCGGCGGAGCCGACGTCGCCGCCGCCGTCACCGAGCTGATCGGGCAGGCCACGGCCGGGTACCGGCACGTCGTCGCCACCCGCGACCACCACGTCGACCCCGGGTCGCACTTCGCGCACCCGCCGGCCGAGCCGGACTACGAGACCTCCTGGCCCGTCCACTGCGTCGCCGGGACCGAGGGCGTGGGCTTCCACCCGAACTTCGCCCCCGCCGTGGCCTCGGGAGCGGTCTCGGCCGTCTTCGACAAGGGTGCGTACGAGGCCGCGTACAGCGGGTTCGAGGGCGCGGACGAGAACGGGACCACCCTCGGCCAGTGGCTGCGGGACCGGCAGGTCACCGAGGTGGACGTGGTCGGGATCGCCACCGACCACTGCGTGAAGGCCACCGCCCTCGACGCCGCCCGGGCCGGCTTCGGCACCCGCGTCCTGCTGGACCTGACCGCCGCCGTGGCCCCGCACACCACCGCACGGGCCCTGGACGAGCTCCGCACGGCCGGTGTGAAGCTCGTCGGCGGTCAGGCCGACCAGACTCCCGCCTAGGCGCCCCCTAGGTGCCCAGGAGGGCCCGGATGGGGTGCCAGAGCTCCTGCGCCCGGTCCGGGGCGCCGCGCCACAGCAGGCCGTCCGGATGGTGCAGGACGGCCGTCACCTCGTCCGGCGTCGGCGGGTGCGCGTTGCCCCGCAGGTAGACCGCCCGCATTCCGAGGTTCCGCAGCCTGGTCAGGGCGCGGGCCCGGTTCGCGGCGTGCACCAGCACGCGGACATTTCCACCTTCTCCGGACGGCCTCGGCAGTGTGAGCGCCACCACCACACTGCCGCCCGGCAATCTCACGAAACCGCCGCCTGGCATCGCTGTCATCTCCCCCGTCAATAAGAAACTCGTACCGGGCATCTAAACGCGAACGGCCGCCGCCCGCTAGAGGGCGACGGCCGATCATGCTTTGACCTGCGGTTTTACCGAGTTACTTCGAGGAGGGGCCGACCTCGACGGTCATGACCTCACCGTCGTAGGTCTCCTTCAGGATCTTGATCTTGGTGTTGGTGTCAGTGACCTTCACCGATCCGGTCGGGTTCTCGTCGTAGTAGTACTTGCCCTTGTGGTCGTCGAAGACCAGGTTCGCGGGCTTCGGCTTCAGGAACAGCGACTCACCGTTCTTGTGAATCGTGAACGCATCCGTCGAGTACGCGCTGAAGGTGGCGTCGTACGGCTGGATCTTGTTGCGGAGCAGCGTGCCGTCCGCCCACTTCATGGGCTTGGCGTTGGCGTCGATCGGCAGGATCAGACCCTGGCCCGGGTGGACGCTGGTGTTGTTGTCCTTCTGGCTGGTGTCCCACTGCCAGATGAGCAGACCGTCCTGGTACGGGTAGTGCTCGACCCAGTCCGGCTTGGTGTTGCCGAAGCCGAAGTTGTACGGGCCCACCTTGAGGGTGGAGTCGTACGAGACGTAGCGGCGGTTCTCGGCGATGTAGCGCTGCGCGTACTCCTTGGAGAAGTCGCCGCCGATCCGCGAGAAGCCCTTGCCGGTCCAGCCGTTGTCGCCGTTCTCGGCGCCGTCGGTGAACAGCGCGGAGCCGTCCGCGGTCAGGGAGATGGCATCGGCCGTGAAGCCCTTGCCGCCCGCGCCGCCGTCCGTCTGGTAGCGGAAGCGGAGGTCGACCTTCTTGCCCGCGTAGGCGTCGAGCGGGAAGTTCAGGTTCTTCCAGGCACCCGAGACACCGGTGAGCGACGGGCTGCCGGAGGCGTCGGCCGGGATGGCCGTGCCGTCGGCGGTGCCGGCGAGCGCGGTCCAGGTGGCGCCGCCGTCCGTGGACACCTCGGTGTAGAGGTAGTCGTAGTCGGCCTCGATGTCCCACCAGCCCTTGAGGGACAGGGCGGCGGACTTCTTGCCGGTCAGGTCGACCGAGCGGGTCAGGGTGTTCTTGAGGTCGTCACCCATGTTGCTCCACCACTGGGTGGAGCCCTCGGCCGGCTTGACGACCTCGGTCTTGACCTGCTTCTTCGGCAGCTCGACGACGAGCGCCTGCTTGTCCTTGGTGTTGAACTCCGCCACACCCAGCTTGTGGGTGGACTTCGTCGCGGCCTTGGCCGTGTCGTAGTTCAGCCAGCCCAGCTGGAGCTTGTCCCAGGCGTTCATGTCGCCCGGGAGGTCGCCGATGGAGTCCTTGCCCTTGCCGAGCCAGGAACCGGCCGACATGAGGGACCAGAAGCCGACGCTGTTCTCGCCGCCACCGGTGGTGTCGTAGAGGTCCGGCAGACCGAGGTCGTGACCGTACTCGTGCGCGAAGACACCGAGGCCGCCGTTCTCGGGCTGCATGGTGTAGTCGCCGACCCAGATGCCGGTGTTGCCGATCTGGGTACCGCCGGCCTTGTTGTTGTCCGGGCCGGTCTTGCCCGCCGCGGTGCCGTAGGCGTACCAGCGGTGCGCCCACAGCGCGGTCGTGCCCTGAACGCCGCCACCGGCCGACTCGTCCTCGCCCGCGTGGACGATCTGGAAGTGGTCGATGTAGCCGTCGGGCTCGTTGAAGTTGCCGTCGCCGTCGAAGTCGTAGCGGTCCCACTGGTCGTACTGGGACAGCTGCGCCTTGATCTGCGCGTCGGTCTTGCCGGCCTTCTTCTGGGCCTCCGACCATGCGGTGACGCCGTCCTTGACGGTGTCCCACACGTTGGAGCAGTTGGTCTGGCCGCAGTAGTTGGAGCCGTAACGGCCCTCGTTGTACGGGACCTTGACCCAGTCGGCGACCTCACCCTCGACCGAGTAACGGCCCGAGGAGGTCTTCTCGTAGTAGGTCTTCAGGGAGTCCTTGCCCTGACCCGTGGCGAAGTACAGGTCCTGGAAGTACTGACGGCTGAAGTCCTTGCGCCAGGCGGTGCTGTTGTCCTTGGCACGGTCCGGCTGGGCGATCGTGTTGTGCAGCGGACCGGGGGTACCGCCGTACTTGGGGACCTCGGGCTTGGGGCCCGGGCCGTCCGGGTCGAACATGGTCGTGTTGTCGACCTGGTCGCCGAACTCGACGAGGATCGTGAAGATCTTGTCGGTCTTCTCCCGGCCGAGCTCGACGTACTTCTTGTCGTCGAGCTTGACGACCTTGGAGGCGCCACGCTGCTCGACGCCCTTCTTACCGGACAGGACCTGGTCCAGGGCGGCAGCGCGCTGCTTGGCCTGCTGGTCGCTGAACGGGCCCTTGAGGTCGTGCTCGACGACCTTGGCGGGCGCGGTCGGGTCCTGCCGGTCGGCCGCCGGGGCGGCCGGAGCCTTCCCCTCTGCCTGAGCCGCGGTGACGGTGAAGAAGGTGGCGCTTGTCGCACAAGCGGCCATGGTCACGGTGACAGCGGCAGCGCGTATCGCACGCCGTCTGGCGGAATTGCTGGTCACTTGATGTCGTTCCCCTCCCGCGGCCGCAACGTTGGTCGGAACTTCTCCATAGGAGCGGGGGGTTCCGCGCGGCGCGCGTCTCAAGTGACGACATTTGACCGGAGGGAAGCAAGAAAAGACAGACCTTGACTTGACCCTTACAACTGCACTATGCGGTCAGGGAGTTCCGGTATCCGGACGTTCCGCAGCCATACGGGGCGAAGGGCGCTTCCCGACCCCCTCGGTGGTCCGTCCCGTCCCCCTTTCTCCCCCTGCTGTCGCCCGGAAAATGAACCCGTGCGCCCCCCGTGCTCCGGCACCGTGTGTTAGGTCACGCTTACCGGCGGTCGGACTCGGGCATCTCCCGTCATAGAGTCACTTGACGCGCGAACTGGTTGAGCCGACTCCCCTCCCCTCACCGAGGACGGATATCGCCATGCCGCGTCCGACTGCCGCACAGCTCGCGTACGGGTCCGCCACGGTCGTCGTGTCGACGATCGCCATGCTGTTGCTCTCGCAGACGAGCACCGGGATCGGCGTCGCGGTCATCTCCGCCGCCGCGCTCGCCCTGGGTCTGCTCGTCGCGCTCACCGTACCCATCCCGCGGCGCCGTGGCCGCCACGCGGCGCGTACGGGCGCCTCCCGGTCCGCCGGGTCCCCCGCGGCCCGGGAGGGCGCGACAGAGGCCTCCCGGGTGCCCGAGCCCCGGACCGCGACGGCCGAACACCCCGTACACCACTGAGCGTTGACGCCGCACGCCACGCGGGCGGCCTCCCCGGAGGGACGGCCGCCCGCGTGGCGATGCGTCATGTCTCGGTCGTGCCCGCACGGCTCAGCGCATGGCTTGGACCACCACGGTCTTGCCGACCTTGTCGTGCAGGCCCTGCTTGTAGGGCTTGTCGACCAGGATGGAGACGATCAGCGCGAGCGGCCACAGGCAGGCGCAGCAGATCAGGGTCGGCAGCCAGAGCACGGCGGCGCGCGTCAGCGAGGCGTTGGAGTTCGGCACGCTGCCGTCGTTGAGCATCGCGACGCGCAGGCTCATCGCCTTCTTGCCGACGGTCTGGCCGCTCTTCCTGGTGAACCACCAGTCGTAACCGACGTACGCGACGATCGAGATCAAGGTCATGATCAGGCCGCTGCCGCTGTAGGACTTGCTGAAGACCTCGCCGATGTCCTCGCCCTGGTTGGTGTCGAACCGGTAGCGGCCCGTGCCGAAGGCCAGCTGGATGAGGGCCAGCGGGATGGCGACGATCACGATGTCGATGATGCGCGCGAGGAGCCGCTTGCCGAAGTCGGCGAGCGGGGGCATCCCGGCGAGCGGGTCGGGCATGCCGTAGCCGCCGCTCCCGCCGTACGGGTCCCCGCCGCCGCCTCCGTACGGGGGCGGCGGAGGCGGGTATCCCCCGCCTCCGGGCGGGCCTCCGGGCGGGGGCGGGGGACCCCCGCTGCCGGGAGGCGGCGAGCCGTACGGCGAACCGCCCGACGGAGGCGTCGGTTCCTGGGGCTTCTTGAGGAACGGGTCGTCCTCGGGCGGCTGGCCCGGCGGCTGGTCGGTGCTCATGGCCCGAGTCGAACCCGGCTCCGGCACCCTCGCAACGGGACAGCGTCCATTCGGGGGGAGGGGCGGGCCCGGGCCCGGGTCGGGGCCCTCGGAACGCGCTCAGCGGGCCACGTACGTGCGGGCCGCCTTGTCGTGCCAGGCCTGGCGGCGCGGGCGGTCCACAAGGCACCAGAGGCTGCCCGGGAGGCCGAGGAAGGCGTACACCAGCCAGCGGCTCAGGGCCGCGCCGAAGGTGGGCGGACACAGGGTGGCGGTGGCCAGGACCCGCACGCCCAGCAGCTTCTTCCCGGGGGTGCGGCCCCAGCGGGCGGTGGGCAGCACCTCGTAGAGGATCCCGAAGAGGAGGACGGCGCCGAGGACCAGGCCCAGCCGGCCGGCGATGGTCTCGTCGAGGAGCCAGACGGTGGTGGTGCGCCCGCTCGCCCGTGCGGCGTCGACCTTGGCCTCGACGTGGGCGGTGGCGCCGGGGAGGAGGGGCACGGCCACGGCCACCGCGACGGCGGCGTGGACGAGGGAGTCCAGGGCGCGGGCCACGGCCCGGCGCGGCAGCCCGGCGGGGCGCACGGCCCGCTCGGCCATGCGCTCGAACACCTCGCGGGGCGTACGGGCCCCCGCGGGGCGGGAGCCGGAGCCGCCCGGGCGGGCCTCCCCGGGCCCGCGGGGCTCCCGGCCCTGCGGCTGCGGCTGGGGTTCCGCCGGGGCGGCCGCCTCGGGCAGCGGCGTGATCCTCGGGCGCACTCCGGCGGGGCGGGGCGCCCACACCTCGGGCCGGTCGGCGGCCGGGGCCTCGGGCACGGCGGGGGCGGCGGCACGCGGCCGGGACGGCGCGGGGGCGGGCTCGTGCGCCGGGGTGGGAGCCGGCGCGGGGCGCGCGGGCGCGGGTGCGGGAGCCGGCGCGGCGGCGACCGCCTCGGGCCAGGAGGAGGTGAGCCCGGAGCGGCCGGCTCCGGGGGCGTCGGGCCACGCCGGGGCCGGGGCAGGAGCGGCGGCGGGAGCCGGTGTCTGGGCGGCCGGGGACCGCACTGACAGGATCCCCGCGGAGGCCTGCCCGGGGAGTCTCGAGGGGGCCGCGGCCGGCGCCGCCGCGGCGGCCGCGGTACGGGCCAGGGAGATGCCCGCCGACCGCGGGGACGGTTCCGGTACGGGCTCGGGCTCGGGCTGGGGCTGGGGCTCAGGCCGTCGTACGGACTGTGGAGCGGCATGCGCGGCGGGTTCCGGATCTGGCGTGCTGCCCCAGGACACCCGGTGGTCGCGGGGCCCGCCGAAGCCGGCCTGGTGCACGGGATCGGCCTGCCACACCACGGGCTCGGCGAACGCCTCGGCGACGGCGGCCGGGGCGGGGGCCGGGGCGGGTGCGGGGGCGGGGGCGGGGGCGGGGGCGGGAACGGGCTCCGGCAGCGCCTCGGTCATGGAGGTCTCGTCGAGGAACACCAGCCCCGTCTCCTGCGCGCGCAGCGCGTGCCCGCCGAGGACGGCGGGTGCGGCTGGTGCGGCTGGTGCGGCGGGTGCGGCTGGTGCGGCGACGGGAGCGGGCGCGGGCGCGGCCTGCGCGGCGGGCGCCGACTGCGGGGCAGGGCGGCTCGTACCCGGAACCCAGGCCGCTCCGTTCCAGTAGCGGATGTACCCCGGGATGGACGGATCCGGGTAGTAGCCCTCGCGGGCCGCGTGCTCGCCGTCACCAGGGGAGGCCGTCATGTCCCCAACTCCGATCGTGGCTTGAGGCTTGTGCAAGGGAGGACCATAGCCAAGAACCGCCCCCCGACAGGTCCGGTAACGGGAGAATCCAAGCAAACGAGCGAACGTCACCCTGCGCGATGCTTTTCGGTCAGCCGAAAGAAACAAGCCAATCTCCGGTTCGCTGCCCGAAGTCGCGTCATACCCGGGCACACTGCCGCTCTCTCCGGGTGTGGGGCCCCGTCCGGCCCCGCGCACCGAACCGAAGTGAGGCCGTCATGCACCACCCCGTCATCGAGCGCGAGCTGGAACTGAAGCTGGTCCTGTCCCCCGAGCGCAGCATCCCCGTCCCCGCACGGCTCCTCTACCTGACGCACGACCCGTACGCCGTCCACATCACCTTCCACACCGGCTCGAACACCCCCGTGAACTGGACGTTCGCCCGTGAGCTGCTGGTCGAGGGGGTGTTCCGCCCCTGCGGCCACGGCGACGTCCGGGTCTGGCCCACGAAGGTCGACAACAAGGCCGTGCTCTGCATGGCGCTCACCTCCCCCGACGGCGACGCCCTCCTGGAGGCCCCCGCGAGCTCCGTGTCGGCCTGGCTGGAGCGCACCCTGCGCGTGGTTCCGCCCGGCACCGAGACCGAGCGCCTCGGCCTGGACGACGCGCTGGCCGAGCTGCTGACCCCGACCCCGGCCGACGACCTGTGGCTGCGCGACCCGTGGCCGTCGGACGAGTCGGCGGACGGGGACCTGTGATGCCGGGCGACCGCACGCCGGGCAGCGGCACTCGGCACGACCGCACGCCGGGCGGGCCGCGCCGGGAGGCGTCAGAAGAGCTTGCCCGGATTGAGCAGCCCGAGCGGGTCGAAGGCCTGCTTGACGGCCCGCTGCATCTCCAGGCCCACCGGCCCGAGTTCGCGGGCCAGCCACTCCTTCTTCAGCACACCGACCCCGTGTTCGCCGGTGATGGTCCCGCCCAGGGAGAGGCCGAGCGCCATGATCTCGCCGAAGGACTCGCGGGCCCGCCGCGTCTCGTCCTCGTCCGCGGGATCGAAGCAGACGATCGGGTGGGTGTTGCCGTCCCCGGCGTGCGCGCAGACGCCGATGAGCAGGTCCTGGGCGCGGGCGATGGCGGCCGTGCCGTCCAGCATCTCGCCGAGCCGCGAGCGCGGTACGCACACGTCGTCGATCATCGTCGCGGGCCGCAGCGCCTCCAGCGCGGGGAAGGACATCCGCCGCGCCTGGAGCAGCAGTTCGGACTCCGCCTCGTCCTCGGCGGGCACGACGGCGGTGGCCCCGGCGGCCGTGCACAGCCCGCCCACGGCCGCGAGGTCCTCGGGGGCGTGCGGGGTGTCGAAGGCGGCCAGCAGGAGGGCCTCCGTGGCCTCGGGCAGCCCCATCTTCCCGAGGGCGTTGACGGCCCGGACGGTCGTGCGGTCCATCAGTTCCAGCAGCGAGGGGGTCAGGCCCGCCTCCATGACGGCGCAGACGGCCTCGCAGGCGGCCGCGACCGAGGGGAACTCGGCGGCCAGCGCCAGCTGGCGGGGCGGCGCGGGCCGCAGGGCGAGGACGGCCTGGACGACCACGCCCAGGCTGCCCTCGGAGCCCACGAAGAGCCGGGTGAGGTCATAGCCCGCCACGCCCTTGGCGGTACGCCGGCCCGTGCGCAGCAGCCGTCCGTCGGCCAGGACGACGTCGAGGCCGAGCACGTACTCGGCGGTGACCCCGTACTTGACGCAGCACAGGCCGCCCGAGGCGGTGCCGATGTTGCCGCCGATGGTGCACTGCTCCCAGCTGGAGGGATCGGGCGGGTAGTACAGGCCCTGTTCGGCGACCGCCCGTGAGAGGACGGCGTTGACCACGCCGGGTTCGACCACGGCGATCCGGTCGACGGCGCTGATCTCCAGGATCCGGTCCATCTTGACGAGCGAGAGCACGATGCAGCCGTCGGAGGCGTTGGCGCCGCCGGACAGGCCCGTGCGGGCCCCCTGCGGGACCACGGGGATCCGTAGGGCGGTGGCGGTGCGCAGGACGTGCTGGACCTGTTCCACGGTCCGGGGCAGGACGACGGCGGCCGGGGTGCCGGCGGCGCAGAAGCTGGCCATGTCGGTGGCGTAGGAGGTGGTCACCTGGGGATCGGTGAGCAGGGCCTCGGCGGGGAGCCCTTCGAGCAGGCCGGCCCGCAGACGTGCGAAGAGATCGTCATCCATGGGACCAGCGTGGCAGCCGGGGCCATCGGTGTGAACACGACCGCGCTCCACTTCGGACACCTCGGCGAGCTCTTCATATTGACGCACAGTGACCCCATGGACCGTATCGACGAGGAATCGCAGACGCCGGCGCCGCCCGTGACCTTCACCGGCCGCAAGACGCTCGTGGCGGCCGCGGTCGCCGTGGTCCTGATCGCCGGGGCCCTGCTGATCCGGCCCGCCAGGACCGCTGACGACGCCCGGCCGCCGGAGCCGGGCGAGCGTGCGGCGTCGGCGGTGGGCATGGGCGCGCCTGCGGCGGCGGTGGACCTGACGGCGCTGGTGGCGGACCGGGAGAAGTGGCTCGCGGCGCATCCGGACGATGACGCGTCGTGGGCCGTGCTCGGCTCCGCGTACCTCGAACACGCACGGCGGACGGCCGATTCCGGCTGGTTCCCGAAGGCGGAGAAGGCCCTGAAACGCTCGCTGGAGGTACGCCCCGCCGAGAAGGGCAACTTCGACGCGATGACGGGCATGGGCGCGCTGGCCAACGCCCGGCGGGACTTCGGGACCGCCCGCAAGTGGGGTGAGCTCGTCCGGGCGCAGGCGCCCAAGCGGTGGACGGCGTACCCGGTGCTGGTGGACGCGTACACCGGGCTCGGCGACTACAAGGGCGCGCAGAAGGCGATGGAGCTGCTGCTGGACATGCGGCCGGGCCTGGCCGCGTACGTCAGGGCCTCGCAGGTCTACCGGGACCGTGGCTGGCGCGAGGACGCGGTGGTGGCGATGGAGCACGCGGCGGGCGCGGCGAAGACCCCGGCGGAGAAGGCGTACGCGCTGTTCCGGCTCGGGGAGCTGTCCTGGGAGCGGGGCGACGCGGGCGAGGCGCTGCGGCAGTACGAGGGCGCGCTGCGCACGGATCCGGCGCAGGCGGAGGCCCTCGGCGGGCGGGCCCGCGCGCTGGCCGCGCTGGGTCGCGGCGGCGAGGCGGTACGGGACTACCGGATGGCGCTGGGCCGGTCCGCGGTGCCGCAGCTGGCGCGGGAGCTCGGCGAGCTGCTGGACTCGCTGGGGCGGGGGCAGGAGGCGCGCGCCCAGTACGACGCGCTGGCCACGATGACGGCCCGGGACAGCAGGAACGGGGTCGACGACGCGGTGGTCCTCGGCCTGTACGAGGCGGACCACGGCGACGCGGCGGCGGCGGTACGGCGCCTGTCGCAGGAGTGGTCGCGGCACAAGAGCGTGCAGGTCGCGGACGCTTTGGGGTGGGCGCTGCACCAGGCGGGCGAGGACGCGGCGGCGTTGGAGTACGCGAAGAAGGCCACGGAACCGGGGCTGCGCAGCGCCGACTTCGCCTACCACCGGGCGATGATCGAACAGGGCCTCGGCGACGAGGAGGCGGCCCGCCGGCACCTCCAGGAGGCCATGCGGACGAACCCGCACTTCTCGCCGCTGCGCGGGCCGCTGGCGAAGGAGGCCCTGGCGTCGATCGCCCAGCCGGCGCCGGGAGGCCCGGAGAACATCCGGCCGACCGCGCCGTGGGTGGAACCGGAGTTCCCGAAGCCGGCGAAGCCGACGCCGACGCCGTCCCCGAAGCCGACGGGGCGCTGACGGCGGTACGGGGCGGAACCCCGGAGAACACGAAGGCGCCGCACCCGGGAACGGGTGCGGCGCCGGGCCCCCCTCGGGCCGTGTCGTGCAGACCCGCTGCGCGGTGCACCTTAAGCGGTGCGGGCAGCGCGTCGAAAGCCGCGGGCCGAGCCGGAGGCTAGAGGTTGCCGCGCTTGTCCTGCTCGCGCTCGATCGCCTCGAACAGGGCCTTGAAGTTGCCCTTGCCGAAGCCCATCGAGCCGTGGCGCTCGATGATCTCGAAGAAGACGGTCGGGCGGTCCTGCACCGGCTTCGTGAAGATCTGCAGCAGGTAGCCGTCCTCGTCGCGGTCGGCCAGGATCTTCAGCTCGCGCAGCTCGTCGATCGGCACCCGGGTGTCGCCGACCCACTCGCCGAGGGTGTCGTAGTAGGTGTCCGGGACGGACAGGAACTGGACGCCCGCCGCGCGCATCGAGCGGACCGTCGAGACGATGTCGTTCGAGGCCAGCGCGATGTGCTGGACACCGGGGCCGTTGTAGAACTCCAGGTACTCGTCGATCTGCGACTTCTTCTTCGCGATCGCCGGCTCGTTGATCGGGAACTTGACCTTCTTGGTGCCGTCCGCGACGACCTTGGACATCAGCGCCGAGTACTCGGTCGCGATGTCGTCGCCCACGAACTCCTTCATGTTCGTGAAGCCCATGACCTTGTTGTAGAACGCGACCCACTCGTTCATCCGGCCGAGCTCGACGTTGCCGACGCAGTGGTCGATCGCCTGGAAGGTGCGCTTGGCCGGGGGCTCGACCATCGGGTCGACGGCCTCGTAGCCGGGCAGGTACGGGCCGGTGTAGTCGCCGCGCTCGACCAGCGTGTGGCGGGTCTGGCCGTAGGTGGCGATCGCGGCCAGCACGACCGTGCCGTTCTCGTCCTTGACCTCGTACGGCTCGTCCAGTCCGCGGGCGCCCTGCTCGACGGCGTACTTGTACGCCGCGCGGACGTCCGGGACCTCGATGGCGAGGTCGATCACGCCGTCGCCGTGCTCGGTGACGTGCTCGGCGAGGAAGCGGCCGTGGTCGGTCGTCGCCTTGATGACCGAGGTCAGCACGAAGCGCGCGGAGCCGTTGGTCAGGACGTAGCTGGCCGTCTCGCGCGAGCCGGTCTCCGGTCCGGAGTAGGCCACGAGCTTCATGCCGAAGGCGGTCGAGTAGTAGTGCGCGGCCTGCTTGGCATTGCCGACGGCGAAGACGACAGCGTCCATACCCTTCACCGGGAAGGGGTCTGCCTCACGCGCCGTGTGCGGGGTGGTTTCGAGGTTCGCCAGAGACTCAGTCATGAGCGCAGAGTCCCGCCGTTCCACAAGCTGCGCAATAGTTTCCAGTTTGACTGTACAAACTGCCCAGGATGACCGCAGGCTGTTTGAAACATCTGTGCACTATGACCACCCGCGGGCACGCGTGGGCACCCGGAGGCATCCATGGGCATCGACGAACTCGACGGCCGGCTCATCGTCCTGCTCGCCCGCGAGCCGCGGATCGGGGTCCTGGAGGCCTCGCGCCGGCTCGGCGTGGCCCGCGGGACCGTCCAGGCGCGCCTGGACCGGCTCCAGTCGAACGGGGTCATCCGCGGGTTCGGCCCGCAGGTCGACCCGACGGCCCTCGGGTATCCGGTGACCGCGTTCGCGACGCTGGAGATCAAGCAGGGGCAGGGGGCGGACGTACGGGCGCACCTGAACGGGGTGCCCGAGGTACTGGAGCTGCACACCACCACCGGGCACGGGGACATGCTGTGCCGGCTGG
Source organism: Streptomyces spororaveus (assembly GCF_016755875.1). Classification (NCBI taxonomy): domain Bacteria; kingdom Bacillati; phylum Actinomycetota; class Actinomycetes; order Kitasatosporales; family Streptomycetaceae; genus Streptomyces; species Streptomyces spororaveus. Next base: position 5,376,521 of record NZ_BNED01000005.1, on the reverse strand, counting down.
TGGCCCGCTCCAACGCCGACCTGCAGCGGGTGATCGACCGCGTCGTCGGCTTCGAGGGGATCGTGCGGGCCTCGACGGCGATCGTGATGGAGAACCCCGTACCGCTGCGGATCATCCCGCTGGTGGAGCAGGCGGCGGAGGACGACACCCGCCCCTGAGGCCGGGCTCCCGGCCCGAGGCCCCGGCGGGACATCCAAAGAAGACGTTGCAAAGAAACCCTTGCACAGAGATCTTTGCAACTCTATCGTCGAGTCATGCCCGAGACGCCCGCAGAGCCCAACGTCCGTACGCTCGACGCCCGTTCGCTGCGCGGACTCGCCCACCCGCTGCGCATCCGCCTGCTGGCCGCCCTGCGCCACGACGGCCCCGCCACCGCCTCCCGGCTCGCGGACCGGCTCGGGGAGTCGAGCGGGGCCACCAGCTACCACCTGCGCCAGCTCGCGGTGCACGGGTTCGTCGAGGACGCGCCCGGACACGGCAAGGGCCGCGAGCGCTGGTGGCGGGCCGTGTACGACGGCACGGCCTTCGACGAGAAGCTGACCCTCGACGAGGACCCGGCCGTGCGCGGCGCGGCCGACCTGTTCCTGCACGAGATCGCGACGATCCACACGCAGGAGCTGAGCACCTGGCTCGGCAACGCCCACAACTGGCCCCGGGAATGGCGGCGCGGCGCGGACATGAGCGACTTCACCCTGCACCTGACCGCCGAGCAGAGCCTCGAACTGATCCACAAGATGCACGACCTGATCAACAGCTATCGGGACCTGCCCGCCTCGGAGGGCACGAAGGCGGTCCGCTTCCACACGCACGCCTTCCCGCGCGAGGCGTCGGAGTAGCCCCACTCCCCTGTCCCCCCCGTTCGTCCTAGGAGTCCTGCCGTGCACGCCTTAATCCCCGACGGACCGCCGCGTGCGGAGCGCCGTACGGACAAGCGCCCGCTGGTCGGCGTACTGGCCGCCAACACCATTTCCATAGCCGGGAGTTCACTCACCCTCATCGGCGTTCCGTGGTTCGTGCTCCAGACCACGGGCAGCGCCGGCCGGGCCGGGGTCGTCGCCTTCTGCGCCACCCTGCCCGTCATCGTGGCCGCCCTGGTCGGCGGACCGGTCATCGACCGGATCGGCCGCCGCAGGGTCTCCGTCGCCTCCGACCTGATCAGCGGCCTGTCGGTCGGCGCGATCCCGCTGCTGCACTACGCCGGCGTGCTGGAGTTCTGGATGCTGTGTGCGCTGATGGCCGTCGGCGGCCTCGTGCACACCCCGGGCCTGACCGCCCGCGCCGTGCTCCTGCCGAACCTCGCCGAGCACGCCGGCACCACCATCACCCGGGCCGCCGGCCTCTACGACGCGGTCTCACGCGGCGCCCGGATGATCGGGGCCGCGGGGGCCGGACTGCTCATCGCGGTGTTCGGTGCCGAAACGGTGCTGCTGCTGGACGCGGCGACCTTCGGGGCGTCGGCGCTGCTGGTCACCCTGTTCCTGCGCGGGGTGCCGGCCGCCGAACCCCAGCGCACCGCCGGCAAGGTGTCCTTCGGGGCCTACCGCGCCGAACTCGCCGAAGGCTGGGCCTTCATGACCCGCACCCGGCTGCTGCTGGGCGTCACGGTGATGGTCATGATGACCAACGGGCTGGACCAGGGCTGGTCCTCGGTCCTGCTGCCGGTGCACGGCCGGGAGGACCTCGGCGGCGCCACCGCGATCGGCCTGATGATCTCCCTGTTCGGCGGCTTCGCCCTGCTGGGCGCCCTGCTCTACGGCATGTGGGGCGAGCGCTTCCCGCGCCGCGCGGTGTTCACGGCCGCCTTCCTGCTCTCCGGGGCGACCCGGTACGTGGTGGCCGCCCTCACCGACACGACCCTGCCGCTCGCGGTGACGATGGCCCTGGCCGGACTGGGCGCGGGCATGCTCAACCCGATCCTGACGACGGTCATGTACGAGCAGGTGCCGGAGGCGCTGCGCAGCCGTGTCTCGGGCGTGGCCACGGCTGGCTGCGAGCTGACCATGCCGATGGGCGGGCTCGCGGCGGGCCTGCTGGTCGACGGGTTCGGGGTCACCACCGCGCTGCTGCTGTTCGGAGGCACGTACCTGCTCACGACCCTCTCCCCGATGGTCTTCCCGGCCTGGCGCGGACTGGACGGGCCGCCGGCCGCCGGCGTCAGCAGGACGGAGCCTGCTCACCCCGGTTCAGCGCGCGAAGAGAGTTCACCGCATCCGTCAGCGAGGTGACGGGGACCAGCCGCAGTCCCTCGGGGAGTTCCGACAGGGCGTCCGCGCACTCGGCCTTCGGTACGAGGAACACGCTCGCCCCGTCGCGCCGCGCGGCCTGGGTCTTCAGGGCCACCCCGCCGACCGCGCCGACCGTGCCGTCGGCGGTGATGGTGCCCGTACCGGCGACGCTGCGGCCGCCGGTGAGATCGCCGCCGCTGCCGTCACCGTCGAGCTTGTCGACGATGCCGAGGGAGAAGAGGAGTCCGGCGCTCGGGCCGCCGACGTCGGCGAGGTTGAGGTCGACCTTCACGTCCTTGGGGTCCTTGTGGAGAAAGCCGAGGGCCGCGTCGGTGGCGGCCGACTGCGACTTGGCCATTTCCTCCAGGTTGTGCTTCTCGATCTCCTCGTCGCTTCCGCCCGTGGAGTAGACGGCTTCTCTGGGCATGACCGCCTGATCGGTCTTGAACCAGTGACCGATGAGCTCGTGCAGCTTCATGGTCGAGGACGGACCGGTGGCCCGGATGGTGGTCATGCGCAGCTCGCCCTTGGTGTCCCGGACCGGGGCGCCGGTCACGGTGATGACCGGCTTGCCCTGGTCGGAGCCCAGTACGTCGGCCGTGAGCCCGGGAATGGCGACCACGAAGGGCAGCGGCGCGAAGGCCGCGGCGGCGAACAGCCCGAGCACGGGCACGGCGCAGACGGCCAGGGCGGCGGGACGGGGCAGACGTGTGAGGCGTGAAAGCACCCGCCCAATCTATCCGCCCCCTCACCCCCACCGGCGTCCGAGGCGCTCGTTCAGCCCCGCCGCCGTTTGAGGCGCGGGGGTCCGGGGGCAGCACCCCCGGCAACGGCGCCGCACCCGGCATCCGCGATCCGCCGAGCCCGCGGCTAGCGAAGGGCGTCGGCCACTTCCCGCGCCGCGTCGACCACCCGCGGCCCGACCCGCTCCGGCACGGCGTCCGCCAGCATGACGACGCCGACGCTGCCTTCCAGCCCGGTGATGCCCACGAGCGGCGCGGCGGCGCCGCTGGCGCCCGCTTCCAGCTCTCCGTGGGTCAGCGTGTACCCCGGCTCGATCAAGGAGCCCTGGCGGGCCGCCAGGATGGCCCGCCCGGCGGCCCCGCGGTCCAGCGGGTGGCGGAAGCCGGCCCGGTAGGCCACGTGGTAGTCCGTCCAGGTCGGCTCCACGACGGCGACAGCGAGCGCCTCGGTACCGTCGACGAGGGTCAGGTGCGCGGTGGCGCCTATGTCCTCGGCGAGGGACCGCAGCGCGGGCAGGGCGGCCTCGCGTACGAGCGGATGGACCTGCCGGCCCAGCCGCAGCACTCCGAGACCGACCCGGGCCCGGCCGCCGAGGTCACGGCGGACCAGGGCGTGCTGTTCGAGGGTGGCGAGGAGCCGGTAGACCACGGTGCGGTTCACACCGAGGCGGTTGGAGAGCTCGGTGACGGTCAGACCGTGGTCGGTGTCGGCGAGCAATTTGAGGACTCTGAGCCCTCTGTCGAGAGTCTGGGAGGTTTCCGCGGTCACGACGCCTCGCCCTCTTTCGGTGAGCGGCGGTGACTCTCGGGGCGGCACGTCGCCGGTCCCGCGGCGACGCACGGAGAGGCCGCCGGTAGCGGCCATTGCACCGGCTGCGCTCCCGCGGCGGCGCTGCCACGGTGCGTTTGATGCGGGGACAGTAGCGAGCAGGTTCGCTCAGCGGAAGGGCTCGTCCAGAATCCGGGCGCGTGCTACCTGTTTATGCCGTTTCCTGATCGGCCTCGGTGTCAATTCGTGACCCCGATTGCCACAGGAGGCCTTTACCGCCGCATTGCTCCGAGCATGTTCAAAACGACGGTGATCGGCTCCCCACCCCGCCGCGTCACGCCGGACGGGGTCCGTGCGAACCTCCGCACGGACCCCGTCCCCCGCTCCGGATGAACTCACCGCATCCGGGTGGCCCACTCCTGCACCTTCTTGATCCGCTCGCGCAACTGCCCCGCGGTCGCCTCCGCACTCGGCGGGCCGCCGCACACCCGGCGCAGCTCCGTGTGGATCACCCCGTGCGGCTTCCCGCTCTGGTGGACGTAGGCGCCCACCATCGTGTTCAGCGACTTGCGCAGCTCCAGCAGCTCCTTGTGCGAGACCACGGGCCGCCGGTCGGCCGGCAGCTCCAGCAGGTCCGCCTCCGCGTCCGGCTTGCGCCGGCTGTGCGCGATCTGCCGCGACTGCCGCTTCTGCAGCAGCATCTGCACCTGGTCCGGCTCCAGCAGCCCGGGGATGCCGAGGTAGTCCTGCTCCTCCTCGCTGCCCGGGTGCGCCTGCATACCGAACTCGGCGCCGTCGTAGAGGACCCGGTCGAAGACCGCGTCGGACTCCAGCGCCTCGAAGGACATCTGCTCGTCCTCGCCGGTGTCCTCGTCCTCCTGCTTGTTCGCCTCGTCCATCTCCTTCTCGGACTCGGCGTACGGATCCTCCTCGCCCTGCTTCTTCGGCTTGTCGAGGACGTGGTCGCGCTCGACCTCCATCTCGTTGGCGAAGCCGAGGAGATAGGGGATGGTCGGCAGGAACACGGACGCGGTCTCGCCGCGCCTGCGCGATCGCACGAACCGGCCGACGGCCTGCGCGAAGAACAGCGGCGTCGAGATGGTGGTGGCGTAGACGCCCACCGCGAGGCGCGGCACGTCGACGCCCTCGGACACCATGCGGACCGCGACCATCCAGCGGCTGCCGTCCTCGCTGAACTCGTCGATCCGCTTCGACGCCCCGGTGTCGTCGGAGAGCACCACGGTCGCCTTGCTGCCGGTGATCTCCCGCAGCAGCTTGGCGTAGGCGCGCGCCGAGTCCTGGTCGGAGGCGATGACGAGGCCGCCGGCGTCCGGGATGCCCTTCCTGACCTCCGTCAGCCGCTGGTCGGCGGCGCGCAGCACGTTCGGCATCCAGTCTCCGCGCGGGTCCAGCGCCGTGCGCCAGGCCTGGGAGATGGCGTCCTTGGTCATCGGCTCGCCGAGCCGGGCGGCGATCTCGTCACCGGCCTTGGTCCGCCAGCGCATGTTGCCGCTGTAGGAGAGGAAGATGACCGGACGGACCACGCCGTCGCCGAGCGCGTTGCCGTAACCGTAGGTGTAGTCGGCGGAGGACCGCCGGATGCCGTCGTTCCCCTCCTCGTACGTGACGAAGGGGATCGGGTTCGTGTCGGACCGGAAGGGCGTGCCGGTCAGGGCCAGGCGCCGGGTCGCCGGGTCGAAGGCCTCCAGGCAGGCCTCGCCCCAGGACTTCGAGTCACCGGCGTGGTGGATCTCGTCGAGGATGACGAGGGTCTTGCGCTGCTCGCAGCGGTTGCGGTGCAGCATCGGGCGCACGCCGACACCGGCGTAGGTGACGGCGACCCCGTGGTAGTCCTTGCTGAGCGGTCCGGCGGAGTACTCGGGGTCGAGCCGGATGCCTATCCGGGCCGCCGCCTCCGCCCACTGCTTCTTCAGGTGTTCGGTCGGCGCGACGACGGTCACCTGCTGCACGACGTGGTGGTGCAGCAGCCAGGAGGCGAGGGTGAGCGCGAAGGTCGTCTTGCCGGCGCCGGGCGTGGCGACCGCGAGGAAGTCCCGCGGCTGGTTCTGGATGTAGCGGTCGAGCGCCCCCTGCTGCCAGGCACGCAGCTTGTTGGCGGTACCCCAGGGGGCACGGCCGGGGAAGGCGGGTGAGAGGTGGTGGGAGGCGGTAGTAGTCACGGTCTCCGGTTCGTGCTCTCGGCGTATCTGGTACGGGTGGCAGGCAGTCGTACGTAGGACAACCGGGCCACCCTACCGGCCCGGACCCGCCCCTCGCGGAGGGACAGGCCCGTGACCTCGGCGGGTGCGGTGAGCGTCACATCGGCGGGGCGAGCAGCGCCCGAAGCCGCGCGGCGATTCGCGCGATGTCGCTCTCGTGACCGGCGGCCACGTCGACGACCAGCCCGTAGGCCGCCTCCTGGTCGACGTCGCCCGGATCGGCCCCGTTCACGGCGAGGAAGGTCGCCGCGGCGAGCCAGGCGGTGCGCTTGTTGCCGTCGACCAGCGGGTGGTTCGCCGCGATGCCGTGGAGCAGTGCGGCGGCCTGCTCGTACGGATCCTCGTACGCCGGGGTCCCGAACATCCTCGCCCGGGGCCGGTGCACGGCCGACTCCAGCAGCCCGGGGGCGCGCAGTTCGACGGGCTGGTCCTGGGCCATGCAGGCGTGCCGGGCCAGGTCGAGGACCTCGGCGAGCGTGAGGTGGCGCACCGGGGCGGTGGCGGCGCTCATGCGCCGAGCCGCTTCAGCAGGGGGGCGTGCCGCTGCGCGAGCCGCAGCGCCTGGGCCCCGACCCGGTCCCGCTCGGCCTTCAGCAGTGCCCGTACGGCGTCGAGCGCGAGCTCCTCGGGCGACCGGCCCGTCGCGTCGGCGAGGTCGGCGCATTCCTCGCGCTCGGCATCGGACAGTCTGATGATCAGCTCGTTCATGGCCGCAACGGTAGAACGGCCGCGGGCCGCGCCGCAGCGGAATTCCGCGGGGCCCGGCGGCAGGCCCGCGCGGTCACGCCTTGCGGGCCACGGCTCGGGCGGTCACGCCTTGGCGGGCCACGGCTCGGGCGGTCACGCCTTGGCGGGATCCAGCCGGGTCGTGACCCACGCCCCCACCAGCGCCACGCAGGACATCGGCAGGAACACCGCGGCGAACGCGGCCGGGTGCGAGGCCGACGCGCCCGCGGTCACGGTGTGCGCGGCCCCCACCGCACCGCCCCCGAGCGCGGCGAACGCGGCGCCTCCGAAGGCCAGCAGCACCACGTTCGCCAGCGCGTCCGAGATCTGCAGGGCGGCGGAATTGGCCCCCGCCTCCTCCGGCGCCGACAGCTGGAGCAGCAGCACGCTCGTGGAGCCGATCACCAGGCCCATGCCCAGGCAGCCGACCGCCCAGGCCAGTGCCAGCGTCCACACCGGTACGGACTCGATCAGCACGGCGGGCGCCGCGGCGATGGCCAGCGCCACCAGCACCATCCCGCACACCATCAGCCGTTCCCGGTACGGGGCCACCCGGCTCTTGGACTGCACCCACGAACCACCCGCCCAGGTCACTCCGCCCAGCGCGAGCGAGAACCCGGCCATCGTCGGGCTCAGCCCGCGCTGGGTGACCAGCATCAGCGGTACGAAGCTCTCCGCCGCGATGAACGACCCGGCGGCGACCCCGCGCAGCAGCACCACGGACGGCAGCCCGCGGCGCGCCCGGTAGGTCCCGCGCGGCAGCAGCCCGAGCACGGCGGGCACGAGCAGGGCGGCGCCGGCGATGCCCGGCACGAGCGAGAGCCACCGCAGGTCCTGGGCGGCGTACTGGAGCAGGCCCGCGCCCACCGAGATGCCGAAGGCCAGCCGGATCCGCCGCCGGTCGAAGGCCACGGCCGGGGCGTCGGGGTCGACGGGCCCGGACGCGGTCCGCCGTATCGCGGGCAGGGCCACCATCAGCGGGACGACGACCAGAGCCGGTATCCCGAGGAAGACCCACCGCCAGCCGAGGTGCTCGGTGACCGTCCCGGAAGCCAGCGGCCCGACGATCGAGGGGACCACCCAGCTCGCGGCGAAGGCCGCCATGATCGCGGGCCGCAGCCGCTCCTCGTACGCCCGGCTGACGACGACGTAGAGGGCGACGATGACCAGCCCGCCGCCGAAGCCCTGCACGGCGCGGCCGAGCACGAACACCCACATGGCCCCGGCGGTCCCGGAGATCACGAGCCCGGAGGCGAAGGAGGCGATGCCGACGGCCAGCGGCCGCAGCGGCCCCTGCCGGTCGGCCCACTGGCCGGACAGGACCATGCCGAAGAGGCTGGTGGTGAAGTAGGCGGAGAAGGCGAAGGCGTAGAGCCCGATCCCCTCCAGCTCGCGGGCGGCGACGGGCATGGCCGTGCCGACTGCGGTGGCCTCGAAGGCGATGAGGAAGACGACGGAGATGATCCCGATGCTGAGCGTCCGGTACGCGGGCCCGAGAACCCCGCCCTGAGGCGGGGGCGGGGCCGGTGCGGTTCTCTGGGGCACGCGGGGTTCAAGGGCGCTCATCGCCCCAGAGTAAGGTGCGTAGCCCCGGAGTGACCCTGTCAATTCGACGGATCCCGTTCTGGTCCCGCGGACCTAGGTCCCCCGGTCTGTGAACGCGGCATGGCAGTCGCGTTGCACGGTCCGCGATCCCCTTCCCCACCCCCACAGACCCCCGTACGGTCATGCACATCACCACCCCACAGCCGTGTGCCCGAGTGGTTGAGGGACTCGCCTGCAAAGCGAGTTACGCCGGTTCGATTCCGGTCACGGCTTCTGAACGCCCGCCCAGGCGGGCCGGAAGGGCGGCACCCCCGAGGGGTGCCGCCCTTCCGGCCGTCCGTCTCCGTTGCCGCCTCGGCCGATGCCCGGCGGCTCAGCGGGTCGGCACAGGTACGGTCCCTGCGCGGGAGAGGGGCAGTGGTCAGTCGACCTGCTCTCCGTCGTGCGTACCGCCCTTGCAGAAGTTGCCCGCGTCATTGATCGCGGGCGTTCCGCCGCCCTGCTTGCACTCGGAAGGTGTGACGTAGGACGAGGCGCCCTGCGTCTGCGTGGTGGCGGCGGTGGCTGCGGCGGCGCCTGTGAGGCCGAGTCCGGCGAGGGCTGCCGTGGCGATGACGGCGGCGAGGATTCGTCGAATGCGCATGTGGTTCCCCTTTCACGGATTGCCTCGATCGGGGCGCTGGTCAGCTTGATCCGCACCCATGTGGGCGGCGCGTCATGGCGCGCCGTTCGGGTGCCGGGTCGGTGACACGACCCGTCGGGCAGGCTCTGGATGGCTGGGCCTGCGCTCTCTATTCCAAGCTAGCAATTTCCGCAAATGGGCGCATTCCGGTGGTGTGCACCCTGCGCTGACGCCGCGCGGCCATGGTGGTGGTCGACTACCGCCATGAGTCCCCGCTCACAGCTTCGGCGGGTCCGAAGCCGGACGGGCGTGCGGGACTGAACTGGGGTGAACGAACCCGCATTTGGCTCTTGCGAAGCGACGTACGCCGGACCGACCCGCGCGAGGGCCTACCGGTCCAGTTCGCCGGCTGCTGCCGGCAGTCCACCGTTGTTCGCGCATCCCAGTTCACGGGACACCGCCAGTGCGGCGGAGTGGGCGACCACCAAGTACTCGTCCACCAGGCCCGAATCGCTTTCGAGTTTCTGCCAGCGGTTCGCGAAGACGCCCGTGATCCGCAGGGGCACGTCGGCGGTGGAGCCGACCCGGGTGCTCACGCAGTCGAACGACACCCCGGCCTCCTTCTCGCCCGGCAGTACGCGCACCCCGACCTGATCGGGGCGCGGCGGACCCGCCTTCCCGCTGTCCGCGGTCAGACGGATCTCGCCCATCCGGTCCCCTCCGCCGACCTGCCCGGTCACGGTGCAGGAAGGGACGGCTGCCTCACGCACCTTCGGGCCCGCCTTGTACGCCGCCTCCAGGGCCTTGCCCGTCGCCGCCACGCCGACGGCCTGCGCCTCGTCCCGCATGACGGCGGAGGACTGGAGCACCCGCTTGAGCGCCTCGGCACCCGCCGCCGACAGCAGCCCGGGACAGGCGTCCGCCACTTCGACGGTGACCGACGTCGTGGCCGACTCCGGGGCCGTCTTCTTCGGCCCGGAATCCGGGGAGGAGCACCCGGCGGCGGCCAGCGCGAGGCACATCGCGAACCCGCCGATCCGTGCCGTCCGTGCCGTCCGTATGCCCGGCTGTCCCATGCCCCGCCCCTGTCTCCGGTACTTCTGCTGCCACACCGCCCGGCCTGCGCGGAACCGCCGCCCGCAGGGCGTTGCCGCCTACGACTTCCCTGCTGCGGACGCCACCTGGTCCCGGCCCACCGAGTGGGCGTTCGCGGTCTCCTTCGAAGCCGCACCGGCCAGGACGTCGATGTCCGTGGCCGACATGCCCGAACCCGCCGCGGCGTTGCGGACGGCGTCCGCCGCCGCCTTGCTCGACTGGGTCTGCGCGGCAGAGTACATCTCCGAGACGTCCTGCTCCGTCTTGTCGGTCTTCTCCTCGCCCTCCTTCTTGGCGCCCTCGACGAAGTGCTCGGTCACGTCCTCCTGGACCCACTCGATCACATCGCCCGCCAGCGGCACCATCTCCAGGTACTTTCCGCCCGCCGCGGTGATGCCCCGATTGATCCACTTGGCGCCGTCCTCCACCCCCTTGACGTACTCCTCGTTGCTGTGGGCGGTCTCGGCGTGCATGTTCTCGGCGCGGGCCTCCGTGAGCATCCCGGCGATCTGGCCTCCGGGGTGGACGGCGTTCTCGATGGCCGTGTCGAGATGCCCCGTGTCGCCGCGGTGCGCGATGACGTCGTTCACCAGGACGGCGGTGAACGCCTGGTTGGCGTTGGTGATCGCCCCGTACGCCTCCGGATCCTGGCCGACCGCCCCCAGGAAACGCGCCATGTTCGACTTGTTGAACTCGGCCATGTCGCCGCTGACCTTGATCTGCCCACCGCCGTTCTCCGCGGAGGCCTGCAGGTCCGGCATGTACTCGGCCGACATGTTCCCGAGATGGCCCGACAGGCCCGCCAGGGGGGCCTTCTCGTCCTCGCCCGGCTTGGTCACGACGAGGTCCGGATCCTCACCGATCTTCTCGACCACCCGCTCCATGACTGCCGTCATCTGCTCGGTGTGCGCCACGGGCTTCGCGTCCTCGTCACCGGCCGCGCGCCCCGAGACCGCCGCCTCCAGCGCCCCGCCGAGCGCGTCCTGCGCCGGATGGAGGGCCCCGGTCCGGCTGATGTCGAAGCTGTCCATGTACGGCTTCTTGTCGAGCATGTAGTCGACCATGCCCTGGTCCTTGCCATGCTGCCCCGAGACCGGCTTGTCGTTCTTCGTGACGATGCCGTCCTTGTCGCTGTCCTCGCGGACCGGCTCGCCGAAGAAGGCCGTCGCGGCGTCCGGGTTGTTGCCCAGCGCCTCCATCAGGCCGGTCAGCGGGTAGAAGCCACGGCCGTCCTGGCCCTGGCTGAGGACCGAGTCCAGCCCGTACGGGGTGTGGAACTCCCAGGCCCGCGGGTCCTTGCGGTCCATGGCGACCATGTCACGGCCGACCGAGGTCAGGAACTCCGTGTCGTACTTCCCCTCGCGCAGCAGCGCGCCCAGGGCCTGGTAGCCGTAGATCTGCTGCACGCCGCCGTACACGGCCATCTCCTTGCGGCCCGCCTTCATCAGCTGGGTCGTCCAGGCGGCGTCGAGGTGGTTCGGAACGTCCTTGTGCGTCGCGAGGCCGAGCATCGCGCCCATGTCGCTCTGGATGTTCGCGACCATCAGCGCCCGGTCCTTGCCGGCCGGCCCCAGGCCCGTCGCGTCGAGGGACATCCGGGAGTACATCTCCAAGGTGCCTTCGGCGCCGATCGTCCGGTAGAAGCCCGTGGAGAACTCGGGGTCCGTGCGGTTGTCGTCGAGCAGTTCCTCCAGCTCGCGCAGCGCCTCGACGTTGCGTGCCGTGCCGCCCTCGCCGGTGACCTTCTTCATCAGGTCGGCGGCGCGGGCCGCCTGTTCGGCATCGAGGGTGGTGAACTTCGGTCCGCTGAAGTCGTGTTCGTCCGCGACGTTCGCCCGGAGGACCCGGACCAGGGAGTCGTCGGCGTCCTGGGCGTCCTCGACGGCCCGGTTGATCCGGGTCTGCCACGCGTTGCGGGCCGTGTTCACGGTCTGCTGGTAGTCGGGGTCGTGCCGGGCCGCGTTCCGCTCACCCTCGGTGGGCAGCGGAATGGCCGTGACCCGCCCGTCGGCATCGACCCGGAAGCCGGCCGCCGGGGCCTCCGCGGCGAGCTTCTTCAGCTCGTCCTGGGCGGCCTTGAAGGTCGCGTGCGCGTCGGCGAGGACCTGGTGCATGCCCTTGGCGGCCTTGGCCGCGTCCTCGAACTCCTTGGCCGTCTTGTCGACGAACCCGCGCGCCACGCCTGCGGTGACCCCGCTCCACTCGGCCTTGTCGGACTTCGCCTTCATGCCGTTGCGAGCGGCCTCGGCCATCTCGTCCAGCTTGCCGGCCATCGCCGTCCAGTCGGTGACGGCCGTCTGGAGCTTGCCCAGGGGCGCGTTCATCACGTTCTCGTACGTCAGCATGAAGGCGCCTACTTGAGGAGTTTGTCTATCGCGGATGCGGTGAAGTCCGCCTGGAGCTGCTGCTCGTCCTTGGCGTGGGAGGCGAGCGAGTAGTTCAGCCCGTTGGAGATGTTGGCGCAGGCGGCCACGAGGGTCTTCACCTGGCTCTCCCAGGCGCTGTTGACCTTGAGCAGCGCCGCCCCGCTCGCGAAGCCCTCCTTGGTGAGGGCCCCGGCGGCCTCGGCGGTGGCGGTGTCGGCGTGCTTGCCGTCGGTCTGCAGGCGCGTGTGCAGCTTGTACGCCTCGGAGCCGATCGCACCGATGTGGTCCTGATTGAGCTCAAGGTCACCGCCACCGCCACCACCGCCGGGATCGGCGGGCACCTGGTTGAGGCGCATGGTGACACCGGCGGCGGCCGTGGCGCGAGCCGCCGACCATTCCTCGTCGAACGACATCGCGTGAACTCCCGAAGGCTGGTTGCAGGGTCAGATCGGCCCGGGTCAGCGGTTACGTCGTACGACGACCACGGTCACGGCTCCACCGATCAGCACGCAGGCTCCCAGACCAAGGGCGATCCAGGGAAGCACACTGCCGCTCTTCTTGTCCTCGGCCTGTGCGGCGGGCTTGGACGCGGCGGCGTCGGGAGCCTTGCCGTCGGCGGATGCGGAGGGCTTCTTGGCCGCCGCATCCGCCGCCGCGAGATCGGGCAGCGGGTACACGTCGGCCGGGCCGGGGTCACCGGGCGTCTGCAACGCGACCCTGGGCCGGACGATGCCGTAGCCGACGTAATCGTTACGCTCGACGCCGTCGGTGGGCTTGCCCGCGGTGTTCAGGAGCACGCGCAGGACCTGGTTGTTGGTCCAGTCGGGGTGGGCGGACCAGAGGAGCGCGGCGGAGGCCGAGGCGAGGGCACTGGCCGAGCTCGTTCCGGTACCAGTACAGATTCCAGTCTTCCCCTTGCACGCGGTGACGATCTTGTCGCCTGGTGCCGCAAGGTCAATCTGCGGACCGTGCTGCGACTCACTGATCGGCTTGCCGTTGACGTCCGCGGCGCCAACCCCAACCACTCCCGGCGTCGCGGCGGGATAGTTGATCTCATTGATCGTGTTTCCGTCGTTGCCTGCGGCAGCGAATACCAACTTGCCCTTGGAGAGGGCGTACTTCACTGCGGCGGCCCGCTCGCGATCGTCTTCCGGCTTGCCAGGCCGGCCCTGGGAGATGTTGATGACCTTGGCATCCGAGTCAGCCGCGTACCGAATAGCGGCGACCCAGGATGGAGTCGAGGCCTCTTCCAGACTGTCGGGTACCCGGATCGGAAGAATCTTGACACCGGGGGCAAGCCCGTAACCGCCATCACCGCTGGGGTGCTTACCAGTACCTGCGATAACGGCGGCCATTCCAGTGCCATGACCGAAGTAGTCGTTGTTCTTGTCACCCTCGGCATCACCGACGGGAAACACGGCTCCGGGCAGGACTTGCCCTTCCAGTTCCGGGATGCGGTCGACACCGCTGTCGATCACCGCAACGGTAACTCCCTTACCCGTGCTGACCTTCCAGATCTCGTCTGCCTTCATGACATCGAGATGCCACTGCTTGGACCGAACCGTATCCGCGTGGGCCGGGGTCGCAGCGACCCCGGCCAGCAGAAGGCCCACCAGGGCCGAGGTCGCCTTACGCATGCGCATCCCGTGCAACGTCCGTTCTACTCAGTCGATCACAGGCGGAACAACGCGACGGCTGCCCTGCCAGGTCTCTTCGTCCTCGGCCAGGTAGTCGGGGCGTTCGCCCCCCTGCTCGTCCTGCCGCTTACCCGGGGTCTGCGGGCGTGCACCCGCATGCCCCATGGCGCCCGCACCCGCGCCACCCGCGCCGTTGCGGACGAGGCCCGAACCGCCCTGGGTGAACGGCTGACCACCCGCAACCGTACGACCGACCGCACCGGTCTGACGGCCTCCGACGACACCGCCCGGCTCCGACGCCAGTCGACGACCTGCCGCGAAGCCGCCCTGGCTGCCGTGGGCGCCGCCGCCACCGTGGCCCATTCCTCCGCCGCCCATGGGGCGGCCCGCCTGGGCGCCTTCACCAATGACCGTGCCACGCGGGATACCCGAGCTGGGGCCCGTCGACGTCACAGGCCGACCGCCCATGATGCCGCTGTCACGCGGGGGCAATCCCGGCGTGCCGAGGACCTTGCCGCCGGGAGGAGGCATACCGGGACCGCTCAGACCCGGGTACGGGCCGATACCCGGACCAGTCAGGCCGGGCGGCTTCACACCGCCGACCGGCGGGAAGCCCATGGGCGGAAGTACGGGCCCGGGAGTGGGAGTGACGGGACCCGTGGGCAGCGGGCCGGGGGTGGTCGTCACTGGCGGCAGTGTCTGGTTCGGAGGCAGCGTGCCAACCGTGTCGAGGTCCACGTCTACGTCACGGTCAGGGGTCACCGGCACCGGAACGGACCCCGGTGTCACAGACGGCGTGTCATCCGGCTGCGGCATGTGCCCGGGCACATAACCCGGTTCGCCAGAGCTGCTGCGGCTCGTTGACGGAGAGGAGGCGTCAACCCCACTCCGGCGGTCAGTAGAGCCAGCAGTGCCACCGTCCCGCTGAACGTCCTCGTACGGGTTGTACCCCTGAGGCACAAACACCGGCGGCGGCTCCGGGAACGTCGGGATCGGGGCCTTGTCCATCTCCGTCGACGACTGCTGGTACGACTGCGCCAGGTTGGTCATCAGGCGGATGGCCTCGCGGCGGTCCGCGTCCAGCGTTGTCTGCGCCTCGGCGCGGACCGTCGCCGAGTCCGGGTCGTTGTGGTGCTCAAGGGCCGACGCGAGGTTCTTCGTCGCGGTCGCGTCGACCGCGGTCATCTTCGTGGCCTCGGTCATCGTCTGGATGACCCAGCCCATCGCCTCGCCGCCCTTGGCGCTGTACTCGCTCAGACGCAGCGTCGCGTTGCCGGCGCGGCCCACCCACTCCTGGAAGGCGTCGGCTCCTTGGCCCTCCCAGCCGGTCACAACGTGGTTCTTGAGCGCCTCGCCGATCTTCTTGATGTCCTCGGCGGCCTTCTTCAGCTGGTCGGACCGCGCCTGGACCGAGGTGGGGTCCAGGGAAGCGATCATGTCGCGCATCTGCTGGTGCGTGAAGCTTTCAAAATCGGTCATGAGTAGCTACCTCCCGCCGTGCTGGGCGACGGAGTCGGAGTCGTGGACGTCGGCGGCTGGTTGGCTGCCTCTAGGCGGCGCTTCTCCTCCGGCCACGGGTCACGCTCCGCCACGTAATGCGCCTTCGCCTCCCTGGCGATGGCCGCCATGCGCCGCTTGGTCTCCTCGTCCACGCCGTCGTAGCCCTTGCCCGCCGACAGGACCGCGATGCCCAGGGCCTCGATCTGCCCCGCCAGCCCCTTCGAGAGGTTCTGCAGCTGCGTGACGACCGTGTCGTACGACTTGAACAGCGCGTCGACCTCCGCGAAGCCCTTACCGAGCTTGCTGGCCGGCAGCTTGCCGTCCGCCAACTTCTTGTGGTCCGCGTCGGAGCCGGTGAGGTCGTCCAACAGGCCGTCCACCATGCGCTTGTACTCGCTCATCGAGTCGAACTCGACCCGCAGCGCCGCACTGGTCGCACCGTAGGCCGCGCCCGCGATCGCGCCCATCGGACCCGCCAGCCCCAGCGTGAGGGCTGCTGCCACCTGGCCCGCCCCGTTGTCCTCTGCCACGTTGGCCTCCCCGTCTCCCCGTCTCCCCGTGGTCGCGGCGTCTCCGCCGCGCCCCGTCCCCGTTCGCACCCGTGTCCATGCGTACATGGACACTTGTGCCGATCACTCTAGCGACCGGCACCGACAGGCCCAAGTCCGGGGTTGCACGTGCAATGCGGGTCACACGGTCACGAGTTGGGCGAACCCACCGCTGCGGACGGCCTGATCGGGAGCCGGTTCACCGGGCGGCCCGTGGCCGCGCGGACCGCCGAGGCCACCGCCGCCGGGGTCGTCACCACGGGGACCGCGCTCGCCGCCTTCGCTCCGAACGGGGCCACCACGTCGCGCTCTTCGACCAGTTTGACGATGCGGACCGCCGGGGCGTCCAGTGCCGTCGGCAGGGCGTAGCCCGTCAGGTCCGGGTGGCGGATCAGGCCGGCGACCGAGCGGAGGTTCTCCGTCAGGGCCGCGCCCACGCCCTGGGTGACGCCCGCCTCGATACGGGCTTCCAGCTGACGGGGGTTCAGGATGCGGCCCACGTCCTGGGCGACCGCGAGTTCCACGACCCGTACCGAGCCCAGTTCGATGTCCACGTCCACCACCGCGCGGATCGCGCAGAAGGCGAGGCCCACGAAGGCGTCGCCCTGGCCGTCCGCGTCGAGGGGTTCCGTCGGGTGGGGGCGGCACTGGGCCGTCGCCCACAGCTCCTTGCCCGCCATCGCCTCCGCC
This sequence comes from Streptomyces spororaveus, assembly GCF_016755875.1. Classification (NCBI taxonomy): domain Bacteria; kingdom Bacillati; phylum Actinomycetota; class Actinomycetes; order Kitasatosporales; family Streptomycetaceae; genus Streptomyces; species Streptomyces spororaveus. Next base: position 5,359,836 of record NZ_BNED01000005.1, on the reverse strand, counting down.
ACCGACATCGAGAACGCGCCGTCGTACGACGTGATGCGCCCGTCCTGGATCTGCAGGAGCTCCGTCGACATGCCCAGCTTGTGGGCCATCGGCTGGAGGAGCTGCGTACGGACCATCTTGGCCGCCCGCTCCACCGCGCCGCCCGACACCCACGTGTGGCGGCCGTGCGCCGATGGGCCGGCCGGCGGCTGGTCGGTGTCGACCGGGGCCATCGCGACCTCGTCGACGCCCAGTACCTCCTGGACGATCTGGCGGGCCAGCGTGGCGAAGCCCTGGCCGGTGTCGACGGCCGCGCAGATGACCGTGGCCGCGCCGCCTACGACCTTCACCGTGGCGGTGGAGACCTCGTCGGCGCCCTCGGCGCCGAGCATGTGGACCATGCCGACGCCGTAGCCGACGCCTCGCCGTACCGCGCCCGGCTCGCCCGCACCCTCCGGGCCGCCCGGCAGCAGCCACTCGTCCTCGGGGGCGTCCTTCGGGAGGGCGGGGAGCTCGAAGTCGCGGACCGCGCGCAGCAGTTCGGCCACCGGGGCCGGGCAGGTGACCGTCTGGCCGGTCGGGAGGAGGTCGCCCGTCGCCAGGACGTTGCGCATGCGCAGTTCCGCGCCGTCGATGCCGAGGGCCGCGGCCAGCTTGTCCATCTGGCCCTCGTACGCGGCGCACACCTGCATGGCGCCCTCGCCGCGGACGTGGCCCGACGGCGGGTTGTTGGTGCGTACCGCCCAGCCCTCGACGAAGGCGTGCGGGACGACGTACGGGCCGCAGGCGAAGGCCACCGCCGCCGCCAGGGACTCGGAGGAGGAATCGGCGTAGGCGCCGGCGTCCATGAGGATCTGGGCCTCGACCTTGACCAGCCGGCCCTCCGCGTCCGCGTGGTGGCGGTAGCGCAGCAGGGTCGGGTGCCGGTGGGTGTGGCCGAGGAAGGACTCCTCGCGGGTGGCGGCCAGTTTGACCGGGCAGCCCGTCCGCAGGGCGAGCAGGCCGAGCGGGAGCTGGAAGGCGGCGTCCTCGCGGTCGGCCGTCGCGCCCGGCACCCCGGTGACGACGACGCGTACGCGGTCCGGGTCCAGCCCGAAGCAGGCGGCGGCCAGGTCGCGGTCGGTGTGCGGGTCGGTGGACGCGGTGTAGAGCTCCACGCCGCCGTCGGGCCGCGGTACGGCCAGTCCGGCCTCGGCGCCGATGGGGGCGGGGTCCTGGCGGCCGATCCGGTACAGGCCCTCCACCACCACCTCGCCCGTGGCCTCCGGGTCGCCGTAGCGGAGCGGGATGTGCCGGATCAGGTTGCCGTCGGGGTGCAGGGCGGGGGCGCCGAAGGACTGCTCGGGGTCGGTGACCGGGTCGAGGAGCTCGTACTCGACCGCGATCGCGGCGGCGGCGAGCCGAGCGGTGTCGGGGTGGTCGGCGGCGACGGCGGCGATGGGCTCGCCGTGGTGGCGTACGACGTCGTGCGCGAACACCGGCCGGTCGGCGATCCGGCGGCCGTGCGTGGTGGCGCCGGGCACGTCGGCGTGGGTGACGACGGCGCGGACGCCGGGCATCTCGGCGGCGGCCGTCGTGTCGATGGACAGGATCCGGGCGTGGGCGTGCGGCGAGCGCAGCACGGCGGCCCACAGGAGGCCCTCGGCCCACAGGTCGGCGGCGTAGGGGAAGGTGCCCTCGGTCTTGGCCCGGGCGTCCGCGGCCGGGACGGAGGCCCCGATTCCGTGCGGGGCCCGCTGTTCGGAGGCCTCGGAACCCGTGGCGGCCATGGCCGTCACCGTGGTGCCGACCGTTGTCGTCGCCGTCGCCGCGTCCTGCCCGCTCACGCCGTGCCTCCGTGGTGGATGCCGCCCTCGCCGGGCGCTGCCTGGTGCGGGATGCGCGGCTCCGGTCCCTGGCCCGGACCGCCGGGACCGCCCGGACCGCCCGTGCCCGCGTTCGGGGCCGCGGGCTCCGCGGCCGCCGCCTCGCGCTCGGCCACGACCTCGCGCACGGCGTCGACGACCCCGGAGTAGCCGGAGCAGCGGCAGAGGTTGCCGCAGAGGGCCTGACGGGTCTCCAGCTCGCTGGGGGCGTGATTGCCCTCCAGCAGGTCGTGGATGGTCATGGCCATGCCGGGTACGCAGAACCCGCACTGCACCGCACCCGACCTGCACAACGCTTGCTGCACGTCCGAGAGTTCCCCGCCGGTCGCGAGACCCTCGACGGTGCGGACCTCGCTGCCGGCGGCCGTCGCGGCCGGTACCAGGCAGGAGGCGACGAGCCGGCCGTCGACCTGCACGGCGCAGGCGCCGCACTCGCCCTGCGAGCAGCCGTCCTTGGCGCCGGCGAGGCCGAGGCGCTCGCGCAGCACGTACAGGAGGGACTCGCCGATCCAGGCGCCGGTGACCGGCCGGTCGGCGCCGTTGACGCGCAGGACGTAGGAGGCCGACGGGTGCTCGTGATGGGCGACGGCCCCGGCGGTCGCTTCTTCCTCGTACGCCGCCACCTCGGCCGGGAGACCTTCGGCGGTGCCCTGGTCCGGGAGAGCACCGGCGCTGTCGGCGGTGTCCGCGTCCGGCGTCCGGTCGGCCGGGGGCTCCTGCTCGGCCGGCCCGTCCCCGCTCGCGGGGCCGGGCGCCGGAGCGACGGCCTCCGCCTCGTGCGCGGCCTCCTGCGCGGCCTCGTGCGCGGCGTCCTGCGCGGCCTGGGGGCCGGGCTCCGGAGCGTGGCCGAACGCGGTGAAGCCGTGGCCGTCGGTACCGTCCGGCTGCGCGGGCCCGGCAGCCGGCGCCTGGGCGCGCACCCCGCCGAAGAGGTCCAGGCCGGCGGGAGCCGCCGGCTGCCGCTCGGCGGCGGCCCGGGCGTCGAGGGAGGCGGCGGTGAAGCCGCGGCCGTCCGTGCCGCCCTGCTCCGCATACCCGGCGTACTCGCCCTGCCCGGCGTACTCGCCCTGCGCGGCGTACTCGCCCTGGACCGCGTGCCCCGCGTGCCCGGCGTACTCGCCCCGGCCCGCGTGGTCGGCGGCCCTGGCACCCTCGGCCTGCTCCCCCGCCGGGCCGTGCGCGGCGTCGATGTCGTGCGGGGCCTGGTGCACCGGCTCGCCCTCGGGCAGGGCGGTGCCCACCCCGGGTCCGCCCAGTACCCGCGGCCCCCGCCCCGCGGCGCCCACGCCGGGCCCGCCGAGCAGCCGCCCGGCGGCATGCGCGGTCGCGGCGGCGGCGGCCGAAGCGGCGGCGGCCTCGTCCGTACCGGGGAGCACACCGGCACCCGCACCCGCACCCGCGTCCGCGTTCGGGTCCGCGGCCGGCTGCTGCGTCAGGTACGCCCACGGCGCCGGGGCGCCGCCCGGCAGCGTCGCCGGGGCCTGGCTCCAGTCGGCGTCCAGAGCGCCCGGCCGGTAGTCGTTCGGCTGCTCGGGGAATTCCCCGAACTCGGGCACGGCCCACTGTCCGGTCGCCGGGCCGGCCTGCTCGGGCTCGTGCGCCGCCTCCGGGAAGCGCCACTCGGCGGTCTCACTCGGGTCGGTCACCGGCTGCTCCGGCTCCGTCTCGGCGAACGCCGCCGCGACCGACGCCGGGATCGGGATCGACGCCGGGATCGGCCCGCCCACGGACCCGGAGCCCTGGCCCTGGCCCGCACCGGCGGAACCCGCACCCTCGGCACCCGCGCCCGCCGGATCGGCCTGCGCCGAGCCCGCGCCCGCCTCCGGCCACTGCACCGGCATCGTCCACGTCCCCGTGGCCGCCGGATCCGTACTGGCCGAGCCGAGCGGCACGATCATCGGCGGCGGCACGTAGCCGTGCCCGGGCGCCGCGAGCGGCTCCCCGGTGCCGAGCGCGTCCAGCATGTCCTGCGGCAGTTTCACGAAGGCCGTGGCGTCCGAGTCGTACTCGCCGCCCTGCGGGACCGGTTCCCAGCCCCAGCCCGCCGTGCCGTTCCCCTGGGTCACGTTCTCGTTCTCGTTCTCGCTCATGAGGTCAGTGCCCTCCCCAGGGCCCTGCGCGCCAGCACGGCCACCGTCCGCCGCAGATGCAGTACTCCGGGCGCCACCGGCTCGCCCTGGTCGGGCACGCACGCGGCCGCGACGTACTCACCGAAGGCCTCCAGCGCCTCGGGGGCCAGGGTCCGCCCGCCGTCCCAGTCGATCAGCGAGGCCACCCACTGCTCGGCCTCCAGCGGCCGCAGCGGCATCGGGGCGACCGCGCCGATCGCGCAGCGCACGCCCCGGCGCGCCGGGTCGAGGACGAGCCCCACCGACGCCACGGCGCGCCCCGGCCCGGTACGGCCGGTGGCCTTGAGGAACACCTGCGGCGCGTGCAGCAGCGGCACCCGTACGAAGCCGATCAGCTCGCCGGGCCGCAGCATGTCCCGCCCGGCCAGCAGGTACGACACCGGGATCTCCCGCTGCCCGACCGGGCCGACGATGACGAGTACGGCCTCCAGCGCGGCCAGCACGGGCAGTGCGTCACCCGTCGGCGCGGCGGTGGCGATGTTGCCGCCGAGGGTGCCGGCGTTGCGGATCTGCGGGGGCCCGGCGGCGCGGGCCGCGGCCGCCAGCGCGGGGATCAGAGCGGCGAAATCCGGCCGTCCCATCCGGGCGTGCGTGAGGCCCGCACCGAGCAGCGCGTGGCCGTCCTGGTACTGCCAGCCGCGGATCTCGTTGATCCGGCCCAGGCCCACCAGCGCGGCGGGCCGCAGCAGCCCGGCGTTGACGGCGGCCATGAGGTCGGTGCCGCCGGCGACCGGCACGGCGGCGGGCATGGCGGTGAGCGCCGCCACGGCCTCGTCGAGCGAGGCCGGCAGCGTCACGGACTGCGCCGCCTGCGGGCCGTGCGGCCCCTGAGGTGAATCCAGTGCGTGCGGTGCGTGCGTGGTCAACCCAGCTGCCCCTTCCCGATGTCCCGGTTCCGGCGCTCACGCCTGTTCCGCCGTACGGTACGTGCTCACCGCCGGGACGTGGCAACTCTGGCACATCTTCCGGCCCGCCCGGCGCGAGGGTCCGCCCCCTGCGTCCGGCCCCGGGCGCGGTGCCCCGTACGGGCCGTACGGCCCTGTCGCACCGCCTTCGGCGACCCTCCTCCCCGATTGCCCGGTTTTCCCCGTATCGGGGGAAATTGAGGCAGAGTTCCGCTCCCGTTCCCTTTCGGTTCGGGTCGGCGCCGTCCTCCACGTGTCACACGTTCGGGGGCGCGCCCTCGATCGGGCGTCCGAGCACACCGGGCCGCCGCTGCCGCGGCAACGGCCCGCCCGGCGGCCGGTAATCGACCCCCTGAGCGGCCAACCGCGCGTAGTGCGCGGCCATCCGCCCCTCGAACCCGGCGAAGTCGCGCTCCCCGGGCTCGGGCTGCCACGACCACACCACCTCGGCGAAGGCCACCAGCCGCGGGAAGACCTGGTAGTCGACCCGGTCCTGGTTCTCCATCACCTCGGTCCACACGTTGGCCTGCGCGCCCAGCACCCGGGCGGCGGCCTCCGGCGACAGCTTCGGCGGCACCGGCTCGAAGCGGTAGACGTCCTCCAGCGTGCGCACGTACCCGATGGGCATCGGCTCGTCGGCGCCGCCCGCCTGCCGGTGGTCCAGGTACACCTGCTGCTCGGGGCACATGACCACGTCGTGCCCGGCCTCGGCGGCGGCGATCCCGCCCGCGCAGCCGCGCCAGGAGGACACGGCGGCGCCCTCCGCGAGGCCGCCCTCCAGGATCTCGTCCCAGCCGATCAGCCGCCGCCCGCGCGCCGTGAGCCAGCCGTCGAAGTGCCGGACGAACCAGGACTGCAGCCCATCCTCCCCGTCCACGCCCAGCTCGCGGATGCGCTCCTGCGCGGCCGCGGAGGCCTTCCACTGCGCCTTGGGGCATTCGTCCCCGCCCACGTGCACGAAGGGTGAGACCTCGGCCGGGAACAGCTCCAGCACCTCCTCGAAGACCCCCTCGTAGAACCGCAGCACCGCCTCGGTGGGCGCGAGCACGTTCTCGGTGATCCCCCAGTCGTCCCACACGCCGAGCGCCGCGGTGTCGACGACGTCGGTGTTGCCCAGCTCCGGGTACGCGGCGATCGCGGCCTGCGAATGCCCCGGCACGTCGATCTCCGGGACCACCCGGACGTGCCGCTCGGCGGCGTACGCGACGATCTCGCGGATGTCGTCCTGGGTGTAGAAGCCGCCGTGCGGGGTCTCGTTCCACAGCGGCGAGGCCCGGTGGCCCCACCGGCTTCGCGGGCGCCACCCGCCGACCTCGGTCAGCCGCGGGTGGCGCTTGATCTCGATCCGCCAGCCCTGGTCGTCGGTCAGGTGCAGGTGCAGCACGTTGAGCTTGTGCGCGGCGAGCAGGTCGATGTAGCGCAGCACTCCGTCCTTGGGCATGAAGTGCCGGGCCACGTCCAGCATCATCCCGCGCCAGCCGAACCGCGGGCCGTCCACGACCGAGGCGTACGGCAGGCTCCACGTGCGGCCGGGCAGCGGCGCCCTGCGGTACGCGTCGGGTCCGAGCAGCTGACGCAGCGTCTGGGCGCCCCAGAACAGTCCGGCCGGCGAGGCGCCCGTCAGCTCCGCCCCGTCCGGGCCGATGTCGATGCGGTACGACTCCGGCCCGCGGTCCCACGCGCCGTCCGGGTCGAGGCGCAGCCGCAGCTCGGCGGTGACGCCGGCCGCGGCGGCGGGCAGCTCCCAGCCGGTGGCGGCCCCCAGCTCGCGCCGCAGCCAGCGCGCTGCCGTGCCGGTTCCCGGACCGGCGTCCAGGACCGGCTGCGGCCCGAACGGGAAGCGGCGCCCGGCCTCGTCGGGAAGTGCGATCCGGGGTGCGGGGATCAGGTCCATGCGTGAGCCCTTCACGACTGCGTGCGCCTGTTGCGTCCTGCGCAACGCTCGTTCCGCAGGGCGCTCGTCGCGCAGACCCTAACGCGCCGTGCGGGCACGGCAAAGACCCCCGGACGCGCGGTGGCGCGCCGGGGGTCTCGGTCCCGCGGAAGAAGGAGGGGCCGGAGGCCGGACTACTGGTCCTTGCCGCCCTTGTCCTTGTCCCCGCCGGGGCCCATGGACTCGTAGATCTCCTTGCACATGGGGCAGACCGGGTACTTCTTCGGGTCCCGGCCCGGTACCCAGACCTTGCCGCAGAGCGCGACGACGGGGGTCCCGTCGAGCGCGCTCGCCATGATCTTGTCCTTCTGGACGTAGTGGGCGAAGCGCTCGTGGTCGCCGTCACCGTGCGACACCTGCGGCGTCGGCTCTACGAGGGTCCCCGTGCCAGTCCCGCGCTCGGGCTCAAGAGTGCTCATGGAACCCAGGGTACTTAACCCCGCGCCCGTCAGTTGAGCGACGGGTCGTCCGGATAGGTGGCGACCATCGCGAGCTCGCTCCGCTGGCGGCGCAGCACCGCCCGCCACAGCCGCTCCGGGTCCGGGAAGGACACGTCCCCGGGCTCCGACTCCACCACGTACCAGGCACCCTCGCCGAGCTCCGTCTCCAGCTGGCCCGGGCCCCAGCCGGAGTAGCCCGCGAAGATCCGCAGGCCGCCCAGGGCCGCCGCCAGCAGCTCCGGCGGCATCTCCAGGTCGACCAGCCCGATCGCCCCGTGCACGCGGCGCCAGCCGAGCGGACCCTCCTCGCCCGGGATCACCGCCAGGCCCAGGGCCGAGTCCATGGCCACCGGCCCGCCCTGGAAGACCACCCCGGGGGAGCCGGCCAGGGGCGCCCAGGGCAGCAGGACGTCGCCGACGCCCACGGGGGTCGGCCTGTTCAGGACCACGCCGAGGGAGCCCTGCTCGTCGTGGTCGAGCAGCAGCACGACCGCGCGGTCGAAGTTCGGGTCCGCGAGGGCGGGGGTGGCCACGAGCAGCCGCCCTGTGAGGGAGGACACCTCGGTCATGCCGCCATGATCCCGCACATCGGCCGATTCCGGGGAGCGGGCGGGAAGATCGGATCGATCGCAGCTCAGGGCGCACGGCAGCAGCGAGGAGCGCGCACGGACGGAGTAGGCGGAACGCAACACTCCGCCATGTGGTGGATACGGAGGGTGTTGTGCCGAATTCATGACAGTCCTACGGCCACGTCGGCCTTACGAACAAGGGGGTGATGGCCCTTACCCTTTTCCCTGGCCCCCTGCCCACCCCTCTCCGGAACGCGAGATTCATGACCGGCATCAGTGACGATGTACTGCTTGTCCACGGCGGTACCCCGCTCGAGGGCGAGATCCGTGTCCGTGGTGCGAAGAACCTCGTGCCCAAGGCCATGGTCGCCGCTCTGCTCGGCAGCGAACCCAGCCGGCTGCGCAACGTTCCCGACATCCGTGACGTGCGCGTCGTCCGCGGGCTGCTCCAGCTGCACGGGGTGACGGTCCGTCCCGGCGAGGAGCCGGGCGAGCTCGTGCTCGACCCCACCCACGTCGAGAGCGCGAACGTCGCCGACATCGACGCCCACGCGGGCTCCTCGCGCATCCCGATCCTGTTCTGCGGCCCCCTGCTGCACCGGCTCGGCCACGCCTTCATCCCGGGCCTGGGCGGCTGCGACATCGGCGGCCGGCCGATCGACTTCCACTTCGACGTGCTCCGCCAGTTCGGCGCGACCATCGAGAAGCGCGAGGGCGGCCAGTACCTGGAAGCCCCGCAGCGCCTGCGCGGCTGCAAGATCCGCCTCCCCTACCCGTCGGTCGGCTCGACCGAGCAGGTGCTGCTGACGGCCGTCCTGGCCGAGGGCGTCACCGAGCTCAGCAACGCCGCGGTGGAGCCGGAGATCGAGGACCTCATCTGCGTCCTGCAGAAGATGGGCGCGATCATCTCCGTCGACACCGACCGGACGATCCGGATCACGGGCGTCGACCGCCTCGGCGGTTACAACCACAAGGCCCTCCCGGACCGCCTGGAAGCCGCCTCCTGGGCTTCCGCGGCGCTCGCCACCGGCGGCAACATCTACGTGCGCGGTGCCCAGCAGCGCTCGATGATGACCTTCCTGAACACCTTCCGCCGCGTCGGCGGGGCGTTCGAGATCGACGACGACGGCATCCGCTTCTGGCACCCGGGCGGCCCGCTGAAGGCCATCGCGCTGGAGACGGACGTGCACCCCGGCTTCCAGACCGACTGGCAGCAGCCGCTCGTCGTGGCCCTGACGCAGGCCTCCGGCCTGTCGATCGTCCACGAGACGGTCTACGAGTCCCGGCTCGGCTTCACCTCGGCGCTCAACCAGATGGGTGCTCACATCCAGCTGTACCGCGAGTGCCTGGGCGGCAGCGCCTGCCGCTTCGGCCAGCGCAACTTCCTGCACTCGGCGGTCGTCTCCGGCCCCACCAAGCTGCAGGGCGCCGACCTGGTCATCCCCGACCTGCGCGGCGGATTCTCGTACCTGATCGCGGCCCTGGCCGCCGAGGGCACCTCGCGGGTCCACGGCATCGACCTGATCAACCGCGGCTACGAGAACTTCATGGAGAAGCTCGTGGAACTCGGCGCGAAGGTCGAGCTGCCGGGCGGCGAGCTCGTCTGAGCCCCGCCGCGCGCACGTCGCGGCGGCTCGCGTACGCGGAAGCCCCCCGGTCCCCCACAGGGCCGGGGGGCTTCCGCGTACCCCGGGCCCGCCGCGGCCGGGCCCGAAGGCCCGTACGGCGGCCGCACGGATCCCGTGAGGCCCGTACGGAGCCGCCGGCGGTCCGGCGGGACATGCCGCGGGCATACGTGGGCCCCGCCAGGCCCCTGACGGGCCCTCACAGGGCCTGCCAGGCCCGCGGGGCGGCTCGGGTGCGGCCCCGGCCCGTCCGGCCCCGGACAGACCGAAGGGCGGCCACCCCGCCCGGGGGTGACCGCCCATCGTCGTTCTGCGTACTACTGCCGTTCCAAAGGCCTGCGCGGCCTTCGGCGCCGGGGCAGGACTTACTTGCCCTTGGCGGCTTCCTTGAGCTTGGAGCCCGCGGAGACCTTCACGCTGTAGCCGGCCGGGATCTGGATGGGGTCGCCGGTCTGCGGGTTGCGCGCGGTGCGAGCGGCACGGTGGGTGCGCTCGAAGGTCAGGAAGCCGGGGATGGTGACCTTCTCGTCGCCCTTGGCGACAATCTCGCCGACGGTCTCGGCGAGCGCGGCCAGAACGGCGTCGGCGTCCTTGCGGGTCACCTCGGCGCGCTCGGACAGAGCGGCCACCAGCTCACTGCGGTTCATGTTGTACTCCCGTGTTCAACTTGCCTTAGAGGCGTGAGATCGAAGCCGATGCTGCCAGGGCCCTAGGACAGTCCCCGGACCCGGGTCTGAACGTCAGACCCTCTCGCCCGGTTACGCATCCTGCCCCCACCAGCGGCGGGAAAGCCAATCCGGCACCCGTCGGGGTCACACGAAAAGCGCCACAGTCACGCCGCGGTGACGCTCCGTCCACGCCGTCGCTCACACGCCGCTGCGGACCGCGGACCTCGCGGGCATCCCCGCAACCCTAGAGGCGGCCCGTCGGGCCCGCATCCCGCGACGCGCCGGGATCGGAGCGCCGTGAGGGCCGTCACAGCGGGGCTCAGGCCCCCGCGGCGGCCTTGCGGACGGCGCCCGCGACCGCGCCCGCGACCTTGTCGTTGAACACCGACGGGATGATGTAGTTCGCGTTCAGCTCGTCCTCGCCCACGACGTCCGCCAGCGCGCTCGCGGCGGCCAGCATCATCTCCGTGTTCACGGTGCGGGACTGAGCGTCCAGCAGACCGCGGAAGACACCCGGGAAGACCAGCACGTTGTTGATCTGGTTCGGGAAGTCGGAGCGCCCGGTGGCCACGACGGCGGCGGTCTGGCGGGCGACGGCCGGGTCGACCTCCGGGTCCGGGTTCGCGAGCGCGAACACGATCGCGCCTTCCGCCATCGCGGCGACGTCCTCGCCGGAGAGCACGTTCGGGGCCGAGACGCCGATGAACACGTCGGCGCCGACCACGGCTTCCTTCAGCGTGCCCGTGTAGCCCTCGGGGTTGGTGTTGTCGGCGATCCAGCGCAGCGGGGAGTCCGCGGCCGCGTCGACCAGGTCGGGGCGGTCCGCGTGCACGACGCCGTGGATGTCGGCGCTCACCGCGTTCTTGACGCCCGCGGCGAGGAGCAGCTTGAGGATGGCCGTACCGGCCGCGCCGGCACCCGACATGACGACCTTGACGTCGCCAACTGCCTTGCCCACCACGCGCAGTGCGTTGGTGAGCGCCGCGAGCACGACGATCGCGGTGCCGTGCTGGTCGTCGTGGAAGACGGGGATGTCGAGGGCCTCGCGCAGCCGGGCCTCGATCTCGAAGCAGCGCGGCGCGGAGATGTCCTCCAGGTTGATGCCCGCGAAGCCGGGGGCGATGGCCTTCACGGCGGCCACGATCTCGTCGGGGTCCTGGGTGTCCAGGCAGATCGGCCAGGCGTCGATGTCGGCGAAGCGCTTGAAGAGGGCCGCCTTGCCCTCCATGACCGGCATGGCGGCCATCGGGCCGATGTTGCCCAGGCCCAGCACGGCGGAGCCGTCCGTCACGACTGCGACGGTGTTGCGCTTGATGGTGAGGCGGCGCGCGTCCTCGGGGTTCTCGGCGATCGCCATGCACACGCGGGCCACGCCCGGGGTGTAGATCATGGAGAGGTCGTCACGGTTGCGGATGGGGTGCTTGGACGCCATCTCGATCTTGCCGCCGAGGTGCATCAGGAAGGTGCGGTCGGAGACCTTGCCGAGGCTGACGCCCTCGATGCCGCGCAGCTTCTCGACGATCTCGTCCGCGTGCGCGGTGGAGGTCGCGGCGATGGTCACGTCGATCCGGAGCTTCTCGTGGCCGGATGCGGTCACGTCGAGGCCGGTGACCGATCCGCCGGAGGACTCCACGGCGGTGGTGAGCTGGGAGACCGCGGTTCCGCTCGCGGGCACTTCCAGACGGACCGTCATCGAATACGAGACGCTGGGCGCCGTTGCCATGGCCGTGTTCCTCTTCTGTCCCTGGTTCGCTGTAACACACAGAGCCCCGCTGCACAGCAGGTGCGGCAGGACCTGTTGTCCGATCGTCCCACCTACCAGCCAGTACAAGGTAACCAGCTACAAAATTCGGAAAGACTCTTCCACCATACGAGATACCAGGAGCGTTCGGAATGGTGGGGTCATACGAAACAGGTCCGCGCCCCCCACTGGTGGGGGACGCGGACCTGGTGATTCATACGCTGACGACACCGACCCGCCATGCTCGCCTCGCGGCAAGTGGTCGCTCTGAGCGACGAAGGTTGGGCCCGGGGGCTTGGATCGAGTCGGTGCCGTACCCAGGCTAACAAAGGATCGCCGAATGTGATCCCCCTGCTCGCGTACGTATCGGAGCACCACGCTCCCGGCCGCCGCCCATCCGGACGTACCCGGCCCCGGGCGGCCGGTCCACCGGCAGCCCCTACGGCAGGAGCAGCTCCGCCACCCCGTCCGCGTCCGGCTTGTCCCGCTCGGCCGAGACGACCGTCAGCTGCTGCGTCGCACGCGTCAGCGCCACGTACAGCACCCGCAGACCCGCCGGGGACTCGTCCGCGATCTCCGCCGGGGAGACGACCACCGTGGCGTCGTACTCCAGGCCCTTGGCCTCCAGGCTGCCCAGCGCCACCGCCCGCTCGCCGAGGTCCGCGAGCCACCCCGCGGCCTCCGCGCGCCGGTCCATCGCCACGACCACGCCGACCGTGCCGTCCACCTGCTCCAGCAGCAGCCGGGTCTCCTCCCGGACCGCGGCGGCGAGATCGCCGCCGGCGGCCGTGAAACGGGGCTCCAGGCCCGTGGAGCGCACCGCCGACGGCGGCTCCATGCCGGGCATCGCCAGACGCAGCACGCGGGAGGCCACCTCGGCGACCTCGGCCGGGTTGCGGTAGTTCACCGTGAGCGTGAAGCGCCGCCGCGGCCGGGAGCCCAGGGCCTCGTCCCGGGCCGCGGCCGCCTCCTCCGGGTCCGTCCAGGAGGACTGCGCCGGGTCGCCGACCACCGTCCAGGTGCCGTGCCGGCCCCGGCGGCCCACCATCCGCCACTGCATGGGGGTCAGGTCCTGGGCCTCGTCGACGATGACGTGCGCGTACTCGGTGCGCTCCGCCGCGAGCCGCTCGGCCCGCTCCCACTGGGTCTCCTCGCGGGTCGGCATCAGCTCCTCCAGCCCGCTGAGCTGGTCGAGCGGGTCCATCTCCCGTCTGCGCTTCGGCCGCGCCGGGGCGCCGAGCAGCTGCTGGAGCTCGTCGAGGAGCGCCACGTCGTGCACCGACAGGGGACCCTTGCCGTCGGGGCCCACCCGGCGCAGCGAGCGGGCCAGCTGGCGGCTCTCGCGCGGGTTGAGGTCCCGGCGCGACCAGCGGCCGAGGTGGCGCTCGTCGGCGAGCGCGGCGAGCACCGTGCGCGGGGTCAGCTCGGGCCACCAGGCGTTCAGGAAGCCGATGAAGGCGTCCTCGGTGGAGATGTCCTCGTCGAAGGCGGAGCGCAGTTCGGCGGCCAGCTCCGGGTCGCTGTGCCGGCCGGCGCCGCCGGACTTCGCGTAGAGGGCGTCGAGCAGCAGCTTGCGGGCGCGCGGGCGCAGCAGGTTGACCGGGGCGGTGCCGCCGAGCACGTTCTGCCGGATCCGGTTCAGCTCGTCGGCCTCCAGCTCCTGGCGGCGGCCGAAGGCCACCACGCGCAGCCGGTCGGGGGCGCCGCCGAGCTCCAGCGCGCCGCGTACGGCCTTGCGGAGCACCTTGAGCATCCGGGAGGAGCCCTTGATGCGGGCCACGGCCGGGGAGTCGTAGGTGGTGGCCTCGGCGCCGTCGACGAGCGAGCCCAGCGCCCGGATGGCCACCTGGCCCTCCTCGCCGAGCGAGGGCAGCACGCCCTCGGTGTACGCGACGAGCAGCGGGGTCGGCGAGACGATCAGGATGCCGCCGGAGTAGCGGCGCCGGTCCTGGTAGAGCAGGTAGGCGGCGCGGTGCAGGGCGACGGCGGTCTTTCCGGTACCGGGGCCGCCCGCGACCTCGGCGACGGAGGCGGCGGGGGCCCGGATGACCAGGTCCTGCTCGGCCTGGATCGAGGAGACGATGTCGCGCATGGAGTGCGTGCGGGCCCGGCCGAGGGCGGCCATCAGCGCGCCGTCGCCGATGGCGGGCAGTTCCCGGCCGTCGAGGAAGGCGGTGACCTCGGGGCGCATCAGGTCGTCCTCGACGCCCAGCACCTTGCGGCCCTTGGAGCGGATGACGCGGCGGCGCACGACCCGGCCGGGCTCCTTGGGCGTGGAGCGGTAGAACGGCGCGGCGGCCGGCGCGCGCCAGTCGATGACGAGCGGCGCGTAGTCGGAGTCCAGGACTCCGATGCGGCCGATGTGCAGTGTCTCGGCGATGTCGGCGGTGAGGTCCTCGCGGATCGCGTCGTCGGCGGGCTCGACGGAGGTGTACGCGCCGTCGGCGCCGCGCTCCCCGTCCTTGCCGAGCACCAGGTCGATGCGGCCGAAGAGGAAGTCCTCGAACTCGTTGTTCAGCCGGTTCAGGTGGATACCGGCCCGGAAGACCTGCGCGTCGCGCTCGGCGAGCGCGCCGGGCGTACCCACCTGGCCGCGCTTGGCGGCGTCGTTCATGAGGAACTCGGCCTCGTGGATCTTCTCCTCAAGGCGTCGGTACACCTGGTCGAGATGCGTCTGCTCGACCGCGATCTCCCGATCGCGGACGGAATCCGCCGTGCTGTCGACAGCGGCATTCTGCGCGGCCACCAAGGCCCCCTTCTGACGTGCATGGGCGACCGTCAACCGTACGCGAACCGGCCCCCTGTCCGCACGCCCGTTCCGGAACCGGTCTCGCAGGGTGGTACGTCTCCCACCGGCACCCCTACCCCGCCCCGGCCGCGAGGGCCCGGCGGCGGTGCCGGGCCACGCGCTCCCGGTTCCCGCAGCGCTCGCTGGAGCACCAGCGGCGCCGGTGGCCGCGGGAGGTGTCCAGGTAGACGCGGGTGCAGCCGTCACCCGCGCAGGCCCGCAGCAGGGCCCGGTCGCCGGGGTCGGTCAGCAGCTCCACGGTGTCCCGGGCGACGGCCGCGAGCAGTGCGCCGCACTCCACGCCGCCGCACAACTCCCGTACGAGGTGTCCTTCCTGGTCCCGTACGGCGCACAGCCCCGGGGGTGGTCCGGCGGCCAGCGCGTTGACCCGGGCGAGGGCGTTCTCGTCGGGGTCGGTGCCGACGAGCTCCGCCCGTACGAGCGTTTCCACGTCGGCGCGCAGGGAGCGGAAGGCCGCCGCCCAGTCGGGCCCGACCCGGGCGAGCGGTGTCCGGTCGGGTACCAGGCCGGCGCCGGCGAGCCACAGCCGCAGCTCGTCACCGTCCGGGATGCCCTCGTGGGGGGTGAAGGTGGCCACCAGGTCCAGACAGACCCGCCCGGTATCGAACCGCATGCCGTCAGCCTCCCGTCGTGGGGGTGCCGTACCAGATTGCCGCCCGGCGGGTCACAGCGGAAGCCCCCGAACCGGTGGGTCCACCGTCCCGCTCGCGCGAAGCCCCACCCAGTCCTCGCCGGCGAATCCGGCTACACGATCCGGCCCCGGCGGCAGCGGAACGGCTAGCCGGCCGGAGGCCGGTCGTGGAGGAGGCGCTGGAAGAGGCGGTGGTCGCGCCAGGCGCCGTCGATGTGGAGGTAGCGCGGCGCGAGGCCGAACGGTTCGAAGCCCGCCTTGGCCAGCACCCGCTGCGACGCCAGGTTGTCGACCAGCGTGCTCGCCTCCACCCGGTGCAGGCCCAGCTCGTCGCGGGCTACCCGGCAGACCTCCGCCACGGCCGCCGTGGCCAGGCCCTTGCCGTGCCAGGCCCGGTCGACCCAGTACCCGATGCCGCCGCTGCACAGCGGCCCGTACGCGATCGAGCCGAGATTGATCGCGCCGACGGGCGCCCCGGTGGCCGTCTCGACGAACACGTACGGCACGAGCCGCCCCGCGTCCCGTTCCACGAGGACGCCCTCGATCCGTTCCCGCTGGCCGTCCTCCGTGTAGAAGGCGTCCGGCCGGACCGGCTCGAAGGGCGCCATGAACGCCCGGTTCCGGGCGAACGCCTCGGCCAGCCCGGCGGCGTCGCCGAGCTCGACGCCTCTCATCTCCACCCCGTCAATGATCATCCCGGCACGCTAGCCGAGGACACCCCTGGCCGTCACCGCGTCCGCCGGGACCTCCCCGTACTTGGCCTCGCCGCCCGCGTCCAGCGAGAGCCGGTATCCCCGCTTGACCACCGTCTGGATCAGGTTCGGGGCCCCGAGGGCCACCCGGAGGCGGGCCATCGCCGTCTCCACGGCGTGCTCGTCCCGCCCCGCGCCCGGCAGCGCCCGCAGCAGTTCCGCGCGGGGCACCACCCAGCCCGGCCGCCGCGCCAGCGCCCGCAGCAGGGCCATCCCGGCGGGCGGTACGGGCCGCAGCGCGTCGTCCACCAGGACCGCGTGGCCCCGGATCTCCACCCGGTGCCCGGCCACCGGCAGCACCCGCGCCCGGGCCGGCAGCTCCTTGCAGAGCAACTGCACCAGCGGTCCCAGCCGGAACCGTTCCGGCTGCACCGTGTCCACCCCGTGCGCCTGCAGCGGCAGCGCGGTCACCGGCCCGACGCACGCGGCCAGCAGCCTGCCGCGCAGCGCGTCCAGGACGGCCTCCCGCAGCCCCCGTTCCTCGGCCCGCGACAGCAGCGAGGCCGCCGCCGGCGCCGAGGTGAAGCTGACGGCGTCCACCGCGCCGCCGACGATCGCGTCCAGCAGCCGGTCCAGCGGCGCGATGTCCTCCGGCGCCATCCACCGGTACACCGGGACCACCACCACCTCGGCCCCGCCGGCCCGCAGCGCCTCGACGAAGCCGGGCAGGGGCTCCCCGTGCAGCTGGAGCGCGATCCGCCGGCCGTCGACCCCGTCCGCCAGCAGCCGCTGCAGTACCTCGGCGAGCGATTCGGAGTCCGGGGACCAGGTCTCCACGAGCCCGGCGGCCCGGATGGCGCCCTTCACCTTCGGCCCGCGCGCCAGGAGTTCGGCGGCCCGCAGCCGTTCCAGCAGCTGCTCGCCGACTCCCCACCCGTCGGCCGCCTCGATCCAGCCCCGGAAGCCGATGGCGGTGGTGGCCACGACCACGTCCGGTGCGCAGCCGATCAGTTCCTTCGTCGCGGCCAGCAGCTCGCTGTCGTCGGCGAGCGGCACGATCCGCAGGGCGGGCGCGTGCAGGACCGCCGCCCCGCGGCGGCGCAGCAGCGCGATCAGTTCGTCCGCGCGCCGGGCGGCCGTGACCCCGACGGTGAAGCCCGCGAGCGGGCCGGCGTTCGTGTCCATCGTGACCTGCCTAGAGACGCATGGGGGGCGGTACGGGTGAACCGAGTCTGCCCACACGTCGTGTCGGACTCGGTTCACCCGTATTTCGCCCCGGTTACACCGACGTGAGCTGCGGTTTCGTCTCGACGCCGACTGTGTGGATCACCGGGGCCACCGGGCGGCGAAGGTATACCGCCCAGGTGACCGCGCAGCACAGGGCGTAGAAGCCGAGGAAGGTGACGAAGGCCGTCGTTCCGGAGCCGGAGGTGCGGAACGCCTCCCGGAAGACGAGGTTGATGCCGAGTCCGCCGAGCGCGCCGACCGCCCCGATGAGTCCCATGGAGGCGCCGGAGAGCCGCCGTCCGTACGCGGCCGCGCTCTCGCCGCTCATGCCGCGCGCCAGTGCCTTCGCCTGGAAGATGCCCGGGATCATCTTGTACGTCGATCCGTTGCCGAGGCCGCTCAGCACGAACAGGGCCACGAACCCGACGAGGAAGACCGGCAGCGAGGACCGCTGCGAGGCGAACACCACCACCGAAGTGGCCGCCGCCATCGCCACGAACGTCCCCAGCGTGATGCGCGCCCCGCCGAACCGGTCGGCCAGGGCCCCGCCCACCGGCCGGATCAGCGATCCGAGCAGCGGTCCCATGAAGGTCAGCGAGGCGGCCTGGAGCGGGGTGCGGCCGAACTGGGTCTGGAGCACGAGGCCGAAGGCGAAGCTGTATCCGATGAAGGACCCGAACGTGCCGACGTAGAGGAAGGCCATGATCCAGGTGTGCGCGTCCCGGAGGGCCTCGCGGACCGCGCCGGTGTCGTTGCGCACGGGCGCCAGGTTGTCCATCCGTACGGCCGCCAGGACGGCCGCGGTCACGATCAGCGGGATGTAGGCGGCCAGCAGGTACCGGGGGTGTGCGGCCCCGGCGGTCGCGATGACCAGGAGCCCGGCCAGCTGCACCACGGGTACGCCGATGTTGCCGCCGCCGGCGTTCAGGCCGAGCGCCCAGCCCTTCTTGCGGAGCGGGAAGAAGGCGTTGATGTTGGTCATGGAGGAGGCGAAGTTGCCTCCGCCGACGCCGGTGAGGGCGGCGACGACCAGGAAGGTCCCGTAGGAGGTCCCGGGCTCCATCACGACGATCGCGGCGACCGTCGGCACGAGCAGCAGCACGGCGCTGAAGACGGTCCAGTTCCGGCCGCCGAAGCGGGCGACGGCGAAGGTGTACGGCACCCGTACGAGGCCGCCCACGCAGGTCGCGGTCGCGATCAGGAAGAACTTCCCGGCGGGGTCGATCCCGTACGCGGGGCCCATGAAGAGGACCATCACGGACCAGAGCGACCAGATGGAGAACCCGATGTGTTCGGAGAACACGGAGTAGACGAGGTTGCGGCGGGCGGTCCGCTCGCCGGTCTCCTTCCAGAAGGTCTCGTCCTCGGGGTCCCACCGCTCGATCCAGCGGCCCCCCTTGCGCGGTGCGGTCGTACCGGTCATCACACGCCTCCACAGCTCTCTCGCGTCCGTGGAACGACCGTAGGAACGGCGCGTTTCCGCCCTGGTCCCCGCCGGATGACCGCCGGGAAACCTTGCTCTCACCCGCCGCCGGGGGCGCCTGTGAGCGCGGCCGGGCGCCAGCTCGCCGGGGGCACGTCGAGCCAGCCGCGTGCGGCACCGAGGTCGGCCACCGCCCGGTGCAGGGCTTCGAGCCCGGGGTGGCTGAAGCCCTTCCGCCACACCATGGACAGCGGGGACAGCGGTACGGGGTCGGCCAGCGGCCGTTTCACGGACCCGGGCATGTCGACGAAGTCGACGGTCACCAGCACCGGATGGCCGGTCTTGGCCATGACCCGGCGGAACTCGTCCTTGCCGATGGCCACCGGTGCGGGCGGCGCCATCCGGATGCCCCGCCCGGCGAAGAGTTCGCGGGCGAGTCCGGTCCACTCCAGGGTGCGCGGGTTCCCGGCGCCCGCGTACACGGTCTCCCCGGCGAGCGCGTCCAGCGGTACGGGCGACAGCCCGGCCAGCGGGTGCCCCTCGGGCAGCAGCACGGCGAGCGGCTCGTACCGGACGGGCCGGTGCGCGATGCGCGAGCGCCACACCGGGTCCAGCCCGTCGGCGTACCCGAAGGAGACGTCGAGGCGTCCGGCGACGACCTCGGCGGCGGCGTGGGTCAGCCCGCTCTCCCAGCGGGCCATCAGCTCGCAGTCCGGGGCCAGCTCCCGGGCCCGCTCCAGCACGGTGCGCGCGGTGCTCGGCCCGTCGGTGTTCAGGTCGACGAGGAGCGGCCGGGGCGCGGCGAAGGCGGCGGCGACCGCCTCGTGCGCGGCCAGCACCCGCCGGGCGAGCGGCAGCAGCCGCTCCCCGTCGGGGGTGGGCTCGACGGCACGGGTGGTACGGACGAACAGCGTGGTGCCGAGGGCCTCTTCGAGTCGCCGTACGTCCCGGCTCAGCGCCTGCTGGGCGACGTACAGCCGGGCGGCGGCCCGGGTGAAGTGCAGCTCCTCGGCCACGGCGACGAACCCGCGCAGCAGCCGGGGATCCACATCACGGGGCATCACCCCCGGAGACTAACAACAGATCGGCGTGAATGACCTCCGAACAGGTGTTGGACGGTTCGCCCGGTCCGGGCCGAGGGTGGTGGTCATGCCCCTCATGACCGTCACCGGCACCACCCTCGTCCTGGCCGCCCCGCCCGCCCCCGCCCGCGCTCCCCGGGCCCCTCGCGGCCCGCTGGCCCCCTACCGGCGCCTGTTCGCACGGCCCGGCACCCGCGGCTTCACCGCCGGAAACCTCATCGCCCGTCTCCCCATGGGCATGTTCGGGGTCAGCGCGGTCATGATGATCGCCGGGCAGCGCGGCTCGTACGCCCTCGCCGGCGCGGTCACGGCGACCGGTCTGGCCGCCACCGCGCTGGTGGCGCCGTGGACCGCCCGGCTGGTCGACCGGCACGGCCAGGCCAGGGTCGCCGTCCCGGCCACCCTGATCGCGGTCCTCGGCTCGCTGTCCCTGGTCGTCTGCGTCCGTACCGGCGCCCCCGCCTGGACCCTCTTCGCCTCGTACGCCGCGACCGCGACGACCCCCAACATCGGCGGGATGTCCCGCGCCCGCTGGACGCACCTGCTGGGCGACTCCCCGGCCGCGCACCACACCGCGATGTCCTTCGAGCAGGCCGCCGACGAGCTCTGCTACATGCTCGGCCCGGTCCTGGCGGCCTTCCTGTGCTCGATCGTCCTCCCCGAGGCCGGCACGCTCACCGCGGCCGCCCTGCTGCTCACCGGCATGCTGGTGTTCACCTCCTGCCGCGCCACCCAGCCCCCGGTGACGGCCGGTCCCCGGCGCGGCTCGCCGCTGCGGGCGCTGAGCCCGCTGCTGCCCCTCTTCTTCGCCACGGGAGTGGTCTTCGGCTCGATGGAGATCGCCTCGATCGCCCACCTCGGCGCCCTGGGCCTGGGCGCCGCCTCCGGCCCGGTGCTGGCCCTCCAGGCGGCGGGATCCTGTGCGGCCGGCCTGCTCTACGGCACGATGCGCCCGCTCGGCCTGCGCACCTGCCTGGCCGCCATGGCCGGCGCGATGACGCTGCCCTGGCTCGCGGCGGCCACGGGCTCCCTGCTCCCCCTGGCCTTCGCCCTGCTGCTGGCGGGCATGGCCACGGCCCCGACGATGGTGACGGCGATGTCCCGCGTCCACGCGCTCACCCCGGAGGGCCGCCTCAACGAGGGCATGACCCTCGCGGTCACCGCCATCTTCGCGGGCATCTCCCTGGGCGCGGCCACGGCCGGCACCCTGGTCGACCACCTGGGCCCGTCGGCGTCCTACGCCCTCCCGGCGGCAGCGGCCCTCGCGGCTCTCGCGACCGTCACGCGTACCAGGTGATACGGCAGCCGGCATGACAAAGGCCCCGCAGCCTTGAGGCCGCGGGGCCTGTGCCCACATGGGATGAGTGGAGATGGCGGGAATCGAACCCGCGTCCAACGGTGCAGAAGCAGGGCTTCTCCGAGCGCAGTCCGCTGCGCTTTTCTCGGCCCCGGAGATCACACGGACAAGTCTCCGACGGGCTCAGTCACTGTTTGATTTCCCTCCAACCCCCGTGACCGGGGCTAGAGGTTTAGATCCCTCATTGACGCCAGGATCCGGACCGGGACCACTTCCGGGCTGACGCTCCTCACAGAGGCTTCAGCTCACTGTTATTAGGCAGCGAGGGTGAAGCGGGAGTTATCGCTCTTGGAGTTGGCGATTATTGTTTGCGACATGTGGTTAGCGAGATCATTGCCGCTTCCTCGGCTCGCTTCCCCTGCATCGACATCCGCTGTCGAAACCGATCATCCCCATGTTTTTTTAACAAAGTGCTCCACCCCGGGGGGCGGTGCTGACGCCATGGTACGCGAAGTGGACCACCGCGTGCCAGGTGATTAAACCGTGCCGCGCTGCTTGCGACGGATGGCCGAGATCGTCCGGTTCGTCTCGCGGGTGTCCTGCTTCTCCCGCATGGTCTGCCGCTTGTCGTACTCCTTCTTGCCCTTCGCCAGCGCGATCTCGACCTTCGCGCGGCCGTCCTTGAAGTACAGCGAGAGGGGCACGATCGTGTGACCCGCCTCGTCCGCCTTGCGCTCCAGCTTGTCGATCTCCTCGCGGTGCATGAGGAGCTTGCGCTTGCGCCGGGCGCTGTGGTTGGTCCAGGTGCCCTGGCTGTACTCCGGCACGTGCACGTTGTAGAGCCAGGCCTCCCCGCTCTCCACCGACACGAAGCCGTCCACCAGCGAGGCCCGGCCCTGGCGCATGGACTTGACCTCGGTGCCCGTGAGCACGAGACCGCACTCGTAGGTGTCGAGGATCGCGTAGTCGTGCCGCGCCTTCTTGTTCTGGGCGATCAGCTTGCGCCCTTTTTCCTTAGCCATAGTGCGGTCATTTTCGCACTACGGACCCACCCCGAGGCCACCCAATACCGTGACGGCCCGCTCCTCGACCGCCTCGCCCGCCGCCACGTCCGGGGTGATGCCGTCGCCGTCCAGGCTCCGGCCCGCCGGTGTGCGGTACGTGCCCACCGTCAGCTCGGCCACCGAGCCGTCCGGGAGTTCGGTCGGCATCTGCACCGAGCCCTTGCCGAAGGTCCGGCTGCCCACCGCCACCGCCCGGCCCCGGTCCTGCAAGGCGCCCGTCACCAGTTCGGCCGCGCTCATCGTGCCGCCGTCGACCAGTGCCACCAGCGGCCGGGTGGTGTCCCCGCCCTTGGCCGCGTACAGGACCCGCTGGTCGCCCCGTACGTCGTAGGTGGCCACGAGCCCGCCGTCGAGGAACGCGGAGGCGGCGGTGACCGCCTCGGTGACCAGGCCGCCCGGATTGCCGCGCAGGTCGAGCACGACCCCCTCGCCGGTCGGGGCCGCGCGGACGGCGGCCTTGACGCGCTCGCCGGAACCACGGGTGAAGGAGGCGACCTTGATGACCGTGACCCCGTCCGGGCGCTGCCGTACGGTCACCGGCTCGGTACGCAGCTGCTCGCGGCGGACGGTCTCGGTGAGGTCGGCGCCGTCCCGGCTCAGGTTCAGTACGACGGGGGTGCCGGCGTCGCCGCGCAGCAGGGCGACCACGTCGGTCACCGCGAGGCCGGTCACGGCGTGCCCGTCGACGCTCAGCAGCCGGTCCCCTGCGCGCAGTCCGACCCGGGCCGCGGGGCTGCCGGGCTGGACCCGGTCGACCTTGATGACGCCGTCGGGGGCCCGCCCGGCCCACACTCCGACGCCCGTCCAGCGGCCGTCGAGGCCCTCGGCGAAGGCGGCGTACTCACCCTGGTCGTAGACGGTGCCCCAGCGGTCGCCGCTGCGGCTGACGACCTCCTGGGCCGCCTTCTTCCCGGACTTCCCCTCGGCGACGGCCTCGGCGACGGCGCGGGCGACCGCCTCGCGGTCGGCGGTGCCCGACTCGTGCGGGGCCTCGGGCGCGGGGGCTCCCGACAGCGCCGCGGCGGCCGCGGCGCCCTCCTCGCGGTCCCAGCAGCCGGTGTACGCACCGACGCCGACGGCGGTGAGGAAGGCCATCGTCAGAACGGGCCCGCGACGCAGGTCGCGGGGCCGGAGACACAAGGCGGGAATACTCGGCAAGCCCAGCATGGCGCCGAGTCTAGGACAAGCCCCGCGGCGGTACGGGTGGTTGGCCGTACCGCTCACGGGGCGCTTGTCACACCTTCAGGTACTTGCGCAGGGCGATGAAGGCGGCCAGGGAGGGCATCAGGAGGCCGATGAAGAGCACGTACGGGAGCTTGGCCAGCACCGATCCCCAGCCCATGAAGTCGATGAGCTGGATCTTGTCCCGCAGGCCGACGCCGTGGTCGATCACGAAGTACTGGCCGGAGGCCAGCATGCCGCAGGCGAAGAGCGCACCGATGAGGCCGGCGACGGCCGCCTCCATGATGAACGGGACCTGGATGTAGAAGCTGGAGGCGCCCACCAGCCGCATGATCCCCGTCTCACGCCTCCGGCTGAAGGCGGAGACGCGCACGGTGTTGACGATCAGCAGCAGCGCCACGATCAGCATGATCAGCATGATGCCGAGCGCCGCCATGTTGAGGTAGTTGAGGATCCGGAAGAGATCGTCGATGGCCTGGCGCTGGTCGTCGACGGTGTGGATGCCGTCACGGCCGACGAAGGCGGAGGTGACGACCTTGTACTTCTCCGGGTCCTTCAGCTTGACCCGGAAGGACTCCTGCATCTGGTCCGGGGTGATGGAGGAGGCGAGTGCCGTGTTGCCGAACCGCTCCTGGTAGTGCTTGTACGCCTCGTCCGCCGACTCGTAGGCGACGGACTTCACCAGGGACATCTGCTTGAGCTCGGACTCGATCTGCTTCTTCTGCTCCTCGGTCACCGCACCCTTGGCGCAGGTGGTGACGCCCGTGGAGACCGCCGCCGAGCCGTCGGCCTTCTTGGCGGCGGCCTCGCTCGCCTCCACGGCGTCCTGCTTGTTGCAGAGGTAGATCGAGACGTTGGCCTTGTCGTACCAGAAGCCCTTCATCTTGCTCACCTGCTCGCTCATGAGCATGGAGCCGCCGAACAGGGCCAGGGAGAGACCCACGGAGATGATGACCGCGAAGGTCATGGTGAGATTGCGCCGGAGACCGACGCCGATCTCCGACATGACGAACTGGGCGCGCATTGCGTCTCAGGGACCTTTCAGTGCTGGTAGCCGTAGACGCCGCGCGACTGGTCGCGCACGAGTCGGCCCTGTTCGAGTTCGATGACGCGCTTGCGCATCTGGTCGACGATCTGCTGGTCGTGGGTGGCCATGATCACCGTGGTGCCGGTCCGGTTGATCCGGTCCAGCAGCTTCATGATCCCGACCGAGGTCTGCGGGTCGAGGTTGCCGGTGGGCTCGTCCGCGATCAGCAGGGCGGGGCGGTTGACGAAGGCGCGGGCGATGGCCACGCGCTGCTGCTCACCGCCGGAGAGCTCGCCCGGCATCCGCTCCTCCTTCCCGCCCAGACCCACGAGTTCGAGGACCTGCGGGACGGCCTTGCGGATCTCGCCCCGCGGCTTGCCGATGACCTCCTGCGCGAAGGCCACGTTCTCGGCCACCGTCTTGTTGGGCAGCAGGCGGAAGTCCTGGAAGACGGTCCCCAGCTGGCGCCGCATCTGCGGAACCTTCCAGTTGGAGAGCTTGGCGAGGTCCTTGCCCAGGACGTGCACCTGGCCGTGGCTCGCCCGCTCCTCGCGCAGGATGAGCCGCAGGAAGGTGGACTTGCCGGAGCCGGAGGAGCCGACCAGGAAGACGAACTCGCCCTTCGCGATGTCGAGGGAGACTTCCCTCAGTGCGGGACGGCTCTGCTTCGGGTAGGACTTGGAGACACTGTCGAATCGGATCACGGGTGCACCACGGTCGCCGGGAGTAGGTGTGCGTGACCATACGCGAACGGGCGCGAGGTGTGGACCCGGCCTCCGGACTTGCCCGATTTATCCCGGGGTCCGGGCGCCCGGGATCGTGATTGCCCGGACGGGCCGCGCCGAATGTCG
Source organism: Streptomyces spororaveus (assembly GCF_016755875.1). Taxonomy (NCBI): domain Bacteria; kingdom Bacillati; phylum Actinomycetota; class Actinomycetes; order Kitasatosporales; family Streptomycetaceae; genus Streptomyces; species Streptomyces spororaveus. The sequence goes on along the minus strand of NZ_BNED01000005.1, from coordinate 5,334,697 downwards.
GCGAAGCTGGCACAGTGGTAGGGGGAACGGTCTGGTTCCCCGTGCCGTTATAGGCAGCAGAAGACCGAGGGGACGAGAGGAGGAGCGCATGACATATGACCGGCTCGTGTGCGCGAACTGCGCCGCACCCGTCAGCCAGGGCCGCTGCCCGGTGTGCCGGGCGAACCGGGAGCGCCTCCAGCAGGAGGGCCCCTTCTCCGGCCTGAATCCCGTGACGCTCATCGTGCTCATGGTGATCCTCGTGACAGCTCTGGCACTGGTGGCCCAGCACACCGCCTAGAGGCCTTGAGGGTGTCCTGACCGCCCGGCCGTGGGGCTAGCGGTGGGCCCGCGCCACGTACCGATCACACGACGCGGCAACGCGAGAAGGGCCCGGACACCAGGTGTCCGGGCCCTTCCGCGTGTCCACGTGCCGTGGGCGTCCCGCTCGGTTACGCGGTCTGCTCCTGCTGCTTGCGCCAGCGGATTCCGGCCTCCAGGAAGCCGTCGATCTCGCCGTCGAGCACCGCCTGCGGGTTGCCGACCTCGAACTCCGTCCGCAGGTCCTTGACCATCTGGTACGGGTGCAGGACGTAGGACCGCATCTGGTTGCCCCAGGAGCTTCCGCCGTCCTTGAGGGCGTCCATCTTGTCCTTCTCCTCCTGGCGGCGCCGCTCCAGCAGCTTGGCCTGGAGCACGTTCATCGCACTGGCCTTGTTCTGGATCTGCGAGCGCTCGTTCTGGCAGGAGACGACGATGCCGGTCGGGATGTGCGTGATGCGCACCGCCGAGTCGGTGGTGTTGACGCCCTGGCCGCCGGGGCCGGAGGCGCGGTAGACGTCGACGCGCAGCTCGGCCTCGTCGATCTCGACGTGGTCGCTGGTCTCCACGACCGGGAGCACCTCGACGCCCGCGAAGGAGGTCTGGCGGCGGCCCTGGTTGTCGAAGGGCGAGATGCGCACGAGGCGGTGGGTGCCCTGCTCGACGGAGAGGGTGCCGTAGGCGTACGGGGCCTTGACGACGAAGGTGGTCGACTTGATGCCGGCCTCTTCCGCGTACGAGGTCTCGTAGATCTCGGTCGAGTAGCCGTGGCGCTCCGCCCAGCGCAGGTACATGCGCTGGAGGCGCTCGGCGAAGTCGGAGGCGTCGACGCCGCCGGCCTCGGCCCGGATGTTGACCAGGGCCTCGCGCTCGGCGTACTCGCCGGAGAGCAGGGTCCGGACCTCCATCTCGTCCAGCGCCTTGCGGACGGAGACGAGCTCGGCCTCGGCCTCGGCCAGGGTGTCCGCGTCGTCCATCTCCTGGGCGAGGTCGAAGAGGACCGCGAGGTCGTCGATGCGCCCCCGCAGGGTCTCTGTCTTGCGGACCTCCGCCTGGAGGTGCGAAAGCTTGCTCGTGATCTTCTGAGCGGCCTCCGGGTCGTCCCACAGGGACGGCGCGGCGGCCTGCTCCTCAAGCACGGCGATATCTGCCCTCAGCTTGTCGAGGTCCAGGACGGCCTCGATCGACCCCATGGTCGAGGAGAGGGACTTCAGCTCTTCGGAAACATCGACGACTGCCACGGGTCCAGCGTAGCCGGTCCCCGGACAACGCCGTCCGGGCAGGCTGAATCACCCGTACTGATGAGGGATCGTACGGGCGTACGCTCTCCGTATGACCGTTCTCCTCGTCAAGCGCCGCCATGTCGACCACATGCGTGTCACGACGACGAGCTGTCCGCCGCCGGACCGAACCCAAGCCTGATCCACCACGATCCGACTTGGTCCTGTACGCGGCACCCGTGGCACCGGCACCATCCATGCCGGAGACCATCCCCCCGCCCGCGGCCCCCACCACCTCTGGGGAACAGGACCCCGTGACATCCGAAACGGAGCCGTCATGCCGTCCGCGCACACTCTCCCGGTCCTGGACCTCTCCCAGGCCGACGACCCGGCCCAGCGGGCCGACTTCCTGAAGAAGCTGCACGCAGCAGCCAGGGACACCGGTTTCCTGCACCTGACCGGCCACGGAGTCACCGCCGCCGAGAGCGCCCGCATCCTCGACCTGACCAAGGCCTTCTTCGCCCTCCCGGAAGCCGACCGGCTCGCCGTCAGCAATCTGAACTCCCCGCACTTCCGCGGCTACACCCGGATCGGCCACGAGCTGACCGGCGGCGCCTCCGACTGGCGGGACCAGCTGGACGTGGGCGCGGAGCGCCCGGCGCCGGTCGTGGGGCCGGACGACCCGGCGTTCCTGTGGCTGGAGGGCCCGAACCAGTGGCCCGCCGCCCTCCCGGAGCTCCGTACGGTGGTCCTGGACTGGCAGTCCCGGCTCGCCGCGGTCGCCCACCGCCTGCTCCAGGAGCTCCTCGTGGCGATCGGCGCCCCGGCGGACTTCTTCGACGAGGCCTTCGCGGACCGCCCGCACCTGCACACCAAGCTGATCCGCTACCCGGGATCGGCCCCCTCCGGCGCCGACCAGGGGGTCGGCGCCCACAAGGACTACGGGTTCCTGACGCTCCTGCTGCAGGACTCGGTGGGCGGCCTCCAGGTGGTCCGGGACGGCGGCTACGTGGACGTACCGCCGATGCCGGGCGCCTTCGTGGTGAACCTGGGCGAGCTGCTGGAGATCGCGACCGAGGGCTACCTGACGGCGACGGACCACCGGGTGGTCAGCCCGCCCGGCGCGGTGGAGCGGTACTCGGTGCCGTTCTTCTACAACCCGCGGCTGGACGCGGTGATCGAGACCGTTCCGGGCGAGTACCTGCGCTCCGCGCCCGGTGTCGCGCACGACGACTCGAACCCTCTGCACGCCGAGTACGGCCGCAACGAACTGAAGGGCTGGGTCCGCGCCCACCCGGCCGTGGCGCGGCGCTGGCACCCGGAACTGGCCACGGTGTAGCCGTCCCGGGCCACAGGGCGGAGCCTTCCGGGCTCCGCCCGGACCCGCGCCTCAAACGCCGGCGAGGCTGAATTCGGCCACCCCGACCGCGGCGCCGCACCCGGCGGCTAGCGCTTCGCCGGGACCGACTGCTTGCTGTCCTGCGGGGGCGGGGCCTCGTCGCCCGAGACGGCCACCCACGTGCCCAGACCGACGGCCGCGGCCAGGGCCAGGGCCGACACCGACAGAACCAGGCGGCGCTTGCGGGCCGCCTCCGCACGGTGCCGCGCCGAGCCCGGGCGGTGGCCGCCCGCGGGGCGCGGTACGCGGGCGGTGCCCAGCGCCCCGCCCGCCAGCTCGTCCGGCCCCGGCACGCGCATCGAGGTGTGGGTGTCCCGGTTGGAGTCGGTCGCCGAGCCCGGCACCAGCGGGACCACGCCCCGCCGCCGGACCGGGTCGGCCACCGGTTCCTCCGAGGGCTCGGGGTCCGGATCCGCGTCGTCCGGCTCGTCCACGTCCAGCGGCGGCATCCCCGCCAGCAGCGGCAGCAGGTCCCGCAGCCGGACCGACAGCTCCGAGGCCCGCAGCCGCGAGGCCGGGGCCTTGGCCAGACACTGCACGACGAGCTGCCACAGCTCGTCGGGGATCCCCGGCAGCGGGACCACGGTCTCCGTCACGTGCCGCCGCAGGACCGCGCCCGGGTGGCCCCCGCCGAAGGGGGTGAATCCGGCCAGCAGCTCGTACAGGACCGTGGCCAGGGCATATATGTCCACCGCGGCCCGCGGGGGCAGGCCCTCGACGATCTCGGGCGCCAGGTAGTCCGGGGTGCCGATGATCCGGGTCGTCGGGGCCGAGGCCCGGCCCGTGGCGGCCCGCCGGGGGGAGTCGATCAGCTTGGCCACGCCGAAGTCGGTCAGCAGCGCCGGGTGCGAGCCGCCGGGGCCGAGCGGTCCCTGCATGTCGAGCAGGACGTTCTCCGGCTTGACGTCCCGGTGGACGACCCCCGCCGCGTGCGCCGCGGCCAGCGCGTCGGCGACGTCCGCGACGATCGCCACGGCCGCCTCGGGGGCGAGCCGCCGTTCGCGGTCGAGGCGCGTGCGCAGGTCCGTACCGCGGACGAGGTCCATGACGAGGGCGAGGTCGTTGCCGTCCACGACGAGGTCGCGGACGGAGACGACGTGCGGATGCTCCAGGCCGAGCAGCGCGCTGCGCTCCTGGACGAACCGTCCGACGAGTTCCTGGTCGGACGCGAGGTCCTCGCGCAGCAGTTTGACGGCGACGGGCCCGTCAGGCCCCTCGCCCAGCCACACCGTGCCCGCGCTGCCGCGCCCCAGGATCTGGTGCGCGGTGTACCGGCTGCCGATCTTCCGTGCCACGACTGCTCCCTCAGCGGCTGGCGTACGCACCAAAGCTACGCGGCCGGGTGGGCATTGGAGGCCAGCAGGGGGCCGGATTCGCGGCGACCTTCACTTCTGCGAGCGAAATCGTGTCCCAGAAGTCGACAAATCCACTGAGTCGGCGCTACGAGGGTCCGCCTCAGGGCTTGCCGGAGCCCGAGGAGCCCGCGGAGTCCCCGATCGTGCCGACCCAGTCGACGACGTCGTTGCCCCAGGTCCAGACCTGGTCCCACCAGCCCTTGCCGGTGCCGATCCACTCCTGGAGCGGGGTCAGTTCCCAGACCAGCCAGCCGGCGACGAAGAACACCAGGATCAGCACCAGGCAGCCCTTGAGGCAGCCGAGGCCGGGGATCCGCACCGGGTTGGCGCTGCGGCGGCGCGGCTCGCGCGGCTCCCGGGGGGCCGGCCGCTGCGGCGGGGCCTGCGGGGGCTGCTGCTGGGGCTGGCGGTACTGGGGCTGCTGCGGCTGAGGCTGCTGCTGGTACGGCTGAGGCTGGTGCTGCTGCGGCTGGTAGTGCTGCGGCGGCGGAGGCGCGTACTGCTGCTGGGGCGGCTGCTGCGGCTGGCGGTACTGCGGCTGCTGAGGCTGCTGGTACTGCTGCTGCGGGGGCGGCGGGCCCTGTCGGTACTGCGGCGGCTGCTGCTGCGGCTGCGGCCGGTGCTGCGGCGGCGGAGGCGCCTGCCGCTGCGGACGGCGGCGCAGCGGGTCCTCGTTCGGGTCGAGGTACTGGATCTGCGTCTGCTCGTTGCGGTCCCGCGCGGCCTGCATCTGCGACTGCCACGGGTGCGGCGAGTCGGGGCGCTGCACCGGGGGCATCACCGAGGTCGGGTCGGCGCCGGGGCCCGCGGTGCTCGACAGCACCGAGGTGGCGTCGGCCGCACCGACCGGGGGCATGACGCTGGTCATGGCGTTCGGGTCGTACGCGCCGGCCTGCGCGCCCGTCGAGGGCAGCATCTGCGTGGGGTCGGCGGCGCCGGGGGTCTCGGGGACCGGGGCCGGCGAGGGGTCGGGCGCGAGCAGCGCGCCCACGCCGAGCGCGGCCTCCACCTCTTCGGCCGAGGAGTGCACGCCGATGCCGGAGGCCACCACGCGCAGTCCGCGGGCCAGGCTCTCGGCGCTGGGCCGCTCGTTCGGCTCCTTGCGCAGGCAGCGCTCGATGACCGTCCACAGCGGTTCGGGCACGGTGGGCGGCCGCTGCGGGTCCTCGCTGAGGTGGCGGTGGAGCACTTCGAGCGCGGTGCCGCCGGCGAACGGCGGGCGGCCGGTGAGCAGCTCGTAGAGGAGGATGCCGGCGCCGTAGATGTCGACGGCGGAGGTCTGCGGGCGGCCCTCGGCGGACTCGGGGGCGACGTAGGCCGGGGTACCGACGAACTCGTGGGTGCGGGTCAGGCCCGGGGAGTCGGCGAGGCGGGCGATGCCGAAGTCGGTGAGCATCGGCTTCATCTGGCCGCCGCGCTCGTCGAGCAGCACGTTGGCCGGCTTCAGGTCGCGGTGGACCACTCCGTCGGCGTGGCTGGCGGCGAGGGCGTCGGCGATCTGGGCGGTCAGCAGGCTCGCGGCGACGGGCGTGAAGGGGCCGTTCTCGCGGAGGTACCGGTGCAGGTCCGGGCCGTCGATCAGGTCCATGACCAGGGCCAGCAGATCGCCCTCGACGACGAGGTCGCGGGTGCGCACGATGTTGGGGTGGGTCAGGCGCAGCAGGACCGAGCGCTCCCGCAGGAAGCGCATGACGATGTCGGGATCCTGGGCCAGCTCCTCCTTGAGGACCTTGATGGCCACGGTCTCCCCGGGCTGTCCCGTGACGGCCGCCTCCGCGCCGGCGGCCTCCCTCTGGCGGGCACGCCAGACAGTGCCCGTGGCGCCGCGCCCGAGCGGCTCCTCGAGCAGGTACTTGCTGCCGACTGGCCGCACGTCTCGCGCTCCCCTGCTGTCGTCTGCTGTGGTCGATCTGCTGATTGGTTTTCCGGCCCACTCTAGGGGGTGTCCCCCGGGAAGACGCCGGTCCCCGGAGGTTGGTTGCCGCACATATGTGCGGAGGGTGATGTTTGCGGGGTATGCCGGAGGCGATTTTCCCCGTCTTTACCGGCCTTGGTGTCCGGATCCGACCGGGGTCCGACCCGGGTCCCCGCACATCAAGATCATTTGTTGCCGGGTGCCGGGCGTGTTGTCCGTGACAGGTGCGAGGATGCACATGTACGGACGGCACGGGACGGGAGCCCCGCCTTCCGGGCAGACCTGACCGGACGACGCGTCCGTGCCGGGTGGGGGGCGACCGGGGCGGTCATGTCACGGGATCCCCCTGCCGGGCGCACACACCGCGCACCGCGCAGAAGGGACCGCTGACGGCGATGCAGATCCGGCTGACCGTCCTTGGGTCGCGCAGCGGCCACCACACCGCGACCGCCCCCGCGAGCTGTGACGTGCTCGTCACCGCACCCGTCGGCACCGCGCTGGCCGCGGTCGCCTCCGGGCTCGCGGCCACCGTCGGCGGGCCCGACACCGGGGGCACGGTCGTGCTGTACGCGGGCTCCGAGCGCCTCGACCTCCAGCGGCGGGTGCTCGGCGAACCGCCGCTCGTGGACGGCGCGGTCCTGGCGCTGCACGGGCCGGTACCGGACGTCCTGCCGGAGGACGGCCTCGGCGCGGCCCAGCTGCACGTCGTCGCCGGACCCGACGCGGGCGGGGTGCACCTGCTGCACAGCGGGCAGATCCGGGTGGGCCGCTCCGCCGACGCCGACGTCCCCCTCGACGACCCCGACGTATCCCGGCTGCACTGCGCGGTGACGGTGATACCCGACGGGCGGGTCGCGGTGGCCGACCTGAACTCGACGAACGGCACCACCCTGGACGGCTCCCCCGTGGGGGCCCAGCCCGTCCCCCTGCCGCCGGGGGCGCTGCTGCGGGTCGGCGAGTCCACCCTGCGGCTGGCCGCCGCGGGCGCTCCCGCGCTTTCGGTGACCCCGGACCTCCAGGGCCATCTCTCGGTCTCCGCCCGGCCCGCCGCCGCCGCGCTTCCCGGCCCGCTCCCCGGGGCGGATCCGGCCGCGCCCGGGCCGGTGCCGGACGCACCCGGGCTCCCCGGGCTCCCCGACGCGCCCGGTGCCCCCGGTGCAGCCCCCGGGGCCGGTCCGCAGGGCGAGGCGCCGAGCCCCGGCACCGGCCCCGACTCAGGCTCCGGCACCAGCCCCGGCTCCGGCTCCGGCTCCGGCTCCGGCCGGCGGAAGGGCCTCGGCGCCTGGGCCCGTAAGTGGGTGCGCGGCGAGGAACCCGCCGAGGCCCCGCCGGAACCGGTGCTCGCCGCCCCCGACCCCGACGATCCCGCCGCGCTGCTGCTGGCCGCGATGGGCCCCACCGAGCGCCTGTGGTCCCGTACGCCCGGACAGCCCGCCGCACTGGACGTGGGGCTCGGCGCCGGGAGCCGGGTGTCCCTGCCCGCCGTCGGCGCCCTCGGGCTCGCCGGGCCGCGGACCCGGCTGGCCGGGGCCGCCCGCTGGGTGGTCGCGCAGCTGGCGGCACTGCACGCGCCGGGCGGGCTGGAGATCGTGCTCGTCTCCGCCGACCGGGCGCGCGGCCTCGCCGACCGGCGGCGCGACTGGGGCTGGCTCGGCTGGCTGCCCCACGTCCGGCCCGCGCACGGCCAGGACTGCCGGCTGCTCCTCGCGTACGACCGCGACCAGGCCGTCGCCCGCACGGGTGAACTGACCCGGCGCCTCGACGAGGGGCCGCTGGGCACACACTGGGCCGCCGCCGATGCGAGCCAGGTGCGCCGGGCCGCCGCCGTCTACGAAGGCCCGTACACGCTCCTCGTCCTCGACGGCGATCCGGGGGCCGGCCCGCTGCGCGACGTCACCGGCCGGCTCGCCTCGCACGGCCCGGCCGTCGGCATCCACGTGCTCGTGCTCGCCGAGGCCCCGGCCGCCACCCCCGCCTCGCCGGTCGCCGAGACGTACGAGGCCGCCTGCGCGAGCTCCCCCGCCTTCCGGGACTGCGGCGCGGTCGCGCTGCTCAGCGGGGATGTGGCCACGGCCGTGCGCACCTTCACGATCAGCGGCGGCAGGCCGGTCCCGGCCGGGGGCACCACCAGCGCCGACGCCGTCTCCGTCGCCTGGGCCGAGCGCTTCGCCCGCGCCCTGGCACCGTTGCGCACCGCCGAGGGCGGCTCCGCCGAGCCGTACCGGCCGACCGCGGCCGCCCTGCCCGCCACCGCACGGCTGCTGGACGAGCTGGGGCTGGCCCGGGCCACCCCGGCCTCCCTGATGGCCCGTTGGGCCGCCGCCACCGACCAGGGGCAGGGCGTGGGCGGCCTCGCCGAGATCGTGCTGGGCAGCGGACGCCGCGGGCCCGTCGGCACCGAGCTCGTCCACGACGGCCCGCACCTGCTCATCGAGGGGCCCGCCGGGAGCGGGCGGACCGAGCTGCTGCGCTCGGTGGCGGCGTCGCTGTCCGCGGCCGCGCGGCCGGACCGGCTCGGACTGCTCCTCCTCGACGGGGCCGGCGGCGAGCGCGGCGACGGGCTGCGGCCCTGCACCGAGCTCCCGCACGTCTGCGCCCATCTGGTGGCCTCCGATCCGCTGCGCATGCGGGAGTTCGCGCAGGCGCTCGGCGCGGAGCTCAAGCGCCGCTCCGAGCTGCTGGAGGAGTTGTCCTTCGCCGAGTGGCACGCGCAGCGCGAGGTGTCCGACCGGATGGTCTCGCCGCGCCGGCCCGCCCCTGGCGAGCAGCGCGGCGACCTCGACCCCCAGCGGACCGGCACGCTGCGGCTGCGGGCCGCGACCACCCGTACGGATCCTCCCGGGCCCAGCCCGCTGCCGCGCCTGGTGGTGCTCGTGGACGACCTCGACGCGCTGGTCGCGCCGGGGCTGGGCAGTACGGGCCGCCCCGCCGCCGGCTCGGTGGTCCGGGCCCTGGAGGCGGTGGCCCGCGAGGGCGCCCGGCTCGGCGTGCACCTGGTGGCCGCCAGCGCCCACCCGGACCGTACGGCGGAGACCGGGCCGGCCCGGCTGGCCACCCTGCGCGTGGAGCTCGACGCCCCCGACCAGCCGGGCCCGGGCCGGGGCATGCTCCGCTTCGGGGACGGCCGGACGGTCCCGTTCCAGGCGGGCCGGGTCACCGGCCGGATCCCCCGGACGGCGACCCAGCGGCCGACCGTGGTCCCGGTGGAGTGGGAGCGGATGGGTGATCCGCCGGCCCGCCGCCCGGTCCGTGAACTGGGCAACGGGCCCACCGACCTCGCACTGCTGGCCAGCGCCCTGGACCGGGCCTCACGCCTGGTCTCGGCGACGCCCGTGCTGTTCCCCCCGGCCCCCTGACGTCCGGCGCGCCCCCGCGACGCGGTATTGCGGGGGCGCACGGCTCGGCGTAGACCTTGTGGTCCGGGACACATCACGGGCATCGGGGGCAGAGCCATGCGCAGGCACGGAACGAGCCGTACGACACTCACCTGGACGGCGCTCGCCGCCGCGGCGGCCCTCACGCTCGGCGCGTGCGGGGACGGCGGAACGGAGGAGCCGCAGGGTCCCGAGGGCAGCACGGCCGCACCCCGGGTGCAGTTACCGAAGCTGCCCGGCGAGAAGCTGGAGGTCGCCGCGGTCTGGACGGGCCCGGAGCAGGAGAACTTCATCAAGGTCCTGAAGGAGTTCGAGAAGCGGACGGGTGCCTCCGTCACCTTCGTCCCGGCCCAGGACCCGATCGTCACCTTCCTCGGCACGAAGATCGCGGGCGGTGCGCCGCCGGACGTGGCGCTGCTCCCGCAGGTCGGGGCGCTGGCCGCGGCGGTGGAGAACAAGTGGGCGCAGCCGCTGGGCCCGGAGGCCGCCGCCCAGCTCGACGCGAACTACTCGGACGGCTGGAAGAAGCTGGGCACCGTCGGGGACACCCGGTACGGCGTGTACTACAAGGCCGCCAACAAGTCGCTGATCTGGTACAACGCGAAAGCCTTCGAGGCGGCGGGGGTGAAGCCCCCGAAGACCTGGAAGGAACTGATCACGGCGGCCGACACGCTGTCCGCCTCGGGCACCCCGGCCGTCTCGGTGGCGGGCGCGGACGGCTGGACCCTCACCGACTGGTTCGAGAACATCTACCTCTCGCAGGCCGGCCCGGAGAAGTACGACCAGCTGGCCAAGCACCGGATCAAGTGGACGGACGACAGCGTCAAGCAGGCGCTGACCACGCTCGGCGAGCTGTTCGGCCGCAAGGACTTCCTGGCGGGCGGGCCGAGCGGGGCGCTGTCCACGGAATTCCCGAAGTCGGTGACGCAGACCTTCACCGGAGGCGACCGGCCGGCCGCCGCGATGGTCTTCGAGGGCGACTTCGTGGCGGTGAACATCGCGCAGACGCAGGCGAAGGTCGGCGAGGACGCCCTGGTCTTCCCCTTCCCGGCGGTCGGTGCGAAGGCTCCGGTGGTCTCGGGCGGCGACGTGGCGGTCGCCCTGAAGCCGTCGAAGGGGGCGCAGGCACTGCTGACCTTCCTGGCCTCGGCGGACGCGGCGGAGATCCACGCCCGTCAGGGCGGGTTCCTCTCCCCGAACAAGGCGGTCGACCCGGCGGTGTATCCGAACGACATCCAGCGGAACATCGCCAAGGCGCTGATCGCGGCGGGCGACGACTTCCGCTTCGACATGTCGGACCAGGCCCCGGCGGCCTTCGGCGGGACCCCGGGAGCGGGCGAGTGGAAGGCGCTCCAGGACTTCCTGGCGAACCCGTCGGACGTGGCGGGCACCCAGGCGAAACTGGAGGCGGACGCGGCCAAGGCCTACGGGAACTGATCCCGTGCCGGCCCCTGCCGCCGCACGCGTCCCGGCGGAGGTCCGGCGCCGCCGTCTGATCGCGGCGGCGTTCCTCCTCCCGGCGCTGGTGCTGCTCGGTGCGCTCGTCGTGCACCCGATCGGCTACTCCCTCTACCGCAGCCTCTTCGACCGTTCCGGCGACACCTTCGTCGGCGGTGACAACTACCGGGAGATCCTGAGCGACGACACGATCCGCACCGCCCTGAAGAACACGGCGCTGTGGGTGGTGCTCGCCCCGGCCACGGCCACCGCCCTCGGGCTGATCTTCGCGGTCCTCACCGAACGGGTGCGCTGGGGGACGGCGTTCAAGCTGCTGGTCTTCATGCCGATGGCGATCTCGATGCTGGCCGCGGGCATCATCTTCCGGCTCGTCTACGACCACGATCCCGACCGAGGGGTCGCCAACGCGGTCTGGGTCGGGGTCCACGACACCTTCGCGCAGTCCTCGGCCTTCCCCAAGGCGCGCCCGGGCCGGGAATCGCCGCTCGCGGACGCCGGCGGGGGTGCCTTCGTGACCCGCGACCCCGTCCGCGCGGGTACTCCGGTGCTGCTCCCGCTGGTCGGCGTGGCCCCGGAGGCGCTGCCGGAGGGAACCCGTACCGCGGGCAGCTCCGGCGCCGTGCCGGGGAAGGTCACGGGCACGGTCTGGCAGGACTTCACCCGGGGCGGGGGCGGGGCGGTGAACGTGGTCGACCCGACCGAGCAGGGCTTCGCCGGGATGCGGATCGAGGCGGTCAAGGACGGCCGGGTCGTCGAGCGGACGACGGCCGGAGCCGACGGCACCTTCACGCTGTCCGGGAAGGCGGACGGGGCGCTGCTGCGGCTGCCCGCGGCCAACTTCCGGGAGGCGTACTCCGGGGTCCAGTGGCTCGGCCCGGCGCTCGTCACCCCGGCGGTCATCGGGGCGTACGTATGGATGTGGGCCGGTTTCGCGATGGTGCTGATCGGGGCGGGGCTGGCCGCCGTACCGCGGGAGCTGCTGGAGGCGGCGCGCGTGGACGGGGCCGGCGAGTGGCAGGTGTTCCGGCGGATCACCGTCCCGCTGCTGGCGCCCGTCCTGGTGGTCGTGCTCGTCACCCTCGTCATCAACGTCATGAAGATCTTCGACCTGGTCTTCGTGATCGCGCCGGGCGCGGTCCAGGACGACGCGAACGTGCTCGCGCTCCAGCTGTACCGGACCTCCTTCGGCACGGACGCCGATCCGGGGCTGGGCAGTGCCATCGCCGTACTGCTGCTGGTGCTGGTGATCCCGGTGATGCTCGTGAACATCCGCCGACTGCGCAAGGAGGGGTCCCGATGAGCCGTTCCGACGTGACGCCGGCCCCTGCGGCGCACCCCAGGTCCTCGTACGCCGCGCGCGCGTCCGCCCGGCTCGCCGGCGGCGCGCTGCGCGTCTTCCTGGTCGTGGCGGCGCTCTTCTGGCTGCTGCCCACGCTCGGGCTGCTGCTCTCCTCCTTCGTCTCCCCCACCGACCTCAACAGCGGCGGCTGGTGGCAGGTGCTGACCGCGCCCTCACGGCTGACGGCCGACAACTACCAGCGCCTGCTGGCGAACGACACCATCACCGGCTCGCTCCTCAACACGTTCGCGATCGCCGTGCCGGCCACCCTGCTGGTCCTGGTCCTGGGCTCGCTCGCCGGATACGCCTTCGCCTGGCTGGAGTTCCCCGGCCGGGACTGGCTGTTCCTCGTCGTCGTCGGACTGCTCGTCGTGCCCGTGCAGGTGGCACTGATCCCGGTCTCCGAACTCTTCGGTTCCATCGGGCTGTTCGAGACCACGGCGGGCGTGGTCCTCTTCCACACCGCCTTCGGACTGCCCTTCGCCGTGTTCCTGCTGCGCAACTTCTTCGCGGAGATCCCGCGTGAGCTGCTGGAGGCGGCCCGGCTCGACGGGGCGGGTGAACTGCGTCTGTTCACACGGGTGGTGCTGCCGCTCGGCGGCCCGGCGATCGCCTCGCTCGGCATCTTCCAGTTCCTGTGGGTGTGGAACGACATGCTGGTGGCGCTGGTGTTCGCGGACTCCGCCCACCCGCCGATCACGGTCGCGCTCCAGCAGCAGGTACGGCAGTTCGGGAACAACATCGACGTGCTCGCGCCCGGCGCGTTCCTGTCGATGGCGGTCCCGCTCGTGGTGTTCTTCGCCTTCCAGCGGCAGTTCGTCTCGGGGGTGATGGCCGGGGCGATCAAGTAGCCCTGCGCGGGCGCGCACCCCGTGCGGCGCGGCCCGCTGACGCTGCGTAACCCGAATGCCACACAGCGCGTAACCCGATCGCCACGCCGGGGGTTCCTGGGCAAATGCCCGCGCCGACCCCTGGATGTGCCGTGCCCCGGTTCAGCGTCATCGTGCCCGCGTACAAGGTCCAGGCCTACCTCCAGGAGAGTCTGGACTCGGTCCTGGCCCAGTCGTACCCGGATCTGGAGCTGATCGCGGTCGACGACGCCTCTCCGGACGCCTGCGGGTCGATCATCGACGAGTACGCGGCACGTGACCCCCGGGTGACGGCCGTCCACCTGGCGCACAACCTCGGCCTGGGCCCGGCCCGCAACGCGGGCCTGGCGCGGGCGGGCGGCGACTACCTGATCTTCCTCGACGGCGACGACACCCTCGCCCCGGGCGCCCTGCAGGCCATCACCGACCGGCTGAAGGCCACCGGCTCCCCCGACGTCCTGGTCTACGACTACGCGCGCACCTTCTGGTCGGGCGAACTCGTCCGCAACCGCCTCTCCCACCGGCTCTCCGAGGAGGGCCCGGCCAGCTTCCGGCTCGCCGACCGCCCCGCTCTCCTCGGCATGCTGATGGTGGTCTGGAACAAGGCCTACCGCCGCGAGTACGTGGAGCGCGAGGGCCTCGAATTCCCGCCCGGCTTCTACGAGGACACCCCCTGGACCTACCCGGCCCTGCTGGCCGCGGAGTCCGTCGCCGTCCTGGACCGGGTCTGCGTCCACTACCGGCAGCGGCGCACCGGCTCGATCCTGACCACCACCAGCCGCCGCCACCTCGACATCTTCGACCAGTACGACCGGGTCTTCGGCCACCTCGCCACCCGCCCCGAGCTGGAGCGCTGGCGCCCCGCCCTGCACCGCCGGATGGCCGAGCACTTCTGCACCCTGTACGCCGACCCGCGCCGCCTCCCGCGCGCCGCCCGGGCCGAGTTCTTCGCCCGGGCCTGCGCCCTGCTGCGCCGCCACCGCGTCCCCGTACCCGGCGGCAGCGGCGCCCTGCCGCTGTCCCTGTCCCGGACCGACCGGGTCCGGCACACCCTGATGCGGCTGGGCACCCGGCGCACCTACCGGCTGCTGTCCGCGCTGCGCACGGCCGCACTGGCGCTGGGCCGCGCCGCCTCGGCCCTGTGGCGGGGCCTGCGGGAGTGCCGGCTGCGGCTGCACTACCGGATCCAGCGGCTGCTGCCGCTCCGCCCGGAGCTCGCCGTCTTCTCCGCGTACTGGCACGGCGGCTACGCCTGCAACCCGGCGGCGATCGAGGCCAAGCTGCGGGAGCTCGCGCCGCGGATGCGCACGGCCTGGATCTGCGATCCGGAGCACGCCCCGACCCTGCCCCGCGAGACGACGGCGCTGCGCCCGGGCTCGGCGGCGTACTGGACCGCCCTGGCCAGGGCCACCTACCTGGTCACGAACGTCAACTTCGACCGCGCCCTGGTCAAGCGGCCGGGCCAGATCCTCGTCCAGACCCAGCACGGCACCCCGCTCAAGCGCGTCGGCCTCGACCTCCAGGACCGCCCGGCGGCCACCCCGACGACGGACTTCGCGGGTCTGCTGCGCGGCGCCGACCAGTGGGACTACCTGCTCTCCTCGAACCGGCACTCCACCCTGGTGTGGGAGAAGGCCGTCCCGTCCTCCTACACCACGCTGGAGTACGGCTACCCGCGCAACGACGTCTTCCACCGGGCTGGCCCGGCCGAGGTGCTGGAGCTGCGCGAACGCCTCGGCATCCCGGCGGGCTCGACGGCCGTCCTGTACGCGCCCACGCACCGCGACTACCGGCGCAGCCGGCCCGAGCACCTGGACTTCGAGCGGGTGCTGCGGGAGCTGGGCCCGCGCTTCACGATCCTGGCCCGCACCCATCTCACGTACGCGGACCTCCCGCCCTCCCCGGACACGCACCCGCGCCTGATCGACGTCTCCGCGCACCCCTCGGTGGAGGAGCTGTGCCTGGCCTCGGACGCGCTGGTGACGGACTACTCGTCCCTGATGTTCGACTACGCGGCGCTGGACCGGCCGATCGTGATCCACGCGGACGACTGGGAGGCGTACGAGGCGGCCCGGGGCACGTACTTCGACCTGCGGTCGTGCCCGCCGGGCGCGATCGCCCGGACCGAGGACGAGCTGGTGGACATCTTCAGCACGGGCCACTGGCAGGGCTCGCGCTCCGCGCAGCTGCGGGCGGCGTTCCGCGCGCGTTTCTGCTCGCACGACGACGGCCACGCGGCGGAGCGGGTGGTGCGCCGGGTCTTCCTCGGGCAGACGGCCCCGATCCCGGCGGTCGTCCCCCTGGAGGACCGCCGCCCGGCTCCCGCGGCTCCTGCGGCTCCCGCGCCGGCTCTGGCCCCCGTCTGGCCGTAGCGCCGCACCGCCGGGTGGGCGCGGGGCCTAGGGGGCCAGCGCGAGCCCGCCCTGACCGGCAAGACACCCCCTACGCGTCCGGGCCGGAGCCGGCCTTGAGGCCCGCCACCACCTGGTGGGCCAGGACGTCGAGGTGGCTGCCCGTCACCGCGTCCCGGACGACCACCTGGCGCCAGTAGAGCGGACCGATCAGCAGGTCGAGTGCGTGGGCGGGGTCGATGCCCGCCGTGAGTTCGCCGCGGGCGACCGCATCGGAGACGATCCCCTCCGCCATGCGGCGCTGCCCGTCGAGCAGGGCGCCGCGTACCGCCTCGGCGATCTCCGGGTTGCGCGCCGCCTCCACGAGCAGGTCGGGAATCACCGCGGAGGCCACCGGGTGCCGCAGCACGTGTGACATGACCTCCAGCAGGGCCCGTACGTCCCCGTACAGCGAGCCCGTCGCGGGCACCGGCAGGCCGTCCACCGCGAAGGCCCCCACCAGGTCCAGCACCAGGTGCAGCTTCGACTTCCACCGCCGGTAGACGGCGGTCTTGCCAACACCCGCCCGCCGGGCGATGCCCTCGATGGACATCTTCGAGAAGCCGACCGCGGCCAGTTCCTCCACCACCGCGTCACGGATCGCCTCGGTCACGTCCGCGCGCAGGACTGCGGCACCGGCGGGGGCTCTGCGGGCGGGGGCGGAAGGGGCGGCGGGGTCCGGGGTCATGCAGAGAGCATAACCGCGCCCCCGTCACGACGAAACGGTTGCGTTCCGACGTGCCACGCCCTAATCTCGCCGTAGCGACGATACGGACCCGTCCCGACCTCGGCAGTGACGTACTGCCCCGTCGAAAGCGAACCCTGTGACCACCGCGACCGCACCCAAGACCGCACCCGCGCCCTCCGCGGAACTCGCGCGGCTCGCCGCCGCCCACGGCCTCACCCTCAGCGGCGCCCGCCCCACGCTCCCCCGCTACATCGCGGAGCTCTGGGACCGGCGCCACTTCGTGACCGCGTACGCGACCGCCCGCATGCAGGCCACGTACAGCACGGCCAAGCTCGGCCAGCTCTGGCACCTGGTGACCCCGCTGCTCAACGCGGCCGTCTACTACTTCATCTTCGGCATCGTGATGAAGGCCAGCCACGGCGTGCCGGACTACGTGCCCTTCCTGATCACCGGCATCTTCGTCTGGGACTTCATCGGCAGCTCCATCAACGCCGGCACCCGCGCCGTCCACAGCAACCGCGGCCTCGTCCGCGCCTTGCACTTCCCGCGCGCCAGCCTGCCCATCTCCACCGTCGTCCAGCTCTTCCAGCAGCTGCTCGTCACCATGGGCGCCCTGGTCATCCTGCTGCTGGCCTTCGGCCAGCGGCCCGCCTGGTCCTGGTTCCTGGCCGTCCCGGCCCTCCTGCTGACGGCCGTGTTCGCCGCCGGCTGCGCGATGGTCATGGCGCGCATCGGCAGCAAGAGCCCGGACGTCAGCCAGCTGATGCCGTTCGTCCTGCGCACCTGGATGTACTCCTCGGGCGTCATGTGGTCCATCGACCAGATGCTCCAGTCGGACCACCTGCCGCACCACTGGGTGCTGACCCTGCTCAAGCTCAACCCGGCCGCCGTCTACATCGACCTGATGCGCTTCGCACTGATCGACAGCTTCCAGGCGCACTCGCTCCCGCCCCACGCGTGGCCGCTGGCCATCGGCTGGGCCCTGCTCGCCGGCGTCGGCGGTTTCATCTGGTTCTGGAAGGCAGAAGAGGAGTACGGCCGTGGCTGACACCGCGTCGAAGAGCGACACCCGGGTACCCACCGTCATCGCCGACGGGGTCCACGTCATCTACAAGGTCAACGGATCCGGCGCCCGCAAGGGCGGCGCCACCGCGGCGCTCAGCCGGGTCTTCTCCCGCGGGCCGGCCCCGGGCATGAAGGAGGTGCACGCCGTCAAGGGCGTCACCTTCACCGCGTACAAGGGCGAGGCCATCGGCCTCATCGGCTCCAACGGCTCGGGCAAGTCCACCCTGCTGGCCGCCATCGCCGGCCTCCAGCCGGTGGCCCACGGCCGGATCTACTCGCACGGCCAGCCGTCCCTGCTGGGCGTGAACGCCGCCCTGATGAACGACCTGACCGGCGAACGCAACGTCGTCCTCGGCGGCCTCGCGATGGGCATGTCCAAGCAGCAGATCCGCGAGCGCTACCAGGGCATCGTCGACTTCTCCGGCATCAACGAGAAGGGCGACTTCATCTCCCTGCCCATGCGGACGTACTCCTCGGGCATGGGCGCCCGGCTGCGCTTCTCCATCGCCGCCGCCAAGGACCACGACGTCCTGATGATCGACGAGGCCCTGGCCACCGGCGACGCCGCCTTCCAGCGCCGCAGCCAGGCCCGCATCGAGGAACTCCGCGAGCACGCGGGCACCGTCTTCCTCGTCAGCCACGGCATCAACACGGTCCGCGAGACCTGCGACCGCGCGATCTGGCTGGAGGCCGGTGTCCTGCGCATGGACGGCCCCTCGGCCGAGGTCTGCGACGCCTACGAGGCCTTCACCCGGCGCTGAATTCAGCCCCGCCGGCGTTCGGGGCGCGGGGGTCCGGGGCAGCGCCCCCGGCAGCGAACAGGACGGAAACGGAACGGGCCGGGCCCGGGACCACCAAGGTCCCGGGCCCGGCCCGTTCGGCGAAGCCGACCGATCAGCTGTGCACGCGCAACAGCGACCGCATCGTCCGCATCGCCACCGACAGGTTCGCCAGGTCGAAGTCGTCCGACCCCTGGATCTCGTCCAGGGTCGTCCGCGCCCGCCCGATGATCGCCGCGTTCTTCTCCTCCCACGCCTTGAAGCGCTCCTCGGGAGTCGACGTGCCGTTGCCCACCGACAGCACGTCCGCGGTCAGCGCCGCGTGGGCCGCGAACAGGTCCTCGCGGATGGAGGCACGGGCCATCGACTGCCAGCGGTCGGACCGCGGCAGCTCGATGATCCGGTCCATCAGCTGGGTGATCGCCAGGCGGTCGCCGAGGTCGTAGTACACCTCGGCGACCTCCAGCGGGTCCACACCCGTGCGGTCGGCGATCGCGACGATGTCCAGCGCCGGGAAGGCGGACGAGAAGCCGGCCACCTTGGCGGCCAGTTCCTCCGGGACGCCCTCACCCGTCAGCTCGTCCAGGATCGACTGGTACCACTCCAGGTCGGCGCCGCGCACCAGCTTCGGCAGCTCGGCCCAGACCTGGGCCACGCGCTCCTGGAAGAGGCCGATGGTCTCGGTGATCTGGAGCGGCTGCGGCCGGTTGTTCAGCAGCCAGCGGGTACCGCGCTCGACCAGGCGCCGCGAGTGCAGCCGCACCCGGGTCTGGACGTCCGCGGCGACCTTGTTGTCGAGCGCCTCCACCGCGTCCCACACATCGGCCAGGCCGAAGATCTCGCGGGCCGCGAGCTGCGCGCGGACGATCTCCTCCGTGGAGGCCCCGCTCTCCTCGCGCAGACGGTGCAGGAAGGTCGAACCACCCGTGTTGACGGTGTCGTTGACCAGGATGGTGGTGATGATCTCCCGGCGCAGCGCATGCGCGTCGATCTGCTCGGTGAGCCGCTCGGCCAGGGCGTCCGGGAAGTACGCGAAGAGCAGACGGCGCAGGTACGGGTCGTCCGGCAGCTCGGTGGTGATGAGCTCGTCCGCCACCGTGATCTTGGTGTACGCGAACAGCACCGCCAGCTCCGGCTGGGTCAGCCCCTTGCCGCCGTTCATCAGCTCGCGGATCTGCCGGTCGGTGGGCAGGAACTCCAGCGCCCGGTCGAGGCGGCCGTCGCGCTCCAGCCGGCGCATGTAGCGCTGCTGGGCGTGGAGCAGGCTCGGGGCCTGGGCCGCGCCGTTGGCGAGCGCGACGTTCTGCGCGTAGTTGTTGCGCAGGACCAGCCGGCCGACCTCGTCGGTCATCTGGGCGAGCAGCTTGTTGCGCTGCTTGACGGTCATGTCGCCGTCGGTGACGACCGCGTTGAGCAGGATCTTGATGTTCACCTCGTGGTCGGAGGTGTCCACGCCCGCGCTGTTGTCGATGGCGTCGGTGTTGACCTTGCCGCCGTCGCCGCCCGCGCCGGTGCGGGCGAACTCGATCCGGCCGAGCTGGGTGAGACCCAGGTTGCCGCCCTCGCCGATGACCTTGGCCCGCACGTCGGAGCCGTTGACGCGGATGGCGTCGTTGGCCTTGTCGCCGACGTCCGCGTGCGTCTCGGCGGTGGCCTTGACGTACGTACCGATGCCGCCGTTCCACAGCAGGTCCACGGGGGACTGCAGGATCGCCTTCATCAGGTCGGCCGGGGTCATCTTGGTGACGCCCGCCTCGATGCCGAGGGCCTCGCGGACCTGCGCGGTGATCGGGACGGCCTTCGCGGTACGCGGGTGGATGCCACCGCCCGCCGAGATCAGCGAGGTGTCGTAGTCGGCCCACGAGGAGCGCGGCAGCTCGAACAGGCGGCGGCGCTCGGCGTAGGAGGTGGCCGCGTCCGGGTTCGGGTCGATGAAGATGTGCCGGTGGTCGAAGGCGGCCACCAGGCGGATGTGCTCGGAGAGCAGCATGCCGTTGCCGAACACGTCACCGGACATGTCGCCGACGCCGACGACGGTGAAGTCCTCGGTCTGGGTGTCGTGGCCCAGCTCGCGGAAGTGCCGCTTGACGGACTCCCACGCGCCGCGGGCGGTGATGCCCATGCCCTTGTGGTCGTAGCCGGCCGAGCCGCCCGACGCGAAGGCGTCGCCGAGCCAGAAGCCGTAGGACTCGGCCACTCCGTTGGCGATGTCGGAGAAGGTCGCGGTGCCCTTGTCGGCGGCGACGACGAGGTAGGTGTCGTCCTCGTCGTGGCGGACCACGCCCTTGGGGGGCAGGACCTCGCCGGCGACCATGTTGTCGGTGATGTCGAGCAGCGCCGAGATGAAGATCTTGTACGAGGCGATGCCCTCGGCGAGCCAGGCGTCACGGTCCACCGACGGGTCGGGGAGGTTCTTCGCGACGAAGCCGCCCTTGGCGCCGACCGGCACGATCACGGTGTTCTTGACCATCTGGGCCTTGACCAGGCCGAGGATCTCCGTACGGAAGTCCTCGCGGCGGTCGGACCAGCGCAGGCCGCCTCGGGCGACCTTGCCGAAGCGCAGGTGGACGCCCTCGACGCGCGGGGAGTACACCCAGATCTCGAAGGCCGGACGCGGGGCCGGCAGGTCCGGGATGGCCTGCGGGTCGAACTTCATCGACACGTAGGAGTGCTGCTCGCCCACGCCGTTGAGCTGGAAGAAGTTCGTGCGCAGCGTGGCCTTGATGAGGGTGAGGAAGGCCCGCAGGATGCGGTCCTCGTCGAGCGAGGCGACCTGGTCCAGGGCCCCGTCGAGCTCCTCCAGCATGGCGTCCACGAGCTCGCTGCCGGCGGTCTGGCGCACGGGCGCCATCCGGGCCTCGAAGAGCGAGACCAGCAGCCGGGTGGTGTGGACGTTGTTGCGGAGGGTGTCCTCCATGTAGTCCTGGCTGAAGGTGGAGCCGGCCTGGCGCAGGTACTTGGCGTACGCGCGCAGGACGACGGCCTGCCGCCAGGTGAGTCCGGCGCTGAGCACCAGGGCGTTGAAGTTGTCGTTCTCCGCGTCGCCCTGCCAGACCGCGGCGAAGGCGTCCTGGAAGCGTTCGCGGGCGTCGTCGCCGAGGTAGGTCTCCCCGTTGCCGGTGACGGGCATCCGCAGACCGAAGTCGTAGATCCACGCGCTGACCCGGTCGGAGCGGCGCAGCTCGTACGGGCGCTCGTCGGTGACCTCGACGCCCAGGCGCTGCAGCACCGGCAGGACCGCGGAGAGCGAGACCTGGTCCCCGGTGCGGAAGATCTTGAAGCGGCGCTCGCCGGGGCCCGCGCCGACGGGCTCGTAGAGCGAGAGCGCGAACTTGCGGTCGCTGGCGGCGAGCCGCTCCAGGTGGATCAGGTCGGCGACGGCCGCGCGCGGCGAGTGGTCGGCCTTGTAGCCCTCGGCGAAGGAGGTGCCGTAGCGGCGCAGCAGCTCGGCCGCGCGCTCCTCGCCGCACTCGGCGATCAGCGCTTCCTGGAAGCCGTCGGCCCAGGAGCGGGCGGCCTCGACGAGACGGCCCTCGATGCGCTCGACGTCGGAGTCGGTCAGCGCGGGCAGCTCGGTGCCCTGCGGGACGCGGACGACGAAGTGGATGCGGGAGAGGATCGACTCGGTGTTCCAGGCGGTGAAGTCGACGCTGATGCCGCCGAGCTCCTCGCGCAGGATGTCCATCAGGCGCAGCCGCACACCGGTGGTGAAGCGGTCGCGGGGCAGGTAGACGAGCGCCGAGTAGTAGCGGCCGTACTCGTCCTGGCGCAGGTACAGCCGCAGCCGGCGGCGTTCCTGGAGGTACAGGACGGAGGTGACGATGGCCTGGAGCTGGTCGACCGGGGTCTGGAACAGCTCGTCGCGCGGGTACGTCTCCAGGATCTGCGTCAGGTCGCGGCCGTCGTGGCTGCTCGGCGCGAAGCCGGCGCCGGCGAGGACCTCCGCGACCTTGCGGCGGATGACCGGGACGCGGCGTACGGACTCGGTGTACGCGGCGGAGGAGAACAGGCCGAGGAAGCGGCGCTCGCCGACGACGTTGCCGTCGGCGTCGAACTTCTTGACGCCCACGTAGTCGAGGTACGAGGGGCGGTGCACGGTGGAGCGGCTGTTGGCCTTGGTCAGCACCAGCAGGCGGTGCTCGCGGGCCTTGGCGCGCGCGTCGGCGGGCAGCCGGTTGAAGGACGGCGAGACCGGGTGGCCGTCCTCCTTGCCGCTGTGGTGCGGGTCGGAGCGCAGGATGCCGAGGCCGGTACCGGGCACGGCGGACAGGGAGTCGCCGTCGACGAGGTTGTACTCGCGGTAGCCGAGGAAGGTGAAGTGGTCGTCGGCGAGCCAGCGCAGCAGCTCACGGGCCTCTTCGAGCTCGTACTCGCGCAGGTCGGGGGCGGTGGGCTCGTCCGGGAGGCCCTCCGCGATCCGCAGCGCGGCCTCGCGCATCTTCTCCCAGTCCTCGACGGACTCGCGCACGTCGGACAGGACGCGCTGGAGATCGGCGGTGATCTGCTTGAGATCGGCCTTGTCGGTCTCGCGGTCCATCTCGACGTGGATCCAGGACTCGACGAGGGAGTCGTGGGGACGCGCGGTGGCGGGGCCGTGGGCGTCGCAGTCGGGGCCGAGGATCTCGATCAGCTTGCCGGTGATGTCGCGGCGGACGACGACCTGCGGGTGGATCACGACGTGGATGCCGCGGCCCTGGCGGGACAGCTCGTTCGTCACGGAGTCCACGAGGAACGGCATGTCGTCGGTGACGACCTCGACGACGGAGTGGCTGGAGGTCCAGCCGTTCTCCTCCACCGTGGGCGTGTGCACGCGTACGTTCGCGGTGCCCTGCGGCCGGTTCTCGGCGAGCCGGTAGTGGGAGAGCGCGGCTCCGAACACATCGACCGGGTCCCGGTCCGCGAGGTCCTCTGGCGCCGTGTGCAGGTAGTAGCGCTGGAGGTAGGAGAGAACCGTGTCCTGGTCCGGACGCTCCCCCCGCTCGGCCCCAGTCGGAAGTAGCCCCCCGGCCGGGCTGTGCTCAGCTACCCGGGCCGCCCGTGCGAGCAGCTCGGCCTTTGCTTCGTCCAGCTTGGTCTGCATGTCCTCTGGCTCCTGTCGCGCGCCATTGCGTGACGTAGGTGAAGGAAGGAATGACATAGCGCCGCGAGGCGGGGTGTCCGTTCGGGATCGACGCTATGCCGTCGAGAGAGCCGACCGGGAGGGAATGAGCCATGATCGGCCGAACGTCCCGGGGGCGGGGATCAGCGAAGGCCCGGGCACGGTCGTGCGCCGGGCGCAGGCCGGAGGCTCCAGTGCCCCCGATGACTATCGCGCTGATCACGGGTACAAGGCTATCCCGACCTACCCCCAGGACGTCATTCGCTGCATCTGTACAAATCTTGGGGTGGAACTTTGACACTCTGGCCAGCGACGTGACCGGCCGTCCGTGCAGCGGCCCGTCCCGTCGCTATCCGGCCAGCTCGCGAGCTGTCCGGACGGCCTCGGCCAGGCTGTCCACGACCGGCACTCCGGCTGATTCCAGACTGCTGCGGCTGTGCGAGCCGCCCGTGTACAGAACCGCCCGGGCTCCGACGTGGGCGGCGGCGAGGGCGTCGTCCACGGCGTCTCCGATGAGGACCGTACGGTCCGCCGTCACACCCGTCCCGTCGAGGGCGGCCAGGTGACGTACGAGGTGTCCCGCCTTGGAGGTGTGGGAGGGGCCGATCCGGCCGTCGACACGCAGGAAGTGCTGGTCGATGCCGTGGTACCGGACCAGGGGGACGAGCTTGTCATGGGGCGCGAGGGACAGCAGGGACTGGGTGAGCCCCTCCTGCTGCCAGTCACGGAGCAGCTCGCGGGCGCCTTCGGCGAGCCCGGCGTCCTGGGCGGCGGCCCAGTAGTGGCGGTGGAAGGTGTCGTCCATGACGAGCCACTCCTCCTCGGTGGGCAGCCGGCCCATGAGGCGCTCGTAGAACTTCGGCACCGGGACGACGTACAGGTCGCGGTAGGTCTCCAGGGTGATCGGCGCGAAGCCGAGCTCGGCGAAGGAGGCGTTGGTCGCGGCTATGACGGCGTCGATGTCGTGGAGGAGCGTCCCGTTCCAGTCCCAGACGATGTGGTTCGGGGCGGTGGTGGCGGTCGCGGCGGTCACGGCGGTCGTGTCGGTCACTTGAGCAGCCCCGGAATCTCCTGCACGCCGAACCACAGCAGCTCGTGGTCCTCGGCCCCGTCGACGGTGAGCTGCGCCCGCGCGTCCCCGCCGTCGGCGGCCTCCAGGGCCCGCGTGGCGGCGGCCACGTCCTCGTCGGCGTCGTCGGCGTCCACGTGCACGGCGGCGGCCACGGCGAGCCGTACGGCGGCGGCGAGGGTCACCTGGCCGAGCGCGGCCTCGTCGGCCCCGGAGGTGGCGGTGGCGGCCTTGTCGTCGACGTCGAGGGCGACCACGACCCGGCGGCGCGGGGCACCCGCGTCCGCGGCGACCAGCCGCAGGGAGGCGAGCGCGGCCCGGTTCAGGGCCGCGTACTCCAGCTCCTCCATGTCGTCCGACACGTACCACTCGCGGAGCCCGGGGGTGACGGCGTACGCCAGCAGCGGGGCGGGGCCCAGCTCACCCGCCTTGTGCACCTCGGCGAGCCCGGGGAGGGTCAGGGGGACGTACACGCGCATGGCCGGCTGCTTTCGGTAGTCGGAAACGCCCTCAGGATACGACTCGGACGGGGCCGGGCGGGTGAGGGACTCCGTCCCCCTTCGGGGCCCCGGACCGGGAGCCGCGCCCGTCCACCCGGGTACGCGAAGTGGCGCCTCCGGGAGCCGGGGACCGGCCGCCGCCCACCCGGATAGGTGAAGCGGGCCGGCGGCCGGGCGGGCCGCGGGCGTGGTTGCGGAGCGTGTGCGGCGGCCGTAGAAGATCCCCATCAAGTTACCGCCCGGTACCGCTCCGGGCCCGGACTTTTCGGGGGGCAGCTCGCGATGGACACGACGACGCGCGGCACGATGACCGGCAACGACGGCGGCCGCCGACGGCCCGCCGGCCGGACGCGGACCCGGCCGGCGGGCCGGCGCGACCCCCGGCGCCCGGCCGCGGCCGGACCCCCGCCCACCCTGCGGCTGGGCCCGCACCACTGGTTCGCCGAACACCTCCTCGCGGTGGTCAGCGGCCTGCGCCCGGTCCACTCGCTCCTCGGCCACACCATCGGCCCCGCCTACCAGCAGCTGATCACCCTGGCCCCCTCGGACCCCCTCCGCGACCGCCTGCGCCCGGTCGTGCGCCAGTGCGGCCGCTTCATCCCGGGCCCCGGAGTCATCGAGGCCTTCGCCCGCATCGCCACCGGCGACCGCCTCACGGCCATGGCCTTCCGCCTCGAACAGGGCCCGGACCTCCGCTGGCGCTGCGCAGCGGTGGAAATCCGGGGCCCCCGCCCATGAGGCGGTCCTTCCGCCTCGCAGGCGATCGAGGCGCGGGGTCCGGGGCGGGGCCCCGGCGGCGGCGCCGCACCCGCACACGACGCGGCCGGGGCCGGACACCCCAGGTGTCCGGCCCCGGCCGACAGTTCCAGCTCGCCGACGGCGGCGGGTTACTTCTTCCGGCGACGCCCGCCCGCGGCCTTCTGCGCCTTGCGCCGCTCCGCCCGCGTCATCCCGTCGCCCTCGCCACCGGCGGCGTCACTCTCGAAGTCGCCCTCGATGACACCGCCCGCCCCGTCCACGGTCGGGGCGGAGAAGTGCAGCCGGTCCGGCCGCTGCGGAGCGTCCAGGCCCTTCGCCCGGATCTCCGGACGGGCACCCGCCGGCTCCTTCGTCAGCGACGGCGCCGCGTCCTGCACCGGAAGCTCCTCGACCTGCTGCTCGACCTGGACCTCCAGGTTGAACAGGTAGCCGACGGACTCCTCCTTGATGCCTTCCTGCATGGCGTTGAACATGTCGAAGCCCTCGCGCTGGTACTCGACCAGCGGGTCCTTCTGGGCCATCGCCCGCAGGCCGATGCCCTCCTGCAGGTAGTCCATCTCGTACAGGTGCTCACGCCACTTGCGGTCGAGCACCGACAGGACCACGCGACGCTCCAGCTCACGCATGATCTCGGAGCCGAGCGTCTTCTCACGCGTCTCGTACTGCTCGTGGATGTCGTCCTTGACGGACTCCGCGATGAACTCGGCGGTGATGCCCGCGCGGTCGCCCGCGGCCTCCTCCAGCTCGTCGATGGTGACCTTCACCGGGTAGAGCTGCCGGAAGGCGCCCCACAGGCGCTCCAGGTCCCACTCCTCGGCGAAGC
This sequence comes from Streptomyces spororaveus, assembly GCF_016755875.1. Lineage (NCBI taxonomy): Bacteria > Bacillati > Actinomycetota > Actinomycetes > Kitasatosporales > Streptomycetaceae > Streptomyces > Streptomyces spororaveus. Next base: position 5,308,297 of record NZ_BNED01000005.1, on the reverse strand, counting down.
CCTCGACCGTCTCGGCCGCGATGTACGCGTCGATGGTGTCGTCCATCATGTGGCGCACCTGCTCCTGCAGGTCCTCGCCCTCCAGGACGCGGCGGCGCTCGCCGTAGATGACCTCACGCTGGTTGTTGAGGACCTCGTCGTACTTCAGGACGTTCTTGCGCGTCTCGAAGTTCTGGGTCTCCACCTGCGACTGGGCCGACGCGATCGCGCGCGTCACCATCTTGTTCTCGATCGGAACGTCGTCCGGGACGTTCGCCATCGCCATGACGCGCTCGACCATCTGCGCCTTGAACAGACGCATCAGGTCGTCGCCCAGCGACAGGTAGAAGCGGGACTCGCCCGGGTCGCCCTGTCGGCCGGAACGGCCGCGCAGCTGGTTGTCGATACGGCGCGACTCGTGACGCTCGGTGCCCAGCACGTACAGCCCGCCGAGCTCCTTGACCTCCTCGAACTCCGCCTTCACAGCGGCCTCCGCCCGGGTGAGCGCCGAGGGGAGCGCGTGCGCCCACTCCTCGATGTGCTCCTCCGGGTCCAGGCCCTGCTGGCGCAGCTCGGCCTCGGCGAGGTCGTCCGGGTTGCCGCCGAGCTTGATGTCGGTACCGCGGCCGGCCATGTTCGTGGCGACCGTGACCGCGCCCCGGCGGCCGGCCTGGGCGACGATCGTCGCCTCACGGTCGTGCTGCTTGGCGTTGAGCACCTCGTGCGGGATGCCGCGCTTGGAGAGCTGCTGGGAGAGGTACTCGGACTTCTCGACCGACGTCGTACCGACGAGGATCGGCTGGCCCTTCTCGTGCTTCTCCGCGATGTCGTCGACGACGGCGGCGAACTTCGCGACCTCGGTCCGGTAGATCAGGTCCGGCTGGTCCTTGCGGACCATGCCGCGGTTCGTCGGGATCGGGACGACACCGAGCTTGTAGATCTGGTGGAACTCGGCGGCCTCGGTCATGGCCGTACCGGTCATGCCCGACAGCTTCGAGTAGAGGCGGAAGAAGTTCTGCAGGGTGATCGTGGCGAGGGTCTGGTTCTCGTCCTTGATGTCCACCCCTTCCTTCGCCTCGATCGCCTGGTGCATGCCCTCGTTGTAGCGGCGGCCGGCGAGGATACGGCCGGTGTGCTCGTCGACGATCATGACTTCGCCGTCGATGACGACGTAGTCCTTGTCGATCTTGAAGAGTTCCTTGGCCTTGATCGCGTTGTTGAGGTAACCGACGAGCGGGGTGTTCACCGACTCGTAGAGGTTCTCGATGCCGAGCCAGTCCTCGACCTTGGCGACACCGGACTCGTGGATGGCGACGGTGCGCTTCTTCTCGTCGACCTCGTAGTCGCCGGTCTCCTCGATGCCCTTCAGCGGCTGGCCGGCCTCGCCCTTGGTCAGGCGGGTCACCAGCTTCGCGAAGTCGCCGTACCACTTCGTGGCCTGGTCGGCGGGGCCGGAGATGATCAGCGGGGTACGGGCCTCGTCGACGAGGATCGAGTCGACCTCGTCGACCACGGCGAAGTTGTGGCCGCGCTGGACGAGCTCGTCCTGGGACCACGCCATGTTGTCGCGCAGGTAGTCGAAGCCGAACTCGTTGTTCGTGCCGTAGGTGATGTCGCAGCTGTACTGCTCGCGGCGCTGCGCCGGCGACATGTTCGCCAGGATGCAGCCGACCTCCAGGCCGAGGAACTTGTGCACCCGGCCCATCAGCTCGGAGTCGCGCTCGGCGAGGTAGTCGTTCACCGTGATCAGGTGGACGCCCTTGCCGGACAGCGCGTTCAGGTACGCGGGCAGCGTGCCGACGAGGGTCTTGCCCTCACCGGTCTTCATCTCGGCCACGTAGCCGAGGTGCAGCGCCGCACCGCCCATGATCTGGACGTCGTAATGCCGCTGGCCGAGGACGCGCTTGGCCGCCTCGCGTACGGTCGCGAAGGCCTCGGGCAGCAGGTCGTCCAGGCTCTCGCCGTCCTGGAAACGCTGCTTGTACTCGTCCGTGAGCGCTCGCAACTCGGCGTCGGAGAGGTTGACGAAGTCCTCTTCGATGGAGTTGACCTGGTCCGCGATGCGGTGCAGTTTGCGCAGGATCTTGCCTTCGCCTGCACGCATGAGCTTGTTGAAGACGGACACCGAGGTTTGTCTCCTTGCCGGTCGGGCCTGGGCACTGTACGTACACGGGCACGGCAGGTGGGCCCCACCGCAACGGCCATCGTAAGCGAGGACGTGGCCGCGTCGGGAGGTCCGCCGTTCCCGCGAGGGCACGGGTGCCCGTATTGAGAACGTACGGGGGACACCGAAGGTGCCGCACCACCCGGAGGGATCACCGAAATTTGTTCGCCGCGGGCGTCGGCCCGGCAGCAGAATCGCTTCATGGAGCCCACGACACTGAGCACGGACCGATTGGTACTGCGGCCTTTCGTCCTCGCGGACGAGGCCGAGGTCTACGCCGCGGCACAGGACCCGGACATCCAGCGCTGGACGCTGGTCCCCTCCCCCTACAAGAAGGAGGACGCGCACACCTGGGTGACCGAGACCGCGCCCGGCGGCTGGCGCGCCGGCACGGCCTTCCCCTTCGCCGTACGCCTGGGAGCCGCGGGCCCGCTGGTCGCGTCCGTCGGCCTGCACGTCCACAGCGCGGAGAGCTACGAGGTCGGCTACTGGGCGGTCAAGGAGCACCGCGGCCGGGGCTACATGACCGAGGCGGTCCTGGCCGTCGCCCGCTGGGCCTTCACCGAGCTCGGCATCGGGCGCCTGGAGTGGCGGGCCGAGGTGGGCAACACGGGCTCCCGCGCCGTGGCCGAGAAGGCGGGCTTCCAGGTCGAGGGCCTCCTGCGGGCCGGCATCATCCAGCGCGGCACGTACCGCGACTGCTGGATCGGTGCCCTCCTCCCCTCCGACCTGGGCCTGACCCCGGCGATGCCCTACCTCCCACCGACCGCCGCCTGACCGGTCCGCTGTCAGTGGCACCGCCTAGGCTTCCGCGCATGACCAGCCTGCCGCCGCCGACCGTGTCCCTCTCCGCCGACGAGGCCCGCCGCATCGCCCTGCGGGCGCAGGGCTTCCTCGGGGCACCCGACCGCCGCGGAGGGGTCCGCGGGGTCCTGCGCCACCTGGGCGCCGTGCAGCTGGACACCATCTCGGTCCTGGCCCGCTCGCACGAGCTGATCCCCTACGCCCGCCTGGGCGCGGTCGGCCGGGACACCGTGGAGCAGGCCTACTGGTCGGACCGGCACGCCTTCGAGTACTGGTCGCACGCGGCCTGCATCCTGCCCATCGAGGAATGGCCGCACTTCGCGTTCCGCCGCCGGGCCCGCCGGGCGCGCGGCCACCGCTGGCACGTCCTGCAGGACAAGGAGCGCTCGACGCGGGCGGTGCTGGACCGGCTCCGCGCCGACGGCCCGCTGACCTCCACCGAGCTGGGCGGCGCCAAGAACGGCGGCGAGTGGTTCGAGTGGTCCGAGACCAAGATCGCGGTGGAGTGGCTGCTCGACACCGGCGAGGTGGTGTGCAGCGAGCGCCGCGGCTGGAAGCGGGTCTACGACCTCCCCGAGCGGGCCGTTCCCGACGCGCTGCTCCACGACGACCTGGACGACCGCGAGTGCGTACGCCGCCTGGTCGCCCTGGCCGGCCGGTCCCTCGGGGTCGGCACCCGCGCGGACATCGCGGACTACCACCGCCTCAAGGGCGAGGAGTTCGACGCGGTGGTCGCGGAATCCGGGCTGGTCCCGGTCGAGGTGGAGGGCTGGTCCAAGCCCGCGTGGGCGGACCCGGCGGCGCTCGCGGAGGCCCCCAGGGGCCGCCACCGCACGACGCTGCTGTCGCCCTTCGACTCCCTGGTCTGGGACCGCCCCCGGACCGAGCGGATCTTCGGCTTCACGCACCGCCTGGAGGCGTACGTGCCCAAGCCCAAGCGGATACACGGGTACTTCGCGATGCCGCTGCTGGCGGGCGGCCGGCTCCAGGGCCGCGTCGACCCGGCCCGGGAGGGCCGCACGCTGGTCGCCCGGCAGCTCTCGCTGACCTCCCCGAAGGCCGCGGGCCCGATGGCTCAGGCCCTGCGGGAGGCCGCGGAATGGGTCGGCTGTGACGAGGTGCGCGTCGAGCGCGCGAGTTCACCCGCGGAAGCCGCGGCCGTCACGGCGGAACTCGCCGCGCGCTGAGCGCCGCCGGGTGCTGCCGGGTGCCGCCGGACGATCAGGTCAGCGGATTTCGAGAATCTTTTCCCGCATCGCGTAGACCACGGCCTCCATCCTGGAGTGCAGCTGCAGCTTCTCCAGGATGTTGCGGACGTGGTTCTTCACGGTGTTCTCGGAAATGAACAACTGCTTGGCGATATCACGGTTGTTCATACCGGTGGCCACCAGTTTCAGGACCTCGAGTTCCCGGTCCGTCAGCCTCGGCGCGGGCACCAGCCGCCGCTCGTCCGTCCGCTGGATCATCGACTTGAACTCGGTGAGCAGCTTCGACGCCATCGACGGACTGATCTGCGACTGGCCGTCCGCCACCGCCCGGATCGCCGTGGCCACCTCGTCCGTCGAGATCTCCTTCAGCAGGTACCCGGTCGCACCCGCCTTGATCGCGTCGTAGAGGTCCGCCTCCTCGTCGCTGATCGTCAGCATGATGATCTTCGCGGAGGGGGCCACCTCCTTGATCGAGGTGCACGCCTCGATCCCGCCGCGCCGGGGCATCCGCACGTCCATCAGCACGATGTCCGGAAGCAGGTCGGCCGCCTTGTCCACGGCCTCCGCCCCGTCCCCGGCCTCGCCGACGACCTGGATGTCCTCCTCCTGCGCGAGGACGATCTCCAGTCCCCGCCGGAACAGCGCGTGGTCGTCGACCACGAGCACCCTGATGGGCTCCCGGGCGGGCTCCTGCGTCGGGTCCGTCCCGCGGCAGCCCGCGACGTCGCCGTCCCCGCGCACCGGCCCGAAGCTGTCCGCCATCGTTCCTCCCCCTGCATGTGCTCAGTCGCTGGGCCAACCGGACACACACCGCAGCCGGTTGACTGCACGCCATGATTCCATGCCCGCACCACGGCGCGGGGGCCACAAGTGCGCCACCTGGCGCATACCCGTCGCACACCCGTCATGCAGGTGCCCCCGCGCAGGCGCCGTGGCGCCTGCGCGAGGGCGACGAAACGGTGTGCCCTGCCTCAGCCGCCGAGCGCGCCACCGGCGCCGCCCCGCGGCTCCTCCGAGGTGGAGGCACCGTCCGGGTTCACGTGGATGACGCCGTAGTCATAGGCATGGCGGCGGTAGACAACACTGGGCATCTTCGTCTCGGAGTCGACGAACAGATAGAAGTCGTGGCCGACCAGTTCCATCTCGTACAGGGCCTGGTCGAGTGACATGGGTGCGGCCGAGTGGGTCTTCTCGCGGACGATGAGCGGGCCTTCGCCCTGCACCTCGATGGATCCGATCCGGGTGATCGGTACCCCGTCCGTCTTCTCCTCGGACACCGGCTGACCGCTGCCGTTCAGCGAGGCGACGCCCGGCACCACGTCGGCGACCTCCGCCGCCGAGAGCCGGCCGTTGCCACGGCGGGTGTAACGCTTGTCGTGCTGCTTGCGCAGCCGGGCCTCCAGCTTGTCCTGAGCCAGGTCGAGCGCCGCGTACGCGTCGGCGGCGGCGGCCTCGGCCCGGATCACCGGGCCCCGCGAACGCAGGGTGATCTCCACGCGGTCGGAACGGTCGGCCTGGCGCGGGTTGTGCTCCTTGGACACCTCGACGTCCAAGCTGATCACCTTGGCGTCGAGCTTCTGGATCCGCTCCGGATTCAGCTTCTCGGCCACGTGCTTGCGGAACCGCTCGGGCACCTCGGTCTTGCGGCCCTTGACGACGATGTCCACGCAGAACTCCGTTCCCGGATAGCTCCGCCCGACGGGGCGAAGCGTCTCCCTTTCGCACCAGACTCCGGTGAAGGCCGGAGCCTCGGACTTGGCGACTTTCACCTCCTCCTCCCCCATCGGCAAGATCAACACCCCACCGACTTCGGAGTCGGGAGACAGCCTCCTGAGTTCCTTACAACCGAACATATCCCTCTCGGGCGGTTGTCGGCACCCGCTACCGGAATGTACTTCCATCCAGGTGGCTGTTCCCTCTTACTACCTGCAACGATGGGCCTTCCCCGCCAGTTCCAAATCTATTCACAAGATTTTTCGTTCTGTCCGAGTTGCTCAAACACGTGGCGCCCGTTCGATCCGCCTGAAGGAGTCCGCCGGCGCGGCCACCACCGCCGCCCGCAGCGCCGCCCCCGGATTCGCCCCCGCGCCCGCCGCCGGGCCCGTCACCAGCCCCGCGGCGCGCACCGCCCGCGCCGCCTCCGCCAGCGTCGCCCCCGTGGTGATCAGGTCGTCCACCAGCACGATCCGGGCCGCCCCGGCCGTGAGCCGCCACCCGCCCCGGCGCACCGCCAGTGCCCCCGCGAGGTTCTCCCGGCGCTGCCGCGCCCCCAGCCCCGCCTGGTCCGCCACCGCCCGCCGCAGCGCCAGTACGGGCGCCACCCGCGCGGGAACACCGGCCCGCCGCAGCCGCCCCGCGGCCGCCAGCGCGATCCTGCGCGCCGGATCGTGCCCGCGCGCCCGGACCTGCCGCCGCGCCGACGGTACGGGCACCAGCACCACGTCCCCGGCGCCGCCCGGGCCGCCACGGGCGCCCGCCAGGACGGCCGCCGCCAGGGCGCCGCCGAGCACCCCGGCCAGCGGCAGCGCCCCGCGCTCCTTGTGCGCCAGCAGGAGGCTCCGTACGGCCCCCTCGTAGACGGCGGCGGCCCGCACCGCCGGCAGCCCCGCGGGGCTGGGAGACGGCCGCACCGGCCCCTCCCCGGCCCCGCTCAGCACCTCCCGGCACTCGGCGCACACCAGCACCCGGAGCGCCCCGCAGCCGGCGCAGTCGACCGGCAGCACCAGCCCGGCGAGCTCCTGCCACCACCCCCGCATGGCTCCACACTGACGGGCCGGGCCACGGCCCGCGACCCCTGTGGACAACCCGCGACCGCGGGACGGATCAGCCCGGGTACACCGGGGCCCGGCCGCCCAGCGCGGCCGTACGCCACTGCGCCCCCGGCGGCAGCCACACGATCCCGTCCTCCGAGAACGCGACCACCGGCTTCGGCTTCGCCTCGTCCTCCATGGCCGCGACCGCCACCTCCGACAGACCGGTGGCCCCGGGCAGGCTCGCCGCGACCATCGAACCGTCGGCCAGCATGTAGCGGGCCTGCTGCACGCCGCCCTTCTCCCGGCCCACCACCAGCAGGCGGCCGCGCGGTGCCCAGCTCATCGCCGTCACGTCGATCATCTGCGGAGCCGCCGGGCGCAGCTCGCGCACCGACACCGCCGAGACGTCACCCTTGCCGTCGGGCCGCTCGATCCGCCCCACGTAGAGGATCTTGTTGCCGTCGGCCTCCGCCACCAGCAGCGCGATCCGCGCCCCGTCGGCGGACACCTTCAGCGAGGTGATCTTCCGGCCGTCGAGCCCCGCCACCTGCACCTTCTCCGGGGTCCCGGCGCCACCCGGCACCCGCCACAGCCCCATCGACTGCGGATCCCGGTCGGCGACCCACACGTCGCCCGAAGCGTCCCAGCTCGGCGCGGTCAGCATCGCCGACTTGCCGCCCCTGCCGATCGGCAGCGGCTGCGGCATCGGGCCGCCCCCGACCAGCGGTACGACGTACAGCGCGTGCTCGTCCTCCGAGACCACGGCCGCGTGCCGCTCGTCGTGCGAGACCGCCGCCGACCTGACCTTGAACCCGGGAGGAGTGGCCAGCGGCCCCGGCACCGGTTCGGGCCGGATCTGCTGCTCCTCGCTGCTCGTGTCCAGCTTCATCCGGACCAGCCGCTGCTCGTTGTCGACGAAGTACTGGAACTCGGGGATCTTGGGGCGGCCCGCGATCGCGGCCGCGTTCACCTCGCTCACCGAGCACAGCGACGTCGACTTGCCGCCCGCCCGCACCAGTTCGACCTGGTCGAGCCGGGAGCCCGTCAGATCCTTGACCGTGTACAGGAGTTGGGTGGCCATCTTCTTGCACTGCGGCTGCGCGACGTTCTCGGCCTTCTCGTTGAGCGGCACGCGCAGCGTGTTCTGCCCGTCGTACGAAAGGGACTTGGTGCCCGGGCTGAGTTCCGTACCGGTGGGGAAGCTGGACTCCACGACCGGGGCGAGCCACCGGGACGGCCCGGCCAGCAGCGACTGCACGGTCTGCGTGGTGGGGTCCATCCGCGAATCGGGATCGGTGCGCTGACGCACGTAGACCGGGTCGGCGACGAGCGAGCCGCCCGCGAAGTAGTACTTGTTGACCGGCATGTAGATGCGCTGGAAGTCCGACTCGCTGAGCACGAGCCCGCTCGGCGGGGTCGAGATCCGCCACTGCTCGTCCTTGTCCCGGACCAGCTGGAGGAACTCCTCGTAGTCACCGGCCCCGGTCTCCGGCTGGTACGCACTGTGCTCGTCGACGGTCGCGAGCTTCTTCCCGGTCACCTTCCAGCGGGGCCCCTCGGGGTCCTTCTCCCCCCTGTTCGGGACGCGGTTGAGGCCGGAGGACAGCACCGTGACGGCGGAGCCGGGCTTCCAGCTCTTCGCGGCGGCCTCGGTGAGGTACTTGCGGGCGGTCTCCAGCTGCGGGTCGTCGCTGGTCATCGCCTCCAGGAAGCCGTCGACGATCTCCGCCGGGCTGGCCTTGTCCGCGGGCGGTACGCCGAACACCCGGACCTGCGAGTCCACGCCCTGCGAGGCCTGCACCGGGCGGATGTCACCGCTGTCCGGCATGGAGGCGCAGCCGGCGAGCAGCAGTCCGGCCGTGCCGAAGGCCCAGGCCCGTACGGTGCGCAGCCGCCGGAGCCGGACCCGCGCACGCCCCGCCCGCGCGTCCAAGGGCTCAGCGTCCATCGGCTCGGTCCTCCTGTTGTGCCTGCTCGGCCGGGCGGGCCACGACCCGGGCCCCGTTCCCCGGCAGGGCCGTCGGGTCGGCGGGCACCGGCATCGCTCCGGCGACGGGCGAGCGCGGCGGTATCGGCGAACGGTCGCCGGCGTCGGCGGGCGTACGCTCCGCCGCGCCGCCCGCGGCCTCGGCGGCGGCCCTGGCCCGGTTGGCGCGGTTGGCCCGGGAATCCTCGGGCTCCAGCGGGATGGGCGAGCCCCGCAGCGGCTCGTCGGCCGTGCGCGGCAGGGTCAGGCGGAACTGCGAGCCGCCGCCCGGCTCGCCCCAGGCCTGCAGCCAGCCCCCGTGCAGCCGGGCGTCCTCGACGGCGATGGACAGGCCGAGGCCGGTCCCGCCGGTCGTGCGCGCCCGCGCCGGGTCGGCCCGCCAGAAGCGGTTGAAGACACGGGTGGCCTCGCCGGGCTTGAGCCCGACGCCGTAGTCCCGTACGGCGACGGCGACGGCCCCGCCCGCGGACGCCAGCCGGACCACCACGTCGCGGCCCTCGCCGTGCTCCACGGCGTTGACGACCAGATTGCGCAGGACCCGCTCCACCCGCCGGGCGTCGGCCTCGGCGATGACCGGCTGGGTGTCGCCCAGGACCCGGATCCGGGTGCCCTTGTGCTCGGCGAGCGGCTCGGCGCCGTCGATGACCCGGCGGACCACGTCGCGGAGGTCGATGGGCTCGGCCTCCAGGGCCGCGGCCCCCGCGTCGAAGCGGCTGATCTCCAGCAGGTCGGCGAGGAGCGACTCGAACCGGTCGAGCTGCCCGGCGAGCAGTTCGGCGGAACGCGCGGTGATCGGGTCGAAGTCGACCCGGGCGTCGTGGATGACGTCGGCGGCCATCCGTACCGTCGTCAGCGGGGTGCGCAGCTCGTGCGACACGTCCGAGACGAAGCGGCGCTGCATCCGGGACAGCTCCTCCAGCTGCTGGATCTTGTTCTGGAGGTTCTGCGCCATCTTGTTGAAGGCCTCGCCGAGACGCGCGATGTCGTCCTCACCGGTGACCTTCATCCGCTCCTGGAGCCGCCCGGCCGAGAGCCGCTCGGCGATCCCGGCGGCCATCCGGACCGGCGTCACCACCTGGCGTACGACGAGCCAGGCGATGCCGCAGAGCAGAACGACGACGAACAGGCCCGCGGTCACGATCGTGACCTTGATCAGGTTGAGGGACTCCTCCTCCTGCGTGAGCGGGAAGAGGTAGTACAGGTCGTACGGGTCACCGTTGATGTCCGAGAGCCGCTTGCCGATGACCAGCGCCGGCTCGGGCTCCTTGGCCCCGTCCCCGCTGGTGTAGCGGATCTCGGAGAAGGTCTTGAACGCGCCGGTGGCGTGGTTGACGGCCCGGCGCAGCCCCAGCGGGACGCTGGCGGTCGGATCGACGTTGCCGGAGGCCCTGGCGCCCTTGACGCCCTGCGTCCCGGGCAGCGCCTCATCGCCCGTGCCGGCGCCCAGCGCGACGACCTCGAACGCGGTCTGTCCGCCACTGGCCAACTGCTTGACCAGGGAGTTCATCCAGGTACTGGCGTCCCGGCCGATCTTGTTGTCGGTCGCGTCGGGCCCGTCCACCGTCGCCGGGGCGTTGGCCTTCTCCTGCGCCACCGCGAACCCGCCCGCGGCCTGGCTCTGCGCCGCCTCCTCCTTGGCTTCGAGGAGACCCTTGCTGACCTGGGCGATGACGACGAAACCCAGGGCGAGGACCACGGCGAGCGAGATCAGCAGGGTGGCGGCGACCACCCGGAGCTGGATGTTGCGCCGCCACAGCCGGACAGCCGGAAGCAGCGGCCGGCGCGCCAGGCGCAGGAACAGCCGCAGTACCCGGCTGCTCGACGCCCGGTCCCGGAACAGCCGGCCGAAGCGCAGCTTCCACGGGCGGGAGCCGCCCGGGACCCTGCCGGACATGCCGGAAGCGCCGGACTGCACGTCAGCTGGGTCCGGCCTTGTAGCCGACACCGCGCACCGTCACGACGATCTCGGGGCGCTCCGGATCCTTCTCGACCTTGGAGCGCAGGCGCTGCACGTGCACGTTGACCAGGCGGGTGTCCGCCGCGTGCCGGTAGCCCCAGACCTGCTCCAGCAGCACCTCACGCGTGAAGACCTGCCAGGGCTTGCGTGCGAGGGCGACCAGCAGGTCGAACTCCAGCGGGGTCAGCGCGATGGAGGCACCGTCCCGCTTGACCGAGTGCCCGGCCACGTCGATGACCAGGTCACCGATGGCCAGCTGCTCGGGCGCGGGCTCCTCCGACCGGCGCAGACGGGCCCGGATGCGGGCCACCAGCTCCTTCGGCTTGAACGGCTTCACGATGTAGTCGTCGGCCCCGGACTCCAGGCCCACGACGACATCGACCGTGTCGCTCTTCGCGGTGAGCATGACGATCGGCACGCCGGACTCCGCCCGGATCAGGCGGCAGACCTCTATGCCGTCCCTTCCGGGCAGCATGAGGTCCAGCAGCACCAGGTCGGGCTTCGCCTCCCGGAAGGCAGCAAGTGCCTTGTCACCGTCCGCTACGAACGACGGCTCAAAACCTTCTCCACGCAGCACAATGCCGAGCATCTCGGCCAGCGCGGTGTCGTCGTCGACGACAAGGACGCGTCCCTTCATGGTTGACATCATCCCATTAGCTAATCGTTACCCGGCGGTGAGCTGTCCCACAGCCAAAAGGGCTGGAAATCGACCCTCGGACCTGCGTGGAGATCAGCCCCACCAGTCTGCCCCCGATCGGGTCGACTATTGAAGGTACGGGCTGCGAAGACCCCGCAGTACCGCCCGGAACCGTCCGACCGGTCGGCATCCCCCCGAACCGGCCCTCCCCGCCCCGCCACCGCCCCCGATCCGCCGCCCACCCCCTACTCCGTTCGGGCCCCCCACGTGGCACGATGGCAGCGACCAGCGCCCCGCCGCGGCAGGCGCACGTGAAGGAGTGACGATGAACGACTCTCCGGGCTGGGCTACGCCCGGATCCTCTCCGTCCGACGACGAGCGGCCGGGCACCGACGGCGGCGCGCAACAGCCCACACCGCCCGCGCAGCCCGCGCAGCCCGTCGGCGACCCCAAGTGGTCCGCCGAGCAGCCGCCGCCCGGTCAGTGGTCGAGCCCGGGCACCACGCCCGAGGCCCCGCAGACAGCACAGACCCCGCCGCAGCCCACCACGGGCTGGGGACAGCAGCCAGGCACCCCGCAGGCGGGCCAGTACGGCTCCCAGTACGGCTACCAGGGCGGCCCCGGCCAGTGGGGCCAGCCCCCCGCCGCGAAGCCCGGAGTGATCCCCCTGCGGCCCCTGGGCCTCGGCGAGATCCTCGACGGCGCCATCGCCACCATGCGCACCCACTGGCGCGCGGTCCTGCCGATCACCCTCGTCGTGGCCACCGTCGTCCAGGTGATCAGCGTGATCGTGCAGAAGATCATGCTGGACGACTTCGCCATCAGCGCGGACCCGGACGCCGGCCCCGAGGAACTGATCGACTCCATCGGCAGCTCCCTCGGCGCGTCGGCGGTGATCCAGTTCATCCAGGCCCTCGGAACCATCGTGGTCACCGCGCTGCTCACCATGGTCTTCAGCCGCGCCGTGCTCGGACAGCACTCCTCGGTCTCCGACGCCTGGCGCGAGGCCCGCCCCCAGCTGCTGCGCCTGATAGGGCTCACCCTGCTGATGGCCCTCGGCGCCGTCCTGCTCGGGGCTGTACTGGTCCTGCCGGGCATCCTCACCGACACCGTCGGCCTCGCCGTCCTCGGCTTCGTCCTCTGGCTGCCGCTCCTGGTCTGGCTGGGCGTCAAGTTCAGCCTGGCCTCGCCCGCCCTGATGCTGGAGAAGAGCACCGTCTTCAAGGCCTTCGCGCGCTCCTCGAAGCTCGTCAAGGACACCTGGTGGCGCATCTTCGGCATCACGGTCCTGACCACGATCATCGCCGGCTTCATCTCGGCGATGATCGTCGTACCGTTCCAGATCCTCGGTGTCTTCGCCTTCGGCGGCGGCCTCGACGCGCTCGCGGACGGCGACTCCACCGGCATGACCAACTGGGGCGCACTGATCGCCCCCGCGATCGGCCTGATCATCGCGCAGACCATCGTCATGCCGTTCCAGTCCGGCGTCACCGTCCTCCTCTACGTCGACCAGCGCATCCGCCGCGAGGGACTCGACCTGGAACTCGCCCGGGCCGCCGGCCTGGAGAACTACGGCACGACCGGAGGCTGACGCACAGATGATGAGTACGGGGGGCCTCATCACCCGCGCCACGGCGCTCCTGTCCGGCGACGGGACACCACCGGTGACGACACCGCGCGAACCCGCCAGGGAGGCGGCCGAGCACGAACTGTCCAAGCCGATGTACCACGAGAACGACCCGGGCCTGTTCGACCGCGCCCTGCGCAAGTTCTTCGACTGGCTCGACGACCTGCTCGGCGCCGCCTCCGGGGCGACCCCCGGGGGCGGCCTCGGCCTCCTCGTGATCCTCGTCCTCGTGGTCCTCGCCGTCGGCGCCCTCTGGTGGCGACTGGGCACCCCCGGCCGGATCACCACCGGCGCCGGCGACCTCTTCGCCGACGGCCCCCGCAGCGCCGCCGAGCACCGCACCGCCGCCGAAGCCCACGCCACCGCCGGCCGCTGGACCGAAGCCGTCCAGGAGCGCATGCGCGCCGTCGTCCGCTCCCTGGAGGAGCGCACCCTGCTCGACCCGCGCCCGGGCCGCACCGCCGACGAGGCCGCCGCCGAAGCCGCGGTCTCCCTCCCCGACCACGCTGCGGACCTCCGCGCCGCCGCCCGCACCTTCGACGACGTCACCTACGGCGGCCGCACCGCCGACGCCGACACCTACGCCCGCCTGCGCGCCCTCGACCTCACCCTGGACCGCGCGAAGCCGCTGCTGACGGGACCCACCGCATGACCGGCCCGACCGACCCGGCCGCGCCGGCGCCCCTTTCGGCCCCGCCGGCGCCCGAGCCCGCGCCCGGCGCCCCCGGCGACGGCGGCGGCCCCGCCGACCGGGCCGCCCGCGCCGACGGCGACCCGCGCACCCGCCGACGCCGCCAGATCCGCCGCGCCCTCACCGCCGTGGCCGTCCTCGCCGCCGGCGTCATCGCCACGGCCGCCCTCAACTCCGGTACCCGCCACGGCTACCTCGACCCCCGCTCCGCCGACCCCTCCGGCAGCCGCGCGGTCGCCGAGCTCCTGAAGGAACGCGGCGTCACCACCCGCGTCGTCACCACCGCCCGCGAGGCGGCCGACGCCGCCGGCCCCCGCACCACCCTCCTGGTCACCGACCCCGACCGGCTCGGCACCACCCAGCGCGACATCATCCGCTCGGCCATCGACCTCTCCGGCGGCCGCACCGTCCTCCTCGCGCCCAGCAGCCACAGCCTCACCGGCCTCTCCCCCGGCGTGCGCACCGCCGGCGCCGCCGACACGAACCACCCCGACCCGGGCTGCACCCTGCCCGCCGCCACCTCGGCCGGCCGCGCGGACACCGGCGGCGGCCTCCGCTACACCACCACCCTCACCGGGACCACCGCCTGCTACCCGAGCGGCGGCGACCCCACCCTCCTCGTCCTGCCCACCGGCCCGACCGGCGGCGACACCGTCCTCCTCGGCTCCGAGACGATCCTCCTCAACGAGTCCCTCGCCGACGAGGGCAACGCCTCCCTCGCCCTCCAACTCCTCGGCTCCCGCCCGGACCTCGTCTGGTACCTGCCGTCCCTCGCGGACTCCGACCCCGCCACCGCGCCCTCCGAGGACAAGGGCCTCCTCGACCTCGTCCCGGCCGGCTGGTCCTGGGCCCTGCTCCAGCTCTTCGTCGCCGCCGTCCTCGCCGCCCTCTGGCGCGCCCGCCGACTGGGCCCCCTCGTCACCGAGAAGCTCCCCGTCGCCATCCGCGCCTCCGAGGCCACCGAAGGCCGCGCCCGCCTCTACCGCAAGGCCGACGCCCGCGACCGCGCCGCCACCGTGCTGCGCGCCGCCACCCGCGAACGCCTGGCCGCCCTGGTCGGCGTACCGCACACCCAGGCCCACGACCCCGCGGCACTGGCCCCGGCCGTCTCCGCCCGCCTCTCCGGCGGACCCCGGGACGTGACCGCCCTCCTCTTCGGCACCACCCCCTCCGACGACGCGGCACTCGTCGCGCTCGCCGACCACCTCGACGCCCTCGAAAGAGAGGTCCGTACGTCATGACGTACCCGGCCACCGAGTCCACGGCAGTGACCGCGGACAGCGCCCGCGCTTCCCTCGAAGCGCTCCGCACCGAGATCGGCAAGGCCGTGGTCGGTCAGGACTCCGCCGTCACCGGTCTGGTCGTCGCGCTCCTGTGCCGCGGCCACGTCCTCCTCGAAGGCGTCCCCGGCGTCGCGAAGACCCTCCTCGTCCGGGCCCTGGCCGCCTCCCTCGAACTCGACACCAAGCGCGTCCAGTTCACCCCGGACCTGATGCCGAGCGATGTCACCGGCTCGCTCGTCTACGACGCCCGCACCGCCGAGTTCTCCTTCCAGGACGGCCCGGTGTTCACCAATCTCCTCCTCGCCGACGAGATCAACCGCACCCCTCCCAAGACCCAGTCCTCGCTCCTGGAGGCCATGGAGGAGCGCCAGGTCACGGTCGACGGCACTCCGCGCAAGCTGCCCGACCCCTTCCTCGTCGCCGCCACCATGAACCCGGTCGAGTACGAGGGCACGTACCCCCTCCCGGAAGCCCAGCTCGACCGCTTCCTCCTCAAGCTCACCGTCCCCCTCCCCTCCCGCGAGGACGAGATCGGGGTACTGACCCGCCACGCCGCCGGCTTCAACCCCCGCGACCTGCACGCCGCGGGCATCCGCCCCGTCGCCGGCCCGGCCCAGCTCGAAGCCGCCCGCCAGGCCGTCGCCCAGGTCTCCGTATCCCCCGAGATCGCCGGCTACGTCGTCGACGTCTGCCGGGCCACCCGCGAATCGCCGTCCCTCACCCTCGGCGTCTCCCCCCGCGGCGCGACCGCCCTGCTGGCCACCGCCCGCGCCTGGGCCTGGCTCACCGGCCGCGACTACGTCACCCCCGACGACGTCAAGGCCCTCGCCCTGCCCACCCTGCGCCACCGCGTCCAACTGCGCCCGGAAGCGGAGATGGAGGGAGTCACGGCCGACGCCGTCATCACGGCGATCCTCTCCCACGTCCCCGTCCCGCGCTGATGGCCCTCACCGGACGCGCCGCCCTGCTGGCGGCCCTCGGCAGCATCCCGGTCGGCCTCCTCGAACCGAGCTGGACCGGCATGCTCGCGGTCAACGGCCCGATCGCACTGGCCTGCGCACTCGACTGCGCCCTGGCGGCCCCCGTACGCGGCCTCGTGCTGGCCCGCTCCGGAGACACCTCGGTCCGCCTCGGCGAACCGGCGGACGTCCACCTCACCCTCACCAACCCGAGCGGCCGCAAGCTGCGGGCCCGCGTCCGCGACGCCTGGCCCCCGAGCAGCTGGCTCCCGGGCACCGAGACCGCCGCGTCCCGCCACGAGGTGGTCGTCCCCGCGGGCGAACGCCGCCGGCTGACCACCCGTCTCCTGCCCACCCGCCGCGGCGACCGCCAGGCCGACCGCGTCACGATCCGCTCCTACGGTCCGCTGGGCCTGTGGGCCCGCCAGCGCTCCCAGGCGTCCCCCTGGACCGTCCGGGTCCTGCCGCCCTTCACAAGCCGCAAGCATCTCCCGTCCCGGCTCGCCCGCCTGCGCGAACTCGACGGCCGCACCAGCCTCCTGACGCGCGGTGAGGGCACCGAGTTCGACAGCCTCCGCGACTACGTCCCCGGTGACGACACGCGTTCCATCGACTGGCGCGCCACGGCCCGCCAGAACAAGGTGGCCGTCCGCACCTGGCGTCCCGAACGCGACCGGCACATCCTGATCTGCCTCGACACCGGCCGCACCTCGGCGGGCCGCGTCGGCGACGCCCCCCGCCTGGACTCCGCCATGGACGCCGCCCTGCTGCTGGCGGCGCTGGCCACCCGCGCCGGCGACCGTGTGGACCTGCTGGCCCACGACCGCCGCCCCCGCGCCCAGGTCCAGGGCCGCTCCGCGGCCGACACCCTCCCGTCGTTCGTCAACGCGATGGCCACCCTGGAACCGGAGCTGGTCGAGACGGACGCCAGGACCCTGGTCTCCACGGTCCTCCGCAGCGCCCCGCGCCGGTCCCTCGTGGTCCTGCTGACGAGCCTGGACGCGGCCCCGATCGAAGAGGGCCTGCTCCCGGTACTCCCCCGGCTCACGCAGCGCCACACGGTCCTGCTGGCTTCGGTCGCCGACCCGCATGTCGCGGCCATGACAAGCGCACGGGGTTCGGTGGACGCGGTCTACGAGGCCGCCGCCGGCACCCAGACCCAGTCCCAGCGCCGCCGCACCGCCGATCAGCTCAGCCGCCACGGCGTCCACGTGGTCGACGCCACCCCGGACACCCTGGCCCCGGCCCTGGCGGACGCCTACCTCGCCCTGAAGGCCGCGGGCCGCCTCTAGGTGTATTGACCCGTAGCGTTGTTCACACGGCTGATGGGCGGCTTGCCGTTGAGTGCGGTGTGGCAGCGGTGGTGGTTGTAGGTGTGGAGGAAGTCTGCCAGGGCTGCTGTCCGCTCGTCGTTCGATCGGTAGGGCCGCAGGTAGGCCCATTCGTCGAGGAGGGTGCGGTTGAAGCGTTCGACCTTGCCGTTGGTCTGCGGCCGGTAGGGGCGGATCTTCTTGTGGGTGATGCCGGCCGCGGTCAGGGCCCTGGTGAACTGTTTGGCTTTGTAGCAGGAGCCGTTGTCGGTCAGGACGTTCGACGGTGATGCCGTGGTCGGTGAAGAACGCGTTTGCCCGCTGCCAGAAGGCGATCGCGGTGTGCTGGCGCTCGTCGGGCAGGACCTCGCTGTAGGCCAGGCGGGAGTGGTCGTCGACGGCGGAGTGGATGAAGCTGTAGCCGATCACCGGGGTGGAGTTCTTGCGCTCGGTGGTGGTGGCCTGGCGGTTTCGGTCGCCTGCTGTGCGGCCCACCGTGCGCCAGCCGCCGCCGTCGGGGATGTTGCCGAGCTTCTTGATGTCGACGTGGACCAGCTCGCCCGGCCGGGCGCGTTCGTAGCGCCGGATGGCCTGCCCGGTGGGGCGGTCGAGCCAGGCCAGACGGTTCAGACCGTGGCGGACCAGGATTCGGTGCACCGTCGAGGCGGGCAGGCCCAGGATCGGGCCGATGCGGGCCGGACCGAGCTTCCGGCCGGTCCGCAGACGGCAGACCTGGGCCTCAACGGTGGCCGGTGTGCGGTGCGGAGTCGCGTGGGGCTTGCTGGAGTGATCGCGCTCAGCTTGCCGATGGGCCAAGGGGCCATTCGATGGCGTGCCGCTGGCCCGTGGACACGCATGCCGCCTGCGCCAAGGCGGGCTGTGCGTCCCCCGAGAAGCCGGCGAAGTAGATGACGCTCGCCGCACCATGGAGGCCGGAGCTGGTGCTGCTCGTCCCGGGCCGCTCACGGCCGCTGCCGAATCCCTCCCCGGGGCTTCAACTCAGCTGGTCGCGCACGAGATCAAGGAATGCCTGTCGGCTCGGATGGATGTGCGCCCAGACCTTCTCATCCTGTGGCTCTCCCGGGTCTTCGGGACCCTTCCTGATCACCTCCTGCACTGCCCACGCGAGGCTGCGTGCCGCTTCGCTGACCTCGGACGCGCACAGTACGTGGATCGTCTTCTGCGTCACCCACACCCTGTCGAGGACCTGACTTGCCCGGGCCTGCCACTGCTCGTCAGCCAGGTTGTGGTGATACCGATCCACCGCGACTCGTTCTGCTTCCTGCACCGCAGACAGAAATGCGATGAGGTGCGTGAGCCGTTCGTTGCGGCGCGCCTCGGCACGTTCACGGACACTGCGGCGCGCCTCGCCGCGTTCCAAGGCGCGTCCTGCCGAGCGTTGGGCCAGCATCGACATGAGCCCGCCGAGCAGGACGCCGATGAGCGGCGCAAGCGTTGTCCACACAACGTCCGATTATGACATCGATGGCATGAACACGGCACGGGGTGAAATCGGTGCGGCAACTGATCGAGTCGGTGAACGACACCCTCAAAGGCCAGCTCGACCTGGAACAACACGGCGGCCGGACCTTTGAGGGCGTCACCGTCCGCGTCGCCCAACGCGTCCTCGCGCTGGCCGCAGCAATCTGGCACAACCACAAGACCGGACAGCCAATCACACGGTCCCTGATCGCCTGACTCATCGAGGGGTGCCCGGCTCCATACCCTGGCCGGGCACCCACCAGGAGGACACATGGCCGACTTCACCCCCGAGCAGGTGCGCGCATGCACGACTTCGCGGAAAAGCTCGCGGAGCTGGCCGAGCACCACGAAGACCAGTGGAAGGTGCAGACCACCGATGGTCAGATCTTCCTCACGATGATGAGCCCCACCGCCGCTCACGGGCTCAACGTGATGCGGCTGCGTCGTCAGATCGAGGCCCAGACACTCGACGTCGTCGCTCTCAGCGACACCAACATGAGCGATCCGGTGACCGGCCTGACCAAGATCCCCGATCTGTTGATCATGGTCGAGGAAGACGCCGATGACACGGCGAAGGCCGTCAACTCGCGTGACGTGCAGATGGTGCTGGAAGTCGTCTCCCGCACGAATTCCCTCACCGACATCCGCGACGAGTTGCACGACTACCCGAGGATGGGGGTCCCTCTGTACGTCGTCGTGGATCCCCGTAAGGACAAGAAGTCCGTCACCGTGCACAGTGACCCCTCTGAGGGGCCCGACGGCACGCGCTACCGAAAGACGGTTCCCTACGCTTTCGGGGACAGCGTCACCGCCGGCCGCTGGACGCTCGCGACGAGCAGTCTCAAGGGCTACCCGGCCGACTGGTAGGTCACGGCCGCAGCCGCGTCCGAACCGGCCACGGCCGTAAACGCAGAAAAGCCCCGCACCATAAGGTGCGGGGCTTTCCCACAATGATTGTTCGGCGGCGTCCTACTCTCCCACAGGGTCCCCCCTGCAGTACCATCGGCGCTGAAAGGCTTAGCTTCCGGGTTCGGAATGTAACCGGGCGTTTCCCTAACGCTATGACCACCGAAACACTATGAAATTTGAACACGCTGGCATGGACACAGCTGTTCGTTATTTCAGAACTAACACAGTGGACGCGAGCAACTGAGGACAAGCCCTCGGCCTATTAGTACCAGTCAGCTTCACCCGTTACCGGGCTTCCACATCTGGCCTATCAACCCAGTCGTCTACTGGGAGCCTTACCCTCTCAAGGAGGTGGGAATACTCATCTTGAAGCAGGCTTCCCGCTTAGATGCTTTCAGCGGTTATCCCTCCCGAACGTAGCCAACCAGCCATGCCCTTGGCAGGACAACTGGCACACCAGAGGTTCGTCCGTCCCGGTCCTCTCGTACTAGGGACAGCCCTTCTCAATATTCCTACGCGCACAGCGGATAGGGACCGAACTGTCTCACGACGTTCTAAACCCAGCTCGCGTACCGCTTTAATGGGCGAACAGCCCAACCCTTGGGACCGACTCCAGCCCCAGGATGCGACGAGCCGACATCGAGGTGCCAAACCATCCCGTCGATATGGACTCTTGGGGAAGATCAGCCTGTTATCCCCGGGGTACCTTTTATCCGTTGAGCGACGGCGCTTCCACAAGCCACCGCCGGATCACTAGTCCCGACTTTCGTCCCTGCTCGACCCGTCGGTCTCACAGTCAAGCTCCCTTGTGCACTTACACTCAACACCTGATTGCCAACCAGGCTGAGGGAACCTTTGGGCGCCTCCGTTACCCTTTGGGAGGCAACCGCCCCAGTTAAACTACCCATCAGACACTGTCCCTGATCCGGATCACGGACCGAGGTTAGACATCCAGCACGACCAGAGTGGTATTTCAACGGCGACTCCACAACCACTGGCGTGGCTGCTTCAAAGTCTCCCACCTATCCTACACAAGCCGAACCGAACACCAATATCAAACTGTAGTAAAGGTCCCGGGGTCTTTCCGTCCTGCTGCGCGAAACGAGCATCTTTACTCGTAGTGCAATTTCACCGGGCCTATGGTTGAGACAGTCGAGAAGTCGTTACGCCATTCGTGCAGGTCGGAACTTACCCGACAAGGAATTTCGCTACCTTAGGATGGTTATAGTTACCACCGCCGTTTACTGGCGCTTAAGTTCTCAGCTTCGCAACCCCGAAAGGTCACTAACCGGTCCCCTTAACGTTCCAGCACCGGGCAGGCGTCAGTCCGTATACATCGCCTTACGGCTTCGCACGGACCTGTGTTTTTAGTAAACAGTCGCTTCTCGCTGGTCTCTGCGGCCACCCCCAGCTCACGGAGCAAGTCCGATCACCAGTGATGGCCCCCCTTCTCCCGAAGTTACGGGGGCATTTTGCCGAGTTCCTTAACCATAGTTCACCCGAACGCCTCGGTATTCTCTACCTGACCACCTGAGTCGGTTTAGGGTACGGGCCGCCATGAAACTCGCTAGAGGCTTTTCTCGACAGCATAGGATCATCCACTTCACCACAATCGGCTCGGCATCAGGTCTCAGCCTTAATGAGGGACGGATTTGCCTACCCCTCGGCCTACACCCTTACCCCGGGACTACCACCGCCCGGGCTGGACTACCTTCCTGCGTCACCCCATCGCTTACCTACTACAAGTCTGGTTCGTCGGCTCCACCACTTTCCTTTCCCCGAAGGGTCCGGAACGGCTTCACGGACTTAGCATCGCCTGATTCGATATTGGGCGTTTCAAAGCGGGTACCGGAATATCAACCGGTTGTCCATCGACTACGCCTGTCGGCCTCGCCTTAGGTCCCGACTTACCCTGGGCAGATCAGCTTGACCCAGGAACCCTTAGTCAATCGGCGCACACGTTTCTCACGTGTGTATCGCTACTCATGCCTGCATTCTCACTCGTGAACCGTCCACAACTAGCTTCCGCTGCTGCTTCACCCGGCACACGACGCTCCCCTACCCATCACAGCGGGCGTTGGCCCTATTGCTGCAATGACACGACTTCGGCGGTACGCTTGAGCCCCGCTACATTGTCGGCGCGGAATCACTTGACCAGTGAGCTATTACGCACTCTTTCAAGGGTGGCTGCTTCTAAGCCAACCTCCTGGTTGTCTCTGCGACTCCACATCCTTTCCCACTTAGCGTACGCTTAGGGGCCTTAGTCGATGCTCTGGGCTGTTTCCCTCTCGACCATGGAGCTTATCCCCCACAGTCTCACTGCCGTGCTCTCACTTACCGGCATTCGGAGTTTGGCTAAGGTCAGTAACCCGGTAGGGCCCATCGCCTATCCAGTGCTCTACCTCCGGCAAGAAACACACGACGCTGCACCTAAATGCATTTCGGGGAGAACCAGCTATCACGGAGTTTGATTGGCCTTTCACCCCTAACCACAGGTCATCCCCCAGGTTTTCAACCCTGGTGGGTTCGGTCCTCCACGAAGTCTTACCTCCGCTTCAACCTGCCCATGGCTAGATCACTCCGCTTCGGGTCTAGAGCGTGCAACTCAATCGCCCTATTCGGACTCGCTTTCGCTACGGCTTCCCCACACGGGTTAACCTCGCTACACACCGCTAACTCGCAGGCTCATTCTTCAAAAGGCACGCAGTCACGACCGTTGTTCCGAAGAACAACGGCGACGCTCCCACGGCTTGTAGGCACACGGTTTCAGGTACTATTTCACTCCGCTCCCGCGGTACTTTTCACCATTCCCTCACGGTACTATCCGCTATCGGTCACCAGGGAATATTTAGGCTTAGCGGGTGGTCCCGCCAGATTCACACGGGATTTCTCGGGCCCCGTGCTACTTGGGAGATTCTTAAGCAAGCCGCTGATGTTTCGTCTACGGGGGTCTTACCCTCTACGCCGGACCTTTCGCATGTCCTTCGACTACATCAACGGTTTCTGACTCGCCGACCGGCCGGCAGACCGATCAAAAGAATTCCCACAACCCCGCATGCGCAACCCCTGCCGGGTATCACACGCATACGGTTTGGCCTCATCCGGTTTCGCTCGCCACTACTCCCGGAATCACGGTTGTTTTCTCTTCCTGAGGGTACTGAGATGTTTCACTTCCCCTCGTTCCCTCCACACTGCCTATGTGTTCAGCAGTGGGTGACAGCCCATGACGACTGCCGGGTTTCCCCATTCGGACACCCCCGGATCAAAGCTCAGTTGGCAGCTCCCCGGGGCCTATCGCGGCCTCTCACGTCCTTCATCGGTTCCTGGTGCCAAGGCATCCACCGTGCGCCCTTAAAAACTTGGCCACAGATGCTCGCGTCCACTGTGTAGTTCTCAAACAACGACCAGCCACCCATCACCCCACCAGACAAGCTGGCGAGTTCACTGGGGCCGGCACTGAAGACATGACCTTACGGCCGTACCTTCAGGACCCAACAACGTGCCAGGCACGATCCCGTCCACTTCACTGTGTTCCACGCCGAAGCAGTACTTACAGAGAGTTTCAGAAACCGTGCCAACTAATCAACGTTCCACCCATGAGCTGACCGTGCAGAACGTTTGTCTGCAATCGGTACTGTGCTCCTTAGAAAGGAGGTGATCCAGCCGCACCTTCCGGTACGGCTACCTTGTTACGACTTCGTCCCAATCGCCAGTCCCACCTTCGACAGCTCCCTCCCTTACGGGTTGGGCCACCGGCTTCGGGTGTTACCGACTTTCGTGACGTGACGGGCGGTGTGTACAAGGCCCGGGAACGTATTCACCGCAGCAATGCTGATCTGCGATTACTAGCGACTCCGACTTCATGGGGTCGAGTTGCAGACCCCAATCCGAACTGAGACCGGCTTTTTGAGATTCGCTCCACCTCACGGTATCGCAGCTCATTGTACCGGCCATTGTAGCACGTGTGCAGCCCAAGACATAAGGGGCATGATGACTTGACGTCGTCCCCACCTTCCTCCGAGTTGACCCCGGCGGTCTCCTGTGAGTCCCCATCACCCCGAAGGGCATGCTGGCAACACAGGACAAGGGTTGCGCTCGTTGCGGGACTTAACCCAACATCTCACGACACGAGCTGACGACAGCCATGCACCACCTGTATACCGACCACAAGGGGGGCACTATCTCTAATGCTTTCCGGTATATGTCAAGCCTTGGTAAGGTTCTTCGCGTTGCGTCGAATTAAGCCACATGCTCCGCCGCTTGTGCGGGCCCCCGTCAATTCCTTTGAGTTTTAGCCTTGCGGCCGTACTCCCCAGGCGGGGAACTTAATGCGTTAGCTGCGGCACCGACGACGTGGAATGTCGCCAACACCTAGTTCCCAACGTTTACGGCGTGGACTACCAGGGTATCTAATCCTGTTCGCTCCCCACGCTTTCGCTCCTCAGCGTCAGTAATGGCCCAGAGATCCGCCTTCGCCACCGGTGTTCCTCCTGATATCTGCGCATTTCACCGCTACACCAGGAATTCCGATCTCCCCTACCACACTCTAGCTAGCCCGTATCGAATGCAGACCCGAGGTTAAGCCTCGGGCTTTCACATCCGACGTGACAAGCCGCCTACGAGCTCTTTACGCCCAATAATTCCGGACAACGCTTGCGCCCTACGTATTACCGCGGCTGCTGGCACGTAGTTAGCCGGCGCTTCTTCTGCAGGTACCGTCACTTTCGCTTCTTCCCTGCTGAAAGAGGTTTACAACCCGAAGGCCGTCATCCCTCACGCGGCGTCGCTGCATCAGGCTTTCGCCCATTGTGCAATATTCCCCACTGCTGCCTCCCGTAGGAGTCTGGGCCGTGTCTCAGTCCCAGTGTGGCCGGTCGCCCTCTCAGGCCGGCTACCCGTCGTCGCCTTGGTGGGCCATTACCCCACCAACAAGCTGATAGGCCGCGGGCTCATCCTTCACCGCCGGAGCTTTCAACCCCCGCCCATGCAGGCAGGAGTGGTATCCGGTATTAGACCCCGTTTCCAGGGCTTGTCCCAGAGTGAAGGGCAGATTGCCCACGTGTTACTCACCCGTTCGCCACTAATCCACCCCGAAGGGCTTCATCGTTCGACTTGCATGTGTTAAGCACGCCGCCAGCGTTCGTCCTGAGCCAGGATCAAACTCTCCATGAATGTTTACCCGTAATCGGGTGCACACATCACTTAGAGCGGGCGCATCATGTCGGAATATGACCGACGCGCCACAACGTCCTCGCTGTGTTGTTGCCTGCAAGTGCACCGGCGAACCGGAGCCTTACAGGTCTTTTTCAAAGGAACCTCATCCACCGAAGTGGACGGGGTATCAACTTCTGGCGTTGATTTTTGGCACGCTGTTGAGTTCTCAAGGAACGGACGCTTCCTTTGTACTCACCCTCTCGGGCTTTCCTCCGGGCTTTCGTTCTGTTCTTGCGTTTCCGACTCTATCAGACTCTTTCGTGTCCGACTTCCTCGGTGCTTTCCAGGTATTTGCGCTTTCGCGCTTTCCCTTTCCGGCGGTTCCGACTCTATCAGAAGTTCTCCACCGGATTTCCCGGCTTCGGATTCCTGAATGAGGAGTCGGCTGTACCCCGCTGGAATTCAATTCCTTATCGGGGCGAGAGAGAGTTTAAACCATCGCTGCCGAACTTGTCCAGTTCGAGGCAACCGTTCGAATCTACCTCCCCGCGCGCTCCGTGTCAACGGTCTTCGCGGGACGACGAGGAGACTAGCAGCTCAACAGGCTTGTACGCACATCAGGCCGCGGTCGGGAGCGTCGCCGTCTGGTCGGCGGCCTCCACGTCGCCCACGTCGCCGGCGCGCGCGGCCCTGCCGCCCAGGATGAAGACGTAGAGGAGGAAGGCGACCTCGGCTGCGACGCCGATCGTGATGCGGGCCCAGGTGGGGAGGCCCGACGGGGTCACGAAGCCCTCGATCAGGCCGGAGATGAAGAGGACCACCGCGAGGCCGATGGCCATGCCGAGCGCGGTGCGGCCCTGTTCCGCGAGGGCCGTGCGGCGGGTGCGGGGGCCGGGGTCGATGACCGTCCAGCCCAGGCGCAGGCCCATGCCCGCGGCCACGAACACCGCCGTCAGTTCGAGCAGGCCGTGCGGGAGGATCAGGCCCAGGAAGACGTCGAGGCGGCCCGCGGAAGCCATCAGGCCGAGGCCGACGCCGAGGTTGGCCATGTTCAGGAAGAGGATCCAGAGCACGGGGATTCCCAGGAACGCGCCCAGGACCAGGCAGATCGCCGCCGCCTGGGCGTTGTTCGTCCACACCTGGGCGGCGAAGGAGCCCGCGGGGTGGCTGGAGTAGTACGTCTCGTACTCGCCGCCGGGCTGGGTGAGCGCCTTCAGTTCCTCGGGCGCCGCGATCGCGCCCTGGACTTCCGGGTGCGTGGCGATCCACCAGCCGATGAGCACGCCGAGCGCCGTGGAGAGCAGGGCCGTGGGTATCCACCAGCGGCGGCTGCGGTAGACGGCGGCCGGGAAGCCCGCCGTGAAGAAGAGGGCGGCGTCGCGCCAGCCGGCCCGGCGGGTGCCCGTCACCGTGGCACGGGCGCGGGCGACCAGCTGGGTCAGCCGGCCGGTCAGCATCGGGTCCGGGGCGCTGGACTGGATCCGGGAGAGGTGGGTGGAGGTGCGCTGGTAGAGGGCGACGAGTTCGTCGGCCTCCTCGCCGGTCAGCTTTCGGCCGCGGCCCAGGAGCTGCTCCAGGCGGTCCCACTCCGCACGGTGCGCTGTCACGAAGACGTCGAGATCCATCCGGTTGCCGCTCCCCTGTCCCAGGTCCCCTGGCCACTGCCTATTCCTAGTGTGGTCAGCTTGGCAGACTGGATGACGTAGGGGCGGGGGGCAGGTCACATGAGAGGTGCTGTGGTGAGCGATCTGGTGACGGGGGACGCGGTCGTCCTGGGGCTCAGGCCCGCGCGGCTGCCGAGCCGCGGGCTGGCGATCCTCCTGGACCTGGCCGTGTACGTCACCGGATACGTGCTCATCTCCGTCGGGCTGACCATGGCCACCGCCTCGCTGGACGAGGCGGCCCGGGCGGCGGTGTCGGTGGCGAGCTTCCTGCTGGTCCTGGTGGGTGTGCCGATCGCGGTGGAGACGCTGTCCCACGGGCGTTCGCTCGGCAAGCTCGCCTGCGGGCTGCGGGTCGTACGGGACGACGGCGGGCCGATCCGGTTCCGGCACGCTCTGGTGCGCGGGGCCATGGGGATCGTGGAGCTGATGCTGACCTTCGGGTCGATCGCGTGCATCGCCTCGCTGGTGTCGGTGCGGGGGCGGCGGCTCGGTGACGTGTTCGCCGGGACGCTGGTGGTCCGGGAGCGGGTACCGGGGACCCGGGTGATGCCGGTGCCTCCGCCGCCGCCGTGGCTGGCGGGGCGGTTCACCGGGCTGGATCTTTCGGCGGTGCCGGACGGGCTGTGGCTGGCGATACGCCAGTACCTGACGCGGATGAACCAGTTGGATCCGCAGGTGGGTGCCGCGATGGCGGTGCGGCTCGCGGACGATCTGGTGGCGCGTACGGGGGCTCCGCCGCCGGCCGGGGTGCCGGCCGCCGCGTTCCTGATGGCCGTGGTGCACGAGCGGCAGTCGCGGGACGCCGCCCGGGCGTTCCGGCCGTCCGCCGTGGGCCCTGGCCACGGGTTCTCGCCCGCCCCGGTACCGGGGCCGGTGCCCGTCGTCGCGCCGGTGCCCTACGCGGCTCCCGCGCCGGTGGCACCCGTAGCACCTGTGGCACCCGTGGCACCCGTGGAGGCTCCGCGGGCCGGCGGGTTCGCGCCGCCCGCCTGAGGGATCACTGCTCCTCGAAGGCCGAGGGCGGCGTCTCCAGGTGTTCGAGTTCGATGCCGGGGGCCGAGAGCACCACGTCCCCGGCGATGTGGATCGTGTGGACCTCGCCCGTGTCCAGGGCGCTGACCTGGTACTCGTCCACCAGCAGCGGGCCGCTGTCCGTGGGGTGTTCCGTGCGGGCGACGAGGGCCCACGCCTGGTCGACCGTACGGGGTGCCAGGACCGGGTCCGTCAGGGCCAGGAGCCGGACGCGGGTGGCGGGGGCGCCGGGGGCCGGGCGCAGCAGGCGGGCCGTGGCGACGAGGAAGGCCGGGGAGGTGCCGGTGAAGCCGGGGGCGGCGATGTTGCCCTCGGTGGCCTCGGTGCCGGTGGGGTCGGTACGGACCCAGGTGACGCCGTCGATGGCGGCGCCGCGCACCTGCCAGCTCGCGGCGTTGATCTCCATGCGGATGGGGCGGCCGAGCTCGTCGATCGCCAGGTCGACGGAACCGCGGTGGTCCCCGTCCGGGCCGGTGAGCTGGGAGACGTAGCGCCAGCCGGAGGGCCCGGGGGCGCAGTGGAAGTGCTCTTCGCCGAGCGGGGTGTGGTCGTGCGGGTCGTGGAGCGAGTAGCGGCCGCGGGGCATGGTGCGCACTCTTCTTCGGATCGAGGGGGACACGGGGCAGGCCCCCGGCACGGGTGCCGGGGGCCTGCTGCACGTTCTGCTGATTTCCGCTGATCAGGTGGTGATCAGGGAGTGATCAGTAGCGGTAGTGGTCCGGCTTGTACGGGCCTTCCACCTGGACGCCGATGTAGGCGGCCTGCTCCGGGCGGAGCGTGGTGAGCTTGACGCCGAGGGCGTCGAGGTGGAGGCGGGCGACCTTCTCGTCGAGGTGCTTCGGGAGCACGTAGACCTCGGTCGGGTACTCCTGCGGCTTGGTGAAGAGCTCGATCTGGGCCAGGGTCTGGTCCGCGAACGAGTTCGACATCACGAAGGAGGGGTGGCCCGTCGCGTTGCCGAGGTTCAGCAGGCGGCCCTCGGAGAGGACGATCAGGACCTTGCCGTCGGGGAACTTCCAGGTGTGGACCTGGGGCTTGACCTCGTCCTTGACGATGCCCTCGACCTTGGCCAGGCCGGCCATGTCGATCTCGTTGTCGAAGTGGCCGATGTTGCCCACGATGGCCTGGTGCTTCATCTTGGCCATGTCGGCGGCCATGATGATGTCCTTGTTGCCCGTGGTCGTGATGAAGATGTCGGCCGTCTCGACGACGTCGTCGAGGGTGGCGACCTGGTATCCGTCCATCGCCGCCTGCAGGGCGCAGATCGGGTCGATCTCGGTGACGATGACGCGGGCGCCCTGGCCGCGCAGCGACTCGGCGCAGCCCTTGCCGACGTCGCCGTAGCCGAAGACGACCGCGACCTTGCCGCCGATGAGGACGTCGGTGGCGCGGTTGATGCCGTCGATCAGGGAGTGGCGGCAGCCGTACTTGTTGTCGAACTTCGACTTGGTGACGGCGTCGTTCACGTTGATCGCCGGGAACAGCAGGGTGCCCTCGGACATCATCTCGTAGAGGCGGTGGACACCGGTGGTGGTCTCCTCCGTCACGCCGCGGATCTCGGAGGCGAGCTGGGTCCACTTCTGGGGGGACTCGCCGAGGGTGCGGTTGAGCAGGGTGAGGATGTGGGCGTACTCCTCGGAGTCGGCCGTCGACGGGTCCGGGGCCGAGCCGGCCTTCTCGAACTCGACGCCCTTGTGGACGAGGAGGGTGGCGTCACCGCCGTCGTCGAGGATCATGTTCGGGCCGCCGGTGGGGGTGTTCGGCCAGGTCAGCGCCTGCTCCGTGCACCACCAGTACTCCTCCAGCGTCTCGCCCTTCCAGGCGAAGACGGGAACGCCCTGCGGGTTCTCCGGGGTGCCGTTCGGGCCCACCGCGATGGCGGCGGCCGCGTGGTCCTGGGTGGAGAAGATGTTGCAGGAGGCCCAGCGGACGTCGGCGCCGAGGGCGACGAGGGTCTCGATGAGTACGGCGGTCTGCACGGTCATGTGCAGCGAACCGGTGATGCGGGCGCCGGCGAGGGGCTGCGCCTCCGCGTACTCGGCGCGGATCGACATCAGACCCGGCATCTCGTGCTCGGCCAGGGTGATCTCCTTGCGGCCGAACGCGGCAAGGGAGAGGTCTGCGACCTTGAAGTCCATGGGTGCTGCTCCTCATGGTTCGAGAGGGTGGGTACGGCTGGGCCGTGCGCCGTCCTGGGGACGGGGCACCGAGCACAGTCCGTCGGGGGTCCTCTCTCCCCTCGGCCGGTCGCAGGGACCGCCCGACCCGCCATCAGCAGCGACGCCTGACACTGGGCACGAATCTACACCGACCGGCGGAGTCTGCCCCAGTCAGCCGGAGAACTGGCCGCGTCTTTCCCTGGGGCGCCCCGGGGCTCCTCGCGTGGTGTGACACCCCGTCGGCGGGGCCGGCGTGATCGGCCCGTACAGTTCGGCCGCACGTCGGATCGAACGGAAGCAGGGGCGGGGAATGGGAAAGCAGGACCGGGTACCGGGACGGCGACTCGGGGTGGCGTCGGTGGCGATGCTGGTGCTGGGGGCGCTTCTGGGCTGCGTCGGGGGTCTGGGCGGGTACTTCTTCATGCCGACGAAGGTCATACCGTCGGACCACATGAGGCCGACCCTCACCACGGGCTCGTCGGTGGTCTTCAACCTGCTGACCGTCAAGGTGAACCGCGGCGACGTGGTGCTCTTCGACGCCTCGGCCTGGGGTGAGCAGCACCAGTCCGTGGAACGGGTGGTCGCGGTGGGCGGCGACCACATCGCCTACACCCCCGGGGACCGGACGCTGACCTTGAACGGGAAGCCGCTGGACGAGCCGTACGTACTGAACGGCGATCCGGTGGCGGGGTCGCCCGGCCCGTTCAGTGTGACGGTGCCCAAGGGCCGGCTGTTCGTGCTGGGCGACAACCGCGGCAACTCCGCCGACTCCCGCTTCCGGTTCCAGGATTCGGAGAGCGGAACCGTGCCCCTGTCGGACGTGAACGGCGCGCTGGTCGACCAGGGCGATCCGCTGCTCGTCGGCCTGCGGTCCGCGGCACTCGCCGGCCTCGCGGTGCTGTGCGCCGGTGCGCTGTTCGGCGCCGTCGCGCTGCGGCTGCGCCGCCGGGCGGCGGCGGCCGCGGTGCACCCGGCGTACGCGGGGCTGGTGCCGCCGCCGGGGGGCTGAGGGCCCCGTGAACGCCCGAAGGCCCCCGCGGGCAGCTGCTCGCGGGGGCCTTCGGGCGTTCACGGCCGCGTGCCTACTGGGCGGCTTCGGGGCGGTAGATGTCCGGCTCCAGGTAGATGACCCGGGCGATCGGGACGGCCTCGCGGATGCGGGCTTCGGCGGCGTTGATCGCGTCGGCCACCTGGGTCGCGGTGTCGTTGCCCTCGACCGCGATCTTGGCGGCGACCAGCAGCTCCTCCGGGCCCAGGTGCAGGGTGCGCATGTGGATCACGCGGGTGACGACGTCCCCGTCGACGACCGCGGCCTTGATCTTCTCGACGTCCTCGACGCCCGCGGCCTCACCGAGCAGGAGCGACTTGGTCTCCGCGGCCAGGACGATCGCGATGAGGATGAGCAGCACACCGATGCACAGGGTGCCGATGCCGTCCCAGATCCCGTCGCCCGTCAGCAGGGCGAGGCCGACACCGCCGAGGGCCAGGACCAGGCCGACGAGGGCGCCGAAGTCCTCCAGGAGGACGACGGGCAGCTCGGGGGCCTTGGCCCGCCGGATGAACTGGGTCCACGTGAGCTTGCCGCGGATCTCGTTCGATTCCTTGATGGCGGTCCGGAAGGAGAAGCTCTCGGCGACGATCGCGAAGACCAGGACGCCCACGGGCCAGTACCAGGCCTCGATGGGGTGCGGCTCGTGGATCTTCTCGTAGCCCTCGTAGATGGCGAACATGCCACCGACGGTGAAGAGCACGATGGAGACCAGGAAGGCGTAGATGTAGCGCTCGCGCCCGTACCCGAAGGGGTGTTGCGGTGTGGCCTCGCGCTGCGCCTTCTTGCCGCCGAGCAGCAGCAGCCCCTGGTTCCCGGAGTCGGCCAGCGAGTGGACGCTTTCCGCGAGCATCGACGAGGAGCCGCTGAAGAGGTATGCCACGAATTTGGCTACAGCGATGGCGAGGTTGGCGGCGAGTGCCGCCACGATCGCCTTGGTACCGCCCGACGCGCTCATGGGTGCAGGGTGTCCTTCCTAGCCACTGACTACCGGCCGCACATTGTTGCAGCCGGTGGGAGGGACGCTACGTCAGACCACCACGGTGGCGCGGAAGACCGTACCGCTTCCGGACAGTTCGACCTTTTCGCCCGCCGGTACGAAGACCGAATCCCCCGGGTTCAGGGCCAGTTCGCCGGCCTGCGGAGAGCCCGCCGTGCAGAGCAGGATCTGCGGGGTGTCGTGCGGGAGCAGGCGGGAGGCGCCGCCGGGCGCGAGGAGGAAGCGGGAGAGCCGGAACTCGTCGATGGGGGTCTCGTAGACCTCCTCGCCGTCGCCCTCGGGCCGCAGCAGGCTGGGGTCGCCCGGCTCGAACTTCGCGACCTTCAGCAGCTCGGGCACGTCCACGTGCTTGGGGGTGAGCCCGGCGCGCAGCACGTTGTCCGAGTTGGCCAGCAACTCGACGCCGAGGCCGTCGATGTAGGCGTGCGGGACGCCGGCGCCGAGGAACATCGCCTCGCCGGGCTGGAGTCGTACGTGGTTCAGCAGCATCGCGGCGATGACGCCCGGGTCGCCCGGGAAGTGGTGGACCAGCGTGGCGTACGGGGCGTACCGGCCGCCGAGGCGCGTGACGGCGGTGGCGACGTCGTGCACGGTGTGGGCCATCTCGGCGCGGTCCGCGGTCAGTACGGCCGTCAGCATCTCGCGCAGGGCGGCCTCTTCGGGGTGCGCGCGCAGCAGGTCGACGTACGGCTTGAGGCTGTCCACGTCCAGGCCCGCGAGGAGGTCGGCGGCCTCCAGCGGCGGCCGGAAGCCGCACAGCCCGTCGAACGCGGTGAGCGCGCAGATCATTTCGGGCTTGTGGTTGGGGTCCTTGTAGTTGCGGTGGTCCGCGTCGATCGGGACCCCACGGCGCTCCTCGTCCGCGAAACCCGCCCGGGCCTGGTCCAGGTCGGGGTGGACCTGGAGGGAGAGCGGGGCGCCGGCGGCGAGGATCTTGAACAGGAAGGGCAGCCGGGGGCCGAACTTGGCGACGGTGGCAGCGCCCAGCTCGCCTTCGGGATCGGCGGCGATGACGTCCGAGAGCGCCCGCTCGCCCGCTCCCCGGTCGATGCGGGAGGGGGCGGCCGGGTGGGCTCCCATCCACATCTCGGCCTGGGGCTCACCGGTGGGTTCGACACCGAGGAGCGTGGGGAGGGCCGTGGTGGATCCCCAGGCGTAGGGGCGGATCGTGTTCGTCAGGCGGTCCATCGTCGTCTTCCTGGATAGAGCTGGGTACTTCCGTGCCTCAGCTGTGTCCCCCGGAAGCCAACGCCAGGTAGGCGGTGGCGAAATCCGTGACGGCGAGGAGTTCGGCGAGCTGCTCCAGTTCGACGCCCTCCTCCGGTTCGAGCTCGCTGATCGCCGTGTCGTGGCTGTGCGCGAGCTCGCGTGCGGCGGGGGCGGCGGTGAGGCCACCGGCCGGCCGGTCACGCAGCAGGACGATGCGGGCGCGAAGGGCCTGGGGCTCTTCGACCCGGTCACGGAAGAAGTCGTCGGGGTCGGCACCCGCGGCGAAGGATCCCGCGAGCAGGACGCCGTGGGCGGGCAGCGCCTCGGGAAGCACGGCGGCCAGGGCGGGGCGGCCGGCGAGCTCGGCGAGGGTCGCGGCGAAGCGGCGGCCCGCGGGGGCGGCGCCGGTGCCCTCGCTCCAGATCAGGGGGAGCGTGTCGGCCAGCTCGGCGGCGAGGGTCTTGGCCGGGTTGGAGTAGGTGGCGATGGCGGGCCCGCAGCGTTCGGCCGTCCGGTCGAGCCGGTCGGCGACGAGTTGCAGGGTGTCCGGGGCGGCGGTGATCAGGCCGACCTTGTCGAGGAGCAGCAGCAGCGGCGTCAGCAGGGCCCAGAGGGCGCCGGGTCCGGCCGCGGCGGACTCGTCGTACTCCTGGTACGGGGCCTTGGCCATCGGTACGAGGAGCCCGTGCGCGCCGTCCACCGCCTCGCTCAGCGGTGAGCGCTCGGGGGCGACGGCGACGACGGTGCAGCCGCGCCGGTACGCCTGCTCGGCGAGGACCGCGAGCCCGGGCTCGGTGCCGTCGGTGGTGGTGAGGAGCAGCAGGTCGACGGGTCCGGCCCAGCCGGGCAGGGCCCAGCGCAGTGCGCCGGCGGCGTGGGCGACGCCGGTGGGCTCCAGCCGGATGACGGGCGCGGAGGCCCCGGCGAGGGCGCCGAGCAGGTCGGCCACGCCGGTGGCGGCCGTGCCGGGCCCGGCGATCAGGACGGAGCGCGGGCGGCCGTCGGGGCGCAGCTCGGCGAGGCCGGCCTCGGTCGCGTGCCGGGCGGCGGTACGGACTCTGGCGCCCGCCTCGGCCGCACCGCGGAGCAGGCCCCTGCGGTCGACGCGGGCGAGATCGTCCGGTGCGTCGAGGAGCGACTCGTCGAGCATGGCGGCCTCCGGCGGTGTTGACGGATCCAGGGTGGCGGAATCGGTCTCAGCGTCTGCGTCTGCCCGTGCTTCTCGGGCGCGGCAGGGGTCAGGCGGGGCGGCGGGCCTCGTCCACGAGGAGCACGGGGATCCCGTCCCGGACCGGGTACGCGAGGCCGCAGTCCTGACCGGTGCAGATCAGCTCGGGCGCCGTCTCGTCGGCCGACTTGTCCTCAAGGGGCGAGTGGCAGGCGGGGCAGGCGAGGATCTGCAGGAGGCCGGCTTCGAGCGGCATGGGGCGATTCCCTTCGGGCATGTGGGTGGGGCGAGGTCAGCGTACCGCCGAGTCCGTGGCGGCGCGGTGTCGTGGGGCGGGGTTCGGGCGGGTCCCGGGGCTGCGCCCCGGGACCCGGCGCGGGAGCGCGTCAGGCGCGGATGAGGGCCAGGACCTCGTCGCGGACCTTGGCCAGGGTGGCCTCGTCACGAGCCTCCACGTTCAAACGCAGCAACGGCTCGGTGTTCGAGGCACGGACGTTGAACCACCAGTCCTCAGCGGTCACGGTCAGGCCGTCGAGCTCGTCCAGCGTGACACCCTCCGCGCCGCCGTAGGTCTCGCTCACCGCCGCCAGACGCCCGGCCTGGTCCGCGACCGTCGAGTTGATCTCCCCCGAACCCGCATACCGGTCATAGGAGGCCACCAGCGCCGACAACGGACCCTCCTGACCACCCAGCGCCGCCAGCACGTGCAGCGCCGCCAGCATGCCCGTGTCCGCGTTCCAGAAATCCTTGAAGTAATAGTGCGCCGAGTGCTCACCACCGAAGATCGCACCCGTCTTCGCCATCTCCTCCTTGATGAAGGAATGACCCACCCGGGTACGCACCGGCGTCCCGCCGTTCTCACGCACGACCTCCGGCACCGACCACGACGTGATCAGATTGTGGATCACCGTGCCCGACCCGCCATGACGGCCCAGCTCACGCGCCGCGACCAACGCCGTGATCGCCGACGGCGAAACACCCACACCCCGCTCGTCCACGATGAAGCAGCGGTCCGCGTCACCGTCGAACGCGATACCCAGATCCGCACCCTCCGCCAGCACCCGCGCCTGCAGATCCACCACGTTCTTCGGATCCAGCGGATTCGCCTCGTGGTTCGGGAACGTCCCGTCCAGCTCGAAATACATCGGAACCACGTCCAGCGGCAGACCCTCGAACACCGTCGGGACCGTGTGACCGCCCATGCCGTTGCCCGCGTCCACCACCACCTTCAGCGGACGGATCGACGCCACGTCCACCAGACCCTTCAGGTGCGCGGCATAGCCGGGCAGGGAGTCCAGCTCCGTGACCGAACCCGCCACCGTGCCCGCCGGAACGGCCGGAGCACCCTCGTCCGACCACGTCTCGACCAGCTCACGGATCTGCGACAGACCCGTGTCCTGACCCACCGGAGCAGCACCCGCACGACACAGCTTGATGCCGTTGTACTGCGCCGGATTGTGCGACGCCGTGAACATCGCACCCGGCAGACCCAGCGAACCCGACGCGTAGTACAGCTGATCCGTCGAGCACAGCCCGATCAGCGTCACGTCCACACCACGCGCCGCCGCACCCCGCGCGAACGCAGCCGACAGACCCGGCGACGAAGGCCGCATGTCATGACCGATCACGATCGCCGCGGCGGGAACGACCTCCACGAACGCCGCACCGAACAGCTCGGCCAGGGACTCGTCCCACTCGTCCGGCACGACACCACGCACGTCGTACGCCTTGACGATGTTCGAAAGATCTGCGGCCACTGCCTGCCCTCCTGAAGGTCCTGTGCGGTTCAGCAAAACCTACCCTGAACCAGGAGTGGCTCTTCAGGCCATCGGAGCGTCAGGAATCGGGCGATCTCAGGACGCGCAGGTGTCCACGACGGGTCTCGCCGGTGGACGGGCCGCCCTGGCCGGCCCGGCCGGCCTCGGCCGTGCGCCCGGGCGGGCGGGCGGCTTCGCGGACGGCGTTGGCGAGGGCTTCGAGGTCGTCGCCGCTGGGGCGGGACGGCCCGGAGCCGTCGGACAGGCGCACGACGTCCCAGCCCCGTGGGGCGGTCAGGCGCTCCGAGTGCTCGGCGCACAGGTCGTAGCAGTGGGGTTCGGCGTAGGTGGCGAGCGGGCCGAGAACTGCGGTCGAATCGGCGTAGACGTACGTCAGTGTCGCGACGGCAGGGCGGCCGCACGCAGTGCGCGAACAGCGACGTACAAGGCTCACGACGTTGGACGGTACCGCACTCTTGACCGGGCCGCGACGACTCCACCGCCGCTCACTCCCCCGTGTCGTGCTCGGAGCTACCCTGCGGGAGTGACGGACACCCCTCTTCCTCCCTGCCCCGCCGAGCCCCCCGCAGGGTCCCGGACCGAGCCGCGCCCACGTCGGCGGGACCGGCACGGGCGCGGGATGCGCGGTCCGCTGGCACCCCCTCAGGTACCGCTGGCGGCCAGCCGGTCGGAGCTGTTCGGGGATCTCGTACGGGATTCCGTGGAGCGGCTGGAGCGGCGCTGGCCGCAGCTGGCCGAGGTCGAGTTCCTGATCGGTGACGTGCCGGGGCCGCCGGGCGGTCCGGACGGCGGCTGGAACGACGAGGCGGTGCCGCTGGGTGCGGTGGCCGAGTCGCGCGAGGGGCGGCCCGCCCGGATCGTGGTCTTCCGCCGACCGGTGGAGATCCGTACCAAGACGCGGGACGAGAAGGCGATGCTGGTCCACGAGATCGTCGTGGAGCAGGTGGCCGAGCTGCTGGGTCTCTCACCGGAGACGGTGGACCCCCGGTACGGCGAGAACTAGACGGCCCGGGCCGGGGCCCAGAGCCCGTCCCGCTGTCGCGTACCGGGGGCGCCGCTTCATCCGGGTGTCATCCGGTCAGGACCGAGAGGTCCTGGGCGGCCTTCGGGACGGAGACCGTGGAATGGTCGTCCGAGAGTCCCTGGACGGTGAACATCGCGATTCCCTCGTGCGGGAGGGACAGGGTGCGGGCCGCGTGGACCGGGCCGCCCGAGAGGGTCTCGACGGTGAGGGCGTAGGAGCCCTTGCCGCCCGCCGGGGCCAGGGACACCATCTGCGTGGTGCCCGCCTTGACCGTGACCTCCTGGGAGGCGGCCTCGCCGCCGCCGGTGCCCGGCGAGGCGGTCACCTTGACCTTCGCGTCGGCGGCCGGGGCCGTCAGGGCCAGCAGGGTGGTGTTCTCCTCGGGCCGGTTGTCGGCCACCGTCGCCCGTGCGCCGACCGGCCTGGTGGCGGGGATGAAGCCGATCTCCTGCTTGGCGCCGCTGCCGCGGACCACCCGCAGGGCGGCGACGACCGGGGCGGACTTCTTGGCGTCGGACGGGGCCAGCAGCAGCGAGCCGGCCTCCCCGCGGGTCAGGTCCTTGAGGTCCACGGACGCCGTCATACCGGCCTTGACGTGCAGCTGCTCGCTGCCCGCCGGGCTGATCGAGCCGCCCGGTCCGGCCAGGCGCACCTTGAGGTCCGCGTCCTCCTCACCCGGTACGAAGGCGACGAGCCGTACGGAGGTGGCGTCCGCCGGGATGCCCGGCAGGACGAGCGAGCCCGCCGGGTCGGCGGCGGCCGGCAGCCAGTCGGCTCCCACCCCCTCCTCGCCGACCTGGACCGACGCGCCGACCCGGCCCGCGCGCGTGGTCACGTGGGCGGTGGCGTCCGCGAGCTGGGCGCCCGGGACGAGGGAGGACAGCAGCACGGCCTTGGTGGACTTGGGGTCGACCCGGATGCTCTCGCTGGTGCCGGCGTCGGGCTTGGCCGGACCGTCCGGGCCGAAGATCTTGATGTCGACGATGGCCGCGGCGTCGTCGGGGTTGGTGAGGTGGACGTAGTCCTCGCGCCCCTTGGCCGTGCTGACCGCGGGGAACCAGAAGTCGGTGCCGGGTGCGGTGCAGCCGACGCCGAGGACGCCGCGGGCCCGGCCGACCGAGACCTTGGTGGTCAGCTGCGCGGTCCAGCCGGGGGCGAGGGCGCCCTCGGCGCTGCCGGTGAGGGCGGGTGCGTCGGCGCCCGCGGCGGTGGCCCCGACGGGCTTGCCCGGCTCCTTGGCCTCCAGCACCGGCTTGGCGTCCTTGGTGGCGCCGAGCAGCCGGGCCGAGCCCTTGCCCTCGCCGGCCGGGGCGCCGGGGGTGAAGGCCGTGTACGTGGTCTCGGCGATGTCCGAGGAGCTGGGTCCCGGGCACACCAGCAGGGACCGCTCCACCGGCATCCGGGCGGCGGCCGCCGACTTGCCGTCGGCCGACTTGCCGTCGGCGGCGGGCGCGGTGAGGGCGGCGACGCCGGTGATGGCGGCCAGGGCCGCGGTCACCGCCGCGAGCGTCAGGGGTGCGCGCTGCTTCACTGCTGGGAGCTCCCGTCCGGACGCGGGTCGTGCGGTGCGTGGGGGTGGTGGGGGTCGTACGGCTGGTACGGCTCGTACGGGTAGGGGTACTGCTGCTGGTCCGGGTCCTGGACCGGCTGGTGCTGCGGCTGCTGCGGGTACGGGTCCTCGTACGCCTGCCCGTTCTGACCCCGCTGACCGCCCTGCTGGTCGTACTGCGGGTACGGCTCGTACGGGGCCTGCTGCTGCGGCTCGTAGGCGTAGCCGCCCTGGTCGCCGTACGCCTGGTACGCGTAGCTGTCGTCGCCGTACACCGGCTGTGCCGGGATCTGCGCGTACGGGTCGGCGGCCGCGGCGGTCTCCACCGGTACGGGGGCCGGTTCGGCCTCGGCGCGCAGCCTGCGGGCGCGGCGGCCCTCGCCGGCCTCGCCCGGGCCGGGCTGGGACGGGAGCGCGGCCTCCTCCTCCGGCAGGTCGTCGTCGAGCTCCGCGCGGCGGCCGGGCAGGGCCATCACCAGCAGGACCAGGGCGAGCAGGCCCTGGGTCCAGTACCAGGCGGTCTGCAGCAGGGAGTCCTCGTGGACGAGGTCGAGGCGGCCGCCGTCGGCGGGCAGTTCGAAGCCCTGCGCCCAGCCGTCGACGGTCTTGGGCTTGAGGGGCTTGCCGTCGAGGGTGGCCCGCCAGCCCGCGTCGGCCCGGTCGGCGATGCGCAGGACGCGGCCCGCGTCACCGGCGGGGATCTTGCTGTGGGCCTCTACGGGTCCGGCGGCGACCGGGATCGGGGCCTCGCCCTGCTTGCCGGAGACGATGACCGCGCGGGGCAGCCACGGTTCGACGCCCCACAGGGCGGTGCCGTCCTGCTGGTGGCGGCGGCTGAGGCCCGGGGTGGCGTCGAGGACGCGGCGGATGTCCTCGGGGCCGCCGGGGCGGAACATCACGAAGCGGATGGCGTAGGCGCTGAGCTGGCTGGACTGGTCGGCGCCGGAGCCGGCGACGAGGTTGGAGACGACCTTGTCGAGGCGGGCGTCGCCGCCGGTGCGGGCGGCGACGTCCGCGTCGCCGATGCGCCCGCCGGAGCCGCGGACGAGGCTGTAGGAGACGGAGGCGGGCGGGTCCAGGTCGAGGACCAGGGTGCGGGTCTGGTTGTCGTCGCCGCCCGCGTCCGCGACGAAGGCCGGGACCTGTACGGGGTCACGTCGCTGCAGCGGGCCGTCGGCGCCGGCGAGCATCCAGGTGAGGCCGGCGACCAGCGGTCCCGCGGCGGCGGCCAGGGCGATGAGGGCGGCCAGCGGCTGGCGCCAGCCGAAGCTGCGGGCGGCGACGCGTTCCTTGGCACCGTCGGCGCCGAGGGCGGCGGCCGCGAGCAGGGCGAGCCCGTAGACGAGGGTGGCGGGGCCGGCCCAGGCGGTGCGGTTGAGGACGACGGCGAGGAGCAGCCCGGCGAGGGCGGCGGCCCAGGCGGTGCGGACGGCGAAGGCGCGGTCGGTGCGCAGCAGGGCGGCCAGGGCGGCGAGGACGATGCCGGCGAGCACCGCTCCGGGGCCGGTGCCGGGGCCGCCGGGGCTCAGGGCGAGCAGGCCGAGGGCGTCGGCGGAGCCGGTCCCGTAGGGCAGTCCGGCCTCGTGCAGGAGGCGGCCGGGGTGCGTGAGCAGGCCCAGCGACCAGGGGGCGAGTACGACGAGGGGGACGGCGAGGGTGGCGAGCAGTCGCAGGCCGTACGCCTTCCAGTGCGCTCGGCGCAGCACCAGTGCGCCGGTCCCGAGGACGGCGGCCAGCGGCCACACGACGGGGGTGAAGGCGGTGGTGAGGGTGAGCAGCAGCGTGTACGTCCACACCGCGCGCCGGCCGCCCCGCCGGTCGGTGGCTTCCGCGCCGTCGGCGAGGTCGAAGGCGGCGACGGCGGCGCGGGCGAGGAGGGGCAGTACGACGGCGAGGACCGCGGTGCCGAGGCGGCCGCCGGCGAGGGCTCCGGTCACGGCGGGGAGGAAGGCGTAGGCGATGGCCGCCCAGGCGCGCAGCAGCCGGGATTCGACGAGCGGCCGGGAGGCGAAGTAGGCGGTGAGGCCGGCGAGCGGGACGGATCCGGCGAGCAGCAGGGTCAGGGCCGCCTGGGTGGAGCCGAACAGCAGGGTGGCGAGGGTGCCGAGGACGGCCAGGTAGGGCGGTGCGGAGACGGTGGAGCCGGTGCCGACGGCGTGCCAGCCGTCGGTGTAGGCGGCCCAGAGGTCGGAGCCGCTGCCGGGGGCGGGCAGCAGGGCGCCGCCCATGAGGGAGCCGCCGCCGATGAGGCCGCGGCAGGCGGCGAGGGAGACGAGGGCCAGGAGGGCGAGGAGGACGGGCGCGGGGTTGCGGGCGAGCCGCTTGAGGCGGGCGAAGCGCTCGGCCTCCACCAGGTAGTCGCCGTCCTCGCCGGGGGCGTCGAGGACGCTGCCTCCGCCGTGCCGGCCCGCGGGGGCGGAGGCGGTGTCGCGGTCGCCGCCGAAGTAGCCGGCGAGCTGTTCCGCGTTGGCCCGCAGGGAGGCTCCCGGCGGGGGGAAGAGCGGGCGCAGTTCGGCGGCGGGGACGGCGGGGCGGCGGCGGGCCTTGCGGGCGGCGAGGAGCCGGCCGGGGCGGAGCAGGGTGGCGAGCAGGCCGGTGAGCTCGTCGACGGCCTGGCCGGGGGCCTTGCCGATGAGGTAGGCGAGGGTGCGCAGCACGGTTCCGAGCAGGACGCGCAGCAGGACGTAGGGCAGGGCGCGGCCGGAGCTGTTGGCGAGGATCGTGTAGACGGCGCCGGCCTTGTCGACGCGGTGCGGGCCGGCCGCGGTGCGTCCGGCGCAGTCGACGGTGCGGCGTTCGCGGGCGGAGGCCTCGGCGTGCCGCAGGACGGCGTCGGGGGCGACGAGGACGGTGTGGCCGGCGCTCTGGGCGCGCCAGCACAGGTCGACGTCGTCGCGCATCAGGGGCAGGCGCCGGTCGAAGCCGCCGAGCTCGTCGTAGACGTCGCGGCGGACCAGCATGCCGGCGGTGGAGAC
Organism: Streptomyces spororaveus; assembly: GCF_016755875.1. Taxonomy (NCBI): domain Bacteria; kingdom Bacillati; phylum Actinomycetota; class Actinomycetes; order Kitasatosporales; family Streptomycetaceae; genus Streptomyces; species Streptomyces spororaveus. The sequence goes on along the minus strand of NZ_BNED01000005.1, from coordinate 5,266,787 downwards.
GGACAGGACGGGGCGGACCTGGTCGTGCTGGCCCTGGTCCTGTTCGCGGCGGTCGAGTCCGGTCCAGCGGCGGCCGCTGCGGGCGATGGTGACGCCGGCTTCGAGGAGCTGCTTCTTGTCGTACCAGCCGCGCAGTTTGGGGCCGATGACACCGGCGTCGGGGTTGTCCTCGGCGACGCGGAGCAGTTCGGTGAGGGCGTCGGGTTCGGGGGCGCTGTCGTCGTGCAGGAGCCAGAGCCACTGGACGGGTTCGCCGTGAGGGAGCTCGGGGAGGTCGTACGCGTCGTCGCGCCAGGTGCGGCTGACGGGGTCCCAGCCGCTGGGGCGCTGGAGGTACGGGAGGTCCTCGGGGCTCAGGGTGCCCGCGCTGCGGGCGGACTCGTCGACCGCGGTGCCGAAGCCGGTGCGTCGGGCGAGGTGCAGGACGTGGTCGTCGCCGAAGGCTTCGGTGAGCAGGCGCGCGGAGTCGTCGGCGCTGCCGGTGTCGGCGGCGATGTGGTTCTGCGCGGGGCGTTCCTGGCCCAGGAGGCCCGCGAGCGTCCGGGGCAGCCAGCGGGCGCCGTCATGGGCGACGAGGACCGCGGTGACGACGTGCCGGGGGAACTCGGGTGTGGCCGGGGCCTGGTAGGAGGCCGTCGACTGACTGTGCAGGGACATCGCGGTACGGGCCCTCCGGCCGGGGGTCCGGGGGTGGTGTGCCCTCGGAGGCTGCTGGACAGCGCCCCACCCTAACGGCTGCCACGACAGCGGTCCGCCTCCTGCGGGGAAGGTGCAGGAGGCGGACCGTGTGCCGTGCCGTGTGTCGCGCTCGTCGTCCCGTCCGGCGCGCTGTCCGTCATGCGCCGAAGTGCGTTCCGTCGTGTGCTGTGTCGTGCGTTCGCTATGCCGTGCGGCGCGCGGCCGGGCCGTTTCAGACCGCTGCCTTTTTCAGGCGGCGGCGTTCCCGCTCGGACAGACCGCCCCAGATGCCGAATCGCTCGTCGTTGGCGAGGGCGTACTCAAGGCATTCGGAGCGGACCTCGCAGGCGAGGCAGACCTTCTTGGCCTCTCGGGTGGAGCCGCCCTTCTCGGGAAAGAAGGACTCGGGGTCGGTCTGGGCGCACAGAGCGCGCTCCTGCCACCCGAGCTCTTCGTCCGCCTCCTCGACCAGCAGTTCCTGAAACAGCTCGGTCATGTGCGCCCCTCGCTCTGTCTGTGCGTCCCCGTGACGATGTCGTCACTGATTGCTACGTAACGACACGAGTGAAATTACAAGTGCGTGGCTCCGGGGCAGTCAAGCCGAGATCTGCTATTGGGCCCCTTATTCACTCTGCGGAACCAAGCGTATGCAGAAAGTGTTCATATCGCCAAAAATCGTGACACATGCCACCGGCATCACGGGATGCCCGCCTTTACCCGTATTCCACGTGCCACCTCCGGGTGGGGTTGCGGTCCGGCCGGAGAAGCGGCGCAGATCACATTCAGGTCACGGAAGTCGGGATCGGGTTTGAGCGCCGACACAGCGCCACATCCCCTGCCGCACACTGCACAAACCTTTCTCCGTGCACGGTAACCGGATGAGGTGAAACTTTTACACCAAACCGGACATTGGGTTGACAGTCCGACCTCCGAGCCGTTCTCCTTGTTCCCATGTCAGCGCCCGCAGCCACCACCCGGACCCCCATTCGTGGGTTCCTGTGCGCTGCCCAGGTTCGCTGTTGCTGTTGCAGCTGTTGATGCCTGCGGAGCCCCGGCTCCCCAGAGCTCCGGCCCGCCCCCGCAGCAACCGCCAGCACGACTGACATCCGTCGAGGTAACCCCCACGATGAACAGCACGAACAGCGCCACCCCTGCCGCTCCCGTCGCTCCCGCCACGGTCGAGAGCGACCTCCAGATCGCCGGCGACATCCTCGCCGTCCAGCACCTCCTCCAGCCCGCCCGTGAACACCCGGCCACCGTCGCCGAGTTCGCCGGGCTCGCCCGTTCCATCGCCGAGGACCGCGCCTCCTGGGAACACCTCGTCCGGTACGACGCCACCACCCGCTGGTACCACCGGCTGCGCACCGGCCCCGGGTACGAGGTGTGGCTGCTCAGCTGGGTCCCCGGCCAGGGCAGCGGCCTCCACGACCACGGCGCCTCCTCCGGCGTCATGACCGTCCTGGAGGGCGAGCTCACCGAGCACACCCCCCGCGGCCGCAACACCCACCGCCCCGGCACCCAGCGCGTCCTCGCCCCCGGCTACGCCCACGAGGTCGTCAACGACACCCTCGACGGCGCGGTCAGCCTGCACGTCTACTTCCCGGGCCTGACCGAGATGCCGATGCACAGCTGCTCCCCGGCCGAATCCGCGTCCGTCCCCGCCTGACCTCCGCCCCCCGGCGGCGGTGCGGCTGACAGACTGTCCGCATGCGCATTGTTGTTCTGGCCGGCGGTATAGGCGGCGCCCGGTTCCTGTCCGGACTCAAGTCGGCCGTGCCCGACGCGGACATCACGGTCATCGGCAACACCGGTGACGACATTCACCTCTTCGGGCTCAAGGTCTGCCCCGACCTGGACACGGTGATGTACACCCTCGGCGGTGGCATCAACGAGGACCAGGGCTGGGGCCGCACCGACGAGTCCTTCACCGTCAAGGAGGAACTCGCCGCGTACGGGGTCGGGCCCACCTGGTTCGGCCTCGGCGACCGCGACTTCGCCACCCACATCGTGCGTACGCAGATGCTCGGCGCGGGCTATCCGCTGAGCGCCGTCACCGAGGCCCTCTGCGACCGCTGGCAGCCCGGCGTACGGCTGCTGCCCATGTCCGACGACCGGGTCGAGACCCACGTCGCGATCACCGAGGCGGGCACCGGTGAGCGCCGCGTCGTCCACTTCCAGGAGTACTGGGTCCGGCTGCGCGCCTCGGTGGACGCGGAGGCGGTCGTCCCCGTGGGCGCCGAGCAGGCCAAGCCCGCCCCCGGCGTGCTGGAGGCCATCGCCGCCGCCGACGTGATCATCTTCCCGCCGTCCAACCCCGTGGTCTCGGTCGGCACGATCCTCGCCGTTCCCGGCATCCGGGACGCCGTGGCCTCCGCCGGGGCGCCCGTCGTGGGCCTGTCCCCCATCGTCGGGGGCGCGCCCGTGCGCGGGATGGCCGACAAGGTGCTGGCCGCGGTGGGCGTCGAGTCCACCGCCGCCGCTGTCGCCCTGCACTACGGGACCGGGCTGCTGGACGGCTGGCTCGTGGACACCTCCGACGCGGACGCCGTCGCGGAGGTCGAGGCCGCCGGGATCACCTGCCGCGCGGTGCCGCTGATGATGACCGACGTGGAGGCGACCGCGGAGATGGCCCGCGCCGCGCTGGAACTGGCGGAGGCCTCCCGGTGACGCCGGTGCCCGCGTACGAGGTGCGGGCCGTCGACGGGATCCCCGAGGTCAGGCCGGGCGACGACCTGGCGAAGCTGATCACGGCGGCCGCCCCCGACCTGCGCGACGGAGACGTCCTGCTGGTCACCTCGAAGATCGTCTCCAAGGCTGAGGGCCGGATCGTGGAGGCCGACTCGCGCGAGGCCGCGATCGACGCGGAGACCGTACGGGTGGTCGCGCGCCGGGGTCCGCTGCGGATCGTCGAGAACCGGCAGGGCCTGGTGATGGCCGCGGCCGGCGTGGACGCCTCCAACACCGCCCCCGGCACGGTGCTGCTGCTGCCCGAGGACCCGGACGGCTCCGCCGCCGCGATCCGCGCCGGGGTGCGCGACACCCTGTCCGTGGACGTGGGCGTGGTCGTGACGGACACCTTCGGGCGGCCGTGGCGCACCGGACTGACGGACGTGGCGATCGGCTCGGCCGGCGTACGGGTCCTGGACGACCTGCGCGGCGGCACGGACGCGCACGGCAATCCGCTGAGCGCGACGGTGGTGGCGACCGCGGACGAGCTGGCCGCCGCCGGTGACCTGGTCAAGGGGAAGGCCGCCGGGCTGCCGGTGGCCGTCGTGCGCGGGCTGGCCCACCTGCTGGGCGAGGGTTCCACCGCCCGGGACCTGGTGCGCCCGTCGGCCGACGACATGTTCCGGCTGGGCACCTCGGAGGCGGTACGGGAGGCCGTGACGCAGCGCCGTACGGTGCGGGCCTTCACGCCGGAGCCGGTGGACCCGGGAGCGGTCCGGCGGGCGGTGGCGGCGGCCGTGACGGCCCCGGCCCCGCACCACACGACGCCGTGGCGGTTCGTGCTGCTGGAGTCCGAGGCCTCACGGGTGCGGCTGCTGGACGCGATGCGGGACGCGTGGATCGCGGACCTGCGGGCGGACGGCAAGTCCGAGGAGTCCGTCGCGAAGCGGGTGCGGCGCGGGGACGTGCTGCGGGCCGCCCCCTACCTGGTGGTGCCGTGTCTGGTGACGGACGGCGCGCACCACTACGGGCACGCCCGCCGGGACACGGCGGAGCGGGAGATGTTCGTGGTCGCGATGGGTGCGGGCGTGCAGAACCTGCTGGTCGCGCTGGCCGGGGAGCGGCTGGGGTCGGCGTGGGTGTCCTCGACGATGTTCTGCCGGGACGTGGTGCGGGAGGTGCTGGAGCTGCCGCAGGACTGGGACCCGATGGGAACGGTGGCGGTGGGGCATCCGGCGGCGGCTCCGGCGGAGCGGCCGGGGCGGTCCGCGGCGGAGTTCATCGAGGTCCGCTGAGGCGACCCGGGCCGTGTCTCACGGCTCAGAGGCGGCCGATGTCGCCGCGCGGCATCCGGGGCGCGCGGCGGGGCGGGGTGCGGCCCGCCAGGAGGATGAGGCGGGCCGCGCGGTGGCGCTGGCCGGCGTACGGGGCGAGGAGCTCCAGCATGGCGGCGTCGTCGGCGTCGCGGTCGCCCGCGAGGGCGTAGCCGACGATGCCGGGCAGGTGGAGGTCGCCGGTGGTGATCGCGTCGGGGTCGCCGTTGCTGCGCTGGAGGGTCTCGGCGGAGGTCCACGGGCCGATGCCGGGGACGGCCTCCAGCCTTCGTACGGCCTCGGGCAGGTCCATCGCGGCCGCCTCCTCCAGGCGGTTCGCCACGCGGGCGGCGCGCACGATCGTGGCGGAGCGCTTGGCGTCGACCCCGGCCTTGTGCCAGTCCCAGGACGGGATCATGGCCCAGGTGCGCGGCGCGGGCATGACGTACAGCTCCGGGCCGGCCGGGCCGGGGGCCGGCTCGCCGTACTGCCGGACCAGGCGGCGCCAGGCCCGGTAGGCCTCGTCGGCGGTGACCTTCTGCTCCAGGATCGTGGGGATCAGGGATTCGAGGACCAGGCCGGTGCGGGTGAGGCGCAGGCCGGGACGCCGGCGGTGGCTGGCGTGCACGAGGCGGTGGCGGGGCACGAAGGCGGCAGGATCGTCACCCGCGCCGAGGAGCATGGGCAGCTGTTCGAGGAACCAGCCGGCGCCGGGGCCCCAGGCCTCGGCGTGCACCTGCTCGCCCGCGCGGGACACGCGGAGGGTGGCCGGGCCCTGCGGGGTGTGGGCGGTACGCCAGACGGAGCCGTCGGGGGTGGTGCGGAAGGTGGGGTCGCCGGGGCCGCGGCGGAGCGGGCCGAGGGTGAGCCCGAGGTCGACGGGGCCGCCGGGGGTCCAGCGGCGCTCCTCGGCGCCGGAGCCGGCGGTGCTGCCCCGGCCCGTGGGTACGTCGGTGCGGCCGCCGCGGACCGCGGCACGGGTGAGGGGATCGAAGCGGCCGGCCATGCCCCGAGCGTAGCCCTGCCCGGCCGCGTCTCCCCCGGGGCTCCGCCCCGGACCCCGCTCCTCGAACGCCGGCGGGGCTGGATTCGGCCCAGCCCCGACGACGGCGCCGCACGCCACGGGCCCGGCGGACCGCAGGAGGCTACGGGCGGCCCTGGAGCTTGGCCGAGGCCTTGCGGGTGGCGCCCAGCTTGCCGTAGAGCTTCGCGCCCGGGCATTGGGTGGCGAAGCCGTCGCGGTGGCCGGAGATGACGTTCATCGACACGGCCCTGCCCTTGGGGTAGAGGTTGCCTCCGCCCGACGTCAGGGTGGTCTTCGCGCGCGGGTCCCGGCCGAACAGGCCGAGCTTCCAGGCCGTGAGGCGGGCGACGGCGTCGACCGCCACCGCGGGCGGGGGCGAGGAGGTGAAGGTGCCCAGCACCGCGACGCCCATGCTGTTGGTGTTGAAGCCCATGGTGTGCGCGCCGAGGACCGGCTTGGAGACGCCGCCCGCGCGGCCCTCGTAGACCGTGCCGCACTTGTCGACGGCGAAGTTGTAGCCGAAGTCCCGCCAGCCGCTGCTGATCACGTGGTAGCGGTACAGGCTGCGCAGGACGGCGGGGGCGTCCTTGCAGGCGTAGTTGTTGCCGGAGGCGCTGTGGTGGACGAAGGCCGCCTTGACCGTGCTCGTGTAGACGAAGCCCGGCTCGCGCAGGCCCTCGTCGGCGCCCCAGCCCTTGCGGGTGACGATCCGCGGGCGCGGGCCGATGTACGGGGCGGCCGCCGCGGACAGCTCGCCGTCGCTCGCGAAGACCGCGTCGGCGGTGGAGTCGGCCTTGTCGAGCGCGGTGATCTCGTTGGCGCCGAGCGAGGCGTGCGGGACGTTCGCGGCGGAGGACTCCGCCGTCGCCATCGACATGGCGGGCACCACCTCGCCCTTGCCGTCACCGTCCGGGCCGGTGTTCTTGCCGTCGGTCCCCCCGGCGGGGGTTTCCGCGCCCGGGTCGACGAGCTCGATCCGCATGCCGCTGGGCAGCCGGGAGGGGGCGCGGGTGGCCGGGGCGCCGGACTCGGCCTGGACGCGGACCTCCACTCCGTCGGACTCGCCCACCCACAGCGGGGCGGTGGCGCCGCGGATCGGGCGGGAGCCGCGTTCCGCTGCGTCGGGGTCGGCGGCGTGCTCGCCGTTGTGGGTCTCGACGTCCTGCCAGTCCGACCAGGTGGCGGTGCGGGTGGAGCGGGTGCGCACCTGGACCCGGCCGTTCAGTTCGGTGGCCGCGTCGTCCCAGACCACGCCGACCAGCGAGAACGTCTTGACCTCGCGTGCGGTCAGGCCCTGCGTCTCGGGGCGGCCCGGGGAGGCGCTCATTCCGGGGACTCCGGGCGCCCGCGTCGCCGGGGGTCCGAGCGGGACCAGCGGCAGCGACTGGGTGGACCCGGCGGGGGTTACGGGGGCGGTCTCGGCCAGGGCGGGGGTGGGGAGCGCGAGGGGCAGGGCCAGTACGGCGGCCGTCGCGACGCCGATCGAGGAAGCAAGGAATCCACGCATGAAAAGGATGGTGAGCACGTCGACCGCCGGGCGCCATCCGAGAACTGACGCTCCGTCCGACGCGCCGTGCGCACCGCTCCCCCGTACGGTGGAGCCGACGGCCCCCGTACGGGGGACGGGCCCGCGTACGCTGTGCCGGGTGAACGCCACTGACCGCACCCCTGCCGACCTGCTGCGATCCGCGCTCGCCGCCGATCCGGGCCGCCCGCTCGTCACCTTCTACGACGATGCCACCGGCGAGCGCGTCGAATTGTCCGTCGCGACCTTCGCCAATTGGGTGGCCAAGACCGCCAATCTGCTCCAGGGCGACCTGGGGGCCGAGCCCGGGGACCGGCTCGCGCTGATGCTCCCGGCGCACTGGCAGAGCGCGGTGTGGCTGCTCGCCTGCGCCTCCGTCGGCGTCGTCGCCGAGGTCGGCGGCGACCCGGCCGCCGCGGATCTGGTCGTCAGCGGGCCGGACACCCTGGAGCAGGCCCTCGCGTGCGGCGGTGAGCGGGTGGCGCTGGCGCTGCGGCCGCTGGGCGGCCGGTTCCCGCAGCCGCCGGCCGGGTTCGCCGACTACGCGGTGGAGGTGCCGGGGCAGGGCGACCGCTTCGCGCCCTTCGTTCCGGTGGATCCCGAGGGTCCGGCGCTGGTCGTGGGCGGCGAGGAGCTCACGTACACGGCGCTCGTGGCCCGCGCCCGCGAGGACGCGGCGAAGCTCGGGCTCGGCGAGGGCTCGCGGGTGCTGACCGGGCTCGGCTACGACACCTGGGACGGGCTCTCGGCCGGGCTCTACGCCGCGCTGGCCGCGGGCGGGTCCGTGGTGCTGTGCCGGAACCTGGACCGGCTCCCGGCGGACGGGCTGGCGCAGCGCAGCGAGAGCGAGCGCGTCACCCACACCGTCTGAACCGCCTGAACCGTCTGATCGCCGCCCTGAGGCCTGTCCCCCACACTGGTGACAGGCGAGTACGGGCGATTTGTCACCCGGACGGCCCTAGACAGGCCCCCGCCCCCGGGCTGCTCCGGCGCCCCGGGGGCAGCATCGGCAGTGGCCGTGCTCACCCGTACGGCCGACGGCCCAGAGTCGTAGCGGCGAGGGGACGGACGCCAGTGACGGACAGCGCAGGCACACCGGGCGGCACCGAAGCGGCCGGGGGCGCGGGACGGACCCCGCGCGGCCGCGGGCGCCGGCGCCGGCTGCTGCGCTGGATCGGCCTGGGGGCGGTCTTCCTGGTCCTGGCGGGTACGGCCACCGGCTGGTGGATCTACAACAAGCTCGACGGGAACATCACCGAGGACACCTCGGCCGCGGCCGAGCTGAGGCGCTACGAGCGCGAGCGCCCGGCGCACCTGGCCACCGGGGCCCAGAACATCCTGCTGATCGGCTCGGACTCGCGTTCCGGCAAGCGCAACGCCGGATACGGGCAGGACGGGGGCACCCAGCGCTCCGACACCACGATCCTGCTGCACCTGCCGCAGGACCGCAGGAGCGCGACCGCGGTGTCGATCCCCCGGGACCTGATGACGGACGTCCCCACCTGCCGGAAGGCGGACGGGACCCGTACCGCCGAGCGGTTCGCGCAGTTCAACTGGGCGTTCCAGTGGGGTGGGGCCGCCTGCACGATCCGTACGGTGGAGAAGCTCACCGGGATCCGCGTCGACCACCACATGGTGGTCGACTTCGGCGGGTTCAAGAAGATGGTCGACGCCATCGGCGGGGTGGAGGTCTGCCTCAAGGAGCCGGTGAACGACGCCGAGGCCAAGCTGCGGCTGGCCGCCGGGCGCCAGACCCTGCGGGGCGAGCAGGCGCTGGGGTACGTCCGTGCCCGCCACAGCCTGGGCAACGGCAGTGACACCGAACGGATGGACCGGCAGCAGCAGTTCCTCGGATCGCTCGTCAAGAAGGTGCAGAGCAACGGGGTGCTGCTGAATCCGACGCGGCTGTACCCGCTGCTGGACGCGGCGACCTCCTCGGTGACCACGGACCCGGGGCTGGCCTCGCTGCGCGGCCTGTACGAACTCGTGCGCAGCATGCGGGACATACCGACCGAGCAGGTCAAGTTCCTGACGGTGCCCCGCAAGCCGTACGCGCCCGACCCTAACCGGGACGAGCTGGTCGAGCCCGACGCGCAGCGGCTGTTCCAGCAGCTGCGGATGGACAAGCCGGTCACGGTCGCACCGCCGGAACCCACGCCGACCGCGCCTGCGGCGGAGGCGCGGGGGGAGGGCACCGGGGCCGGTTCGGACGCGGATCCCACCGGCGAGGGAACCATCACACCTCAGGTACCCGTCCCTACTTTCACCGGAACCACTGCGGGTAACGCCGACTGCCGGTAAAGCAATCTCAAAAGCCGGTGACCGAACCGAGTGGGATGGGCGATTCACCCCGTTATAAGGGGAGTGGAATTTGTCACCAGCATGGTTTGCCGCCGAACAGGGCGGATAGGGTGAGCGATCCGGTGCCCGGCCGAACCAGAAGCGGGCACCAGCAGCCGGATCGTTGACCGTGCGCCCGGGGGAGGCGCGTCGCGAGGCACCGACGGAGGATTCGAGCAACCGTGGATGCGCAAAGCCGTGGGCGGGCCGACGAGATCGACCCCGCAGACCAGTGGGTACTCAATCCCCGCACCGGCAACTACGAACTGCGACTGGCCGACTCCGCCGCGCAAGCGCGGCCCAAGGTCACCGCACCCCGCAGATCACCGTCTGCTCCTTCAGCCCCCACCTCGCCCTCCCCTGGCGTGCCGAGGCCGCGGCGCGGCGACCCCCCGCCCGGCGGCGGCCGGCGCGGCGGACGCTCCCGCAAGCTGGGCGGCGGAGGCCGCAAGAAGGCGCTGGCCATCACCGGCGGCGTGCTGGCCTTCCTGCTCGTCGGCGGCGCCGTGGCCGGGTACCTCTACTACGACCACCTGAACGGCAACCTCAGCGTCACCGACGTGGCGGGCGCGGGCACGGGCGGCTTCAAGAAGGACCAGGCCATCAACATCCTGGTCATCGGTACCGACAAGCGCACGGGCGCGGGCAACGAGAACTACGGCGACAAGGACAGCGTCGGCCACGCCGACACCACGATCCTGTTCCACGTCTCGAAGGACCGGACGAACGCGACCGCGCTGTCCATCCCGCGCGACCTGATCACGAACATCCCGGCCTGCCCGACGAAGCAGCCGGACGGATCGACGAAGACGATCGCCCCCAGCAAGGGCACCCGCTTCAACACCAGCCTGGGCCAGGAGGGCCGGGACGCGGGCTGCACGATGCGAACGGTCAAGGAACTCACCGGCATCGAGGTCGACCACTTCATGATGGCCGACTTCAACGCCGTCAAGACGCTGAGCACGGCGGTCGGCGGAGTACCGGTGTGCCTGGACAAGGCCGTCAACGACGAGGAGGGCTCGCATCTCAAGCTGGACGCCGGTGAACACCGGCTGCAGGGTGAGGAGGCCCTCGCCTTCGTCCGTACCCGGCACGGCTTCGGCAACAACAGCGACCTCGACCGGATCCGGATCCAGCAGCAGTTCCTGGGTTCGATGATGCGTGAGATGAAGTCGAAGGAGACGCTGACCAGCCCCAAGAAGTTCCTCTCCCTGGCGGAGGCCGCCACCAAGTCGCTGGGGGTGGACTCGGGGATCGGGTCCATCGGCAAACTCACCGATCTGGCAGGCGAGTTGAAGGGCATCGACACGAAGAACATCACCTTCACCACGCTCCCGGTGCTCGACAACCCGGCCGAGCCGGAGGGCAAGAAGGCGACCGTCGTCGTCGATCAGGCCCTGGCCGATCCGCTGCTGCAGATGATCCGGGGGGACGTCTCGCTCACGGAGGTCGAGAAGAAGGAGCAGGCCGCCAAGGAGGCGGCCGACGCGGACGCGAAGGCCAAGCAGGACGCTCTGCTCCAGGGCACCCGCGCGGCCGCGGCGGACGTACGGGTGAGCATCTACAACGGCGGTGGCCCCAAGGGCGCCGCCTCCACCACGGTGAACTGGCTGCAGAACAGCAAGGGCGTGGCCAAGTCCAGCAACGTCGGCAACGCGCCCTCCAAGGTCGGCGCCACGCAGCTGGAGTACGCGCCCAACCAGGCCGACCAGGCCCGGGCGCTGGCGGACATCATGGGCCTGCCCGCGACCGCGCTGAAGGCGGGGACGGCGGACGCCGCGGCGAAGACCCCGATGAAGCTGACGCTGGGTCCGGACTTCCAGCAGCCGGGCGCCCCGCTCGCGGCCTCGGCGCCGCAGTCGCTGCCCGAGGACGTGCAGCGGGCGCAGGCCGACAAGGCCGTCTGCGCCAAGTGACGGGACCCTGCCGGTGACACCGGCACTCTGTTGACCAAGAAGGATCTTGAGGGGGACGTGTGAGGCACAGCAGCGTGCGAGGGGAGGGGGCGAACGCCCAGGCCGCCGGGGAGATATCCGGCGGCGTGGCGGGCGCCTCCGGCACGGTGCCCCCCCAGCGGGGCGGCTCCGGAGCGGCTCGACGGGCGGCCGGCGGCCCTCCCCGCAGACAGGGCCGGCGGCGCGTACTGCGCTGGACCGCCTCCGTACTGTCCCTGCTGATACTCGGGACCGCGGCGGCTGGATACCTGTACTACCGCCACCTGAACGGCAGCATCCAGACGGACGCGCTGAACCTCGGCGAGACCAAACTGGGCGGCTCCAAGCCCAACGCCTTCGGGCAGACCCCCCTGAACATCCTGCTGATCGGCTCCGACGCGCGCGACGACGCGGCGAACCAGGCGCTCGGCGGGGCCACGGACACCTTCGACGGCCCGCCGCTGGCGGACGTGCAGATGCTGCTGCACCTGTCGGCGGACCGCAGCAACATGTCGGTCGTCTCGATGCCGCGCGACACGATGCTGATGATGCCCAAGTGCACCGAGCCGGGCGGCAAGGTGCACCCCGCCAGCAAGGGCCTCGTACAGACCAACGAGTCCCTGCAGCGCGGCGGTCCGGGCTGCACGGTCGCCACCTGGCAGGAACTGACCCAGATCCCGATCGATCACTTCATGATGATCGACTTCAAGGGTGTGGTCTCGATGGCGGACGCCATCGGCGGCGTCCCGGTCTGCGTCGAGGAGAACGTCCACTCCCGCACGCGTGACGGCAAGGGCTCCGGCCTGAAGCTGCCGAAGGGGACGAGCGTCATCCAGGGCGAGACCGCCCTGCAGTGGCTGCGCACCCGCTACGGCTTCGAGGACGGCACCGACATCGGCCGCACCCACGCCCAGCACCAGTACATGACGTCGATGTCCCGCGAGTTCCGCAAGAACGCCAAGCTCACCAACCCGGTGAAGCTCAACAGCCTGGCGCAGGCGGCGATCGAGGCCATGGTCGTGGACCCCGGCCTGAACAAGATCGACAAGCTGTACGACCTGAGCATGGAGCTCAAGAAGGTGCCCCCGGGCCGGATCACCATGACCACCATGCCGTGGGTCTACAGCACCAAGCCGGGCCTCGACGGCCGGGTCGAGCCCATGGCGGGCGAGGCCGAGGCCGTGTTCCGGATGGTCCGCGAGGACATCGCGCTCGACGGCAAGGGCTCCGGGACCCCGGAGAGCGGTGCCTCTCCCTCGCCGGGCGTCTCCGCGGCCCCGGCGAGCCCCACCGCCCCGACCCCGCCGGCTTCCACCACGGCTCCGGCCGCGGCCCCCGCGAAGATCCCGGTCAGCGTCCGCAACGCCACGAGCGGCAAGGACGGCGCCGAGACCCGGGTCAAGAACCGGGCGAACGACGTGGCCGCCCTGCTGAGCGGCAAGGGCTTCACCAAGGCTTCCGCCGACACCCAGACGGGCGCGGAGGACACCACGGTGGTCCGCTACGCCACGGACGCCCAGGCGGCCGACGCGGGCGCCGTGGCCACCGCCCTGGGCCTGCCCGCCGCCTCGGTGCAGAAGTCCGGAGAGGTCCCCGGGATCACCCTGTTCGTCGGCAAGGACTGGCGCAGCGGCAGCGCGCCGACCCCGCCGCCGCCCGCCCCGACCGTGGCCCCGACCTCGGCCCACGCGCTCAACGGCGACAACGAGGGCGCCTGCATGGCGATCCAGCCGGGCTTCACCTGGTAGGACGCACGCGAAAGGGGCCCGGTGCGGCGGCTGCGAGGACTCGCGGCCGCCCTACCGGGCCCCTTCGTACGTCTCAGACCTGCGAGGAGTCCCGGCGCACGGCCGGACGGCGGCTCGCGATGACCTTGTTCGCCAGCTCCCGCGGGCTGGTCAGGAAGCCGAAGCCCCAGCACAGGTGCATGGTCGCCAGGGCGACGGGGATCTGCGCCCGGGCCTTGAGACCGAGCCCCTTGCCCGCCGGTACGGAGCCCGCGGCGATCGCCGCGAGGTAGCCGGCCGGGACGGCGAAGCCCAGGGGGGTGACGGCCACGCCCACGACCACGCCCGCGGCGAGGGCGCAGACGAGGGTCGGCGGGGCCAGGTAGCGCAGGTTGATGGAGCCCGAGTGGTAGCGGGCCACGACGTGCCGCCAGCGCCCGTAGTCCTTGTACTGCTTGGCCAGGGCCCGTACGGAGCGCCGCGGACGGTACTGGACCATCAGCTCCGGCGAGAACCAGATCAGACCGCCGGCTTCACGGATGCGGAAGTTCAGCTCCCAGTCCTGGGCGCGGATGAACTCCTCGTTGTAGCCGCCCTGCTGTTCCAGCGCCTCGCGGCGGAAGACTCCGAGGTAGACGGTCTCGGCCGGTCCCGCCTGGCCGCCGGTGTGGAACGGCGCGTTGCCCACACCGATCTTCGAGGTCATCGCGGCGGCGACGGCCTCTTCCCAGGCGTTCTCGCCCTCCGCGTGCATGATGCCGCCGACGTTCTGCGCACCGGTCTCCTCCAGGAGGCGGACGGCGGTGGCGATGTAGTTCGGCGAGAGCATGCCGTGGCCGTCGACGCGTACCACGATCGGGTGACGCGAGGCCTTGATGGCGGCGTTGAGCGCCGCCGGGGTCCGGCCGGTGGGGTTCGGGACGGTGTGGACTCGGGGATCCTCGGCGACGAGTTCGGCGGCGATCTCGTCGGTGCGGTCCGTGGACGGCCCGAGTGCGATCACCACCTCCATCTCACCCGCGTACTCCTGTTCCAGGATGTGGCGGATGGAATCGCGGAGGTAGTGCTCCTCATTGAGCACCGGCATGATCACCGAGACTGCGGGCTGCTGGGCGGGCATGTGGTCCTTCAAGGTCGGGTATCGGTGTCACGTTACCGCGTACGGGGGAACCGGGTGCGCGCCGAGCGATCGGTACGGACAACTGCTGATCGTATGGGCCTACTGTTCTGCCGAATCAGCCGATCCGGACAGTGCCCCGACCGATCTTCCCGCTGCCCCCGCGGAGGTGTCCACCGTGCCCCAGCCGCACCGTCCCGCCCGCCCCGACGGGCCGCCCCGACCGCAGCGCGCCCGACGCGGCGGAGGCGGCGGTCGCGCCCGGCACCGGGACGGACGGCCCCGGTGGGGGGTACGGATCGCGGCCGGGCTCTCGGTGGCGGTGCTCGGCTCCGGGGCCGTCGGACACGCCGTGATGACCGGCCTGGACACCGGGATCGAGCGGGTGGACCCGTTCAAGGACATGAAGAACCGCCCGCAGGCCGGACACGGCCTCAACTTCCTGCTGGTGGGCACCGACGGGCGGGAGAAGGTCTCCCCGGAGGAGAAGCGCGAGTACCGCCTGGGCGGGGCGCCCTGCCACTGCACGGACACGATCATGCTGGTGCACCTGTCGGCCGACAAGGAGCGGGCCAGTGTGGTCAGCCTGCCCCGCGACAGCTACGCCGAGGTGCCCGCGCACCGGGACCTGGTCACCGGCAAGGCGCACAACGCCCACCCCGTACGGCTGAACGCGGCGTACGCGGAGGGCGGGCCCAACCTGACCGTGCGGACCGTGGAGAACATGACCCGGGTGAAGATCGACCACTACCTGGAGGTCGACTTCACCAGCTTCATGAAAACGGTCGACGCGATGGGCGGCGTGGAGATCTGCACGGCCAAGACCATGCGCGACCGGAACACCGGCCTCGACCTGCTGCCCGGCAGCCACCGCCTCAGCGGCGGACAGGCCCTGCAGTACGTGCGCTCGCGCCATGTCGACGGGGCCTCCGACCTCGGCCGGATGCAGCGCCAGCAGCGGTTCATCGCCGCCCTGATCAAGCAGGCGACCGGGGGCGGGGTACTGCTGAACCCGGTGAAGTTCAAGGAGGTCAGCTCCACCCTCCTCGGCTCCGTCCGGGCCGACAGGGACTTCGGCTCGGAGCAGATGCTGGCCCTCGGACAGGCGATGCGGGACTTCACCCCGTCCTCCTCGGAGTTCGCGTCGGTGCCCATCGGCAGCCCCTCCTTCCCCGTCAAGGGCATCGGGTCCACCGTGAAGTGGGACGAGCCGAAGGCGGCCAAGCTGTTCGAGGCGCTGCGCGAGGACCGGCCCCTGGCCCCGGCACGGCCGGGGAAGGCCGGCGACGGTCCGCCCGCGGCGGTGCCCGTGGACGTGCCCCCGCCCCAGGTCCGGGTCCAGGTGGAGAACGGCACCCGGATCGACGGCCTGGGCGGGCGGGTCGACGCCGCGCTGCGCGCCACCGGCTTCGACACCACCCGGGCCCCGGGCAACGGGGCCAGCCGCGAGGTCAAGCGGACGGTGATCACCTACGACCCCCGCTGGGACCGCTCCGCCCGGTCGGTGGCGGCCGCGCTGCCGGGCAGCGAGCTGCGGGCGGTGGCGGGCCAGGGCCGGACGGTGCTGGTGGTCGCGGGAGCGGACTACCGCAAGGTGGTGCCGGTGCGGGCCGAGGACCCGTACCAGGGGACCTTCGGGGTGGTCACCGGCGACCAGGTGGTCTGCGGGAAGTGAGGAGCCGGGCGGGCGTCAGTCGTCGAAGCCCTGGGCCGCCCGCTCCTCGCGCAGCGCCATGATCGCCTGGCGGCGGGCGAGCCGGTGGGTGCGGCGGATCTGGGCCTCCTGGTAGCGCCGCTCGTCCTGTTCCGTCTCCGGGAGGACGGGCGGGACCTCGCGGGGCTTGCCGTCGGCGTCGACCGCGGCGAAGACGAGGTAGGCGGTGCCGACCTGGGTGGCGGGGGTGGACTCGTTCCACCGCTCCGCGAGGACGCGTACGCCGATCTCCATGGAGGAGCGGCCGGTCCAGTTGCACTGGGCCTTCACGTGGACGAGGTCACCCACGCGCACGGGTGCGAGGAAGGCCATCTCGTCCATGGAGGCGGTGACGGCCGGGCCGCCGGAGTGGCGGCCGGCCACGGCGCCGGCCGCGTCGTCCACCAGCTTCATGATCACTCCGCCGTGCACCGTACCGAGGAGGTTGGTGTCGTTGGCGGTCATGATGTGGCTGAGGGTCGTCCGGGAGGCTGCGGTCGGCTTCCCGGGCAGGTCGCCCGGTATCTGTGTCATACGGACACCTTAGGGGTGTCCTGGCGGCCGGGCCGGATCAGGGAGCACCGCGGGCCCCGCCCGACCGGCGGGACACCCCGAGATGGGATGGGTAGGCATCAGCTCTGCAACAGCAGCGGTACGGAATGCGGACCGGGCTGTCGGAGCACGCATCCGGGCAGGCATTCTAGGGCGCATGAATGACTGGCCAGAAGGTCGTGACGACGCGTACGGGCGCGGCAGCGCGCAGCCGCAGCCCGAGGGTGTGCAGCGGATGCGGCACATCCAGCGGCAGCCTCAGCAGCAGCCGCTGCCCGGGCAGCCCCCGCGCCCGCAGCGCCCGGCGGGCCCGCCGCCCGCGCACGGCGTACCCCCGCAGCAGGCGGGCGGCCACGACACGTACGGCGGTTACGACAGCGGCTACAACACCGGCCAGGTCTACGGGGCGCCCGCGGGCGGTGCCCCGGGCGGGCCCGGTGGGCCGTCCGGACCCGGCCGCCCCGGGCGGGCGCCCGGTCCGGCCCCGGACTGGCGCAAGCGGATCAAGGTCGGCTCGATCGTGCTGGTCTCCGCGCTCCTTGTGACATCCGTCGCCACCTACTTCTGGGCCGACTCCAAGGTGCGCCGCGAGGTGGACCTCTCCAAGGTCATCGAGCGCCCGAAGGAGGGCGACTGCACGACGTACCTCATCGTGGGCTCCGACAGCCGCGAGGGCATGTCCGCCGAGGAGAAGAAGAAGCTGCACACCGGCTCGGCCGAGGGCAAGCGGACCGACTCGATGATGATCCTGGCCAAGTGCTCCAGCGGGAACACCATGATCTCGCTGCCCCGCGACTCGGACGTGGAGATCCCGTCCTTCGTGGGCTCGCAGTCCGGCAAGACCTTCCCCGCCCAGGGCCGCCGGGTCAAGCTGAACGCCGCCTACGCGGAGGACGGCCCCGAGCTGCTCGTGCGGACGGTGGAGCACAACACGGGCCTGCGCATCGACCACTACGCGGAGATCGGCTTCGCCGGCTTCGCGAACATCGTGGACGCGCTGGGCGGTGTGGAGCTGGACATCGAGGAGGGCTTCAAGGACGAGAAGTCGGGCGCCGACTTCAAGGCCGGCAAGCAGACCCTCAACGGCGAGCAGTCCCTGGCCTTCGTACGGACCCGGTACGCCTTCGCCGAGTCCGACCTGCAGCGGACGAAGAACCAGCAGAAGTTCCTGTCGGCGCTGGCCAGTCAGGCCGCGACGCCGTCGACGATCCTCAACCCGTTCTCGCTCTACCCGATGCTGGGCGCGGGCCTGGACACCCTGATCGTGGACAAGGACATGGGCCTGTACGACATGGGTCAGATGTTCTTCGCGATGAAGGGCGTCAACGGCGGTGACGGTGTGTCGATGAACATGCCGATCTCCGGCCAGCGCGGCGGCAACCTCGTCTGGGACAAGGCGAAGGTGCAGCAGCTGGTGAAGCAGATCCAGAACGACGAGAAGGTCACCGTCCGCGGTAACTGACGCGGTGAGGGAGCGCGGCCCGTCGGCCGTACTCCCTCCCCCGGTCAGGCGTCCGGGGAGAAGCGGATCGCGGCGGCGGGCAGCCGCGCCTCGCACCACACGCGGGCGCCGCCGCGCAGTTCGTTGTCGGCCCCCACGTCGGCGCCGTCGCCGATGACGGCGGCGTCGAGGACGGTCCGCGCACCCACCGAGGCGCGGGCGCCGATCAGGCTGGCGTTCACCTGGGCGTCCGGGCCGATGACGGCGTCGTCGAGGACGATGGAGCCCTGGACGACCGCTCCGGCCCCGATCCGGGCGCCGGCGCCCACGACGGTGCCCCCGGAGAGCTTGGCCCCGGTCGCCACCTCGGCGCCCGGCAGGACCAGGTACTCGCCGCGGCGTCCGGGGACGGCCGGGGAGGAGACCACGCCGCGTACGAGGTCGGCGGAGGCCTGGATGATCGACTCGGGCTTGCCGAGGTCCATCCAGTAGGTGTTCTCGGTGACGCCGTGCAGCTTGGCCCCGGTGGCGAGGAGGCCGGGGAAGGTCTCGCGCTCGACGGAGACCGGGCGGCCGGCCGGGATGGAGTCGATCACGCTGCGGCGGAAGACGTAGCAGCCGGCGTTGATCTGGTCGGTGATGATCTCCTCGGGGGTCTGCGGCTTCTCGGTGAAGGCCAGCACCCGCCCCTCGGAGTCGGTGGGGACCAGACCGAAGGCGCGCGGGTCCTCGACCCGGACCAGGTGCAGGGAGACGTCCGCGTCGGCCGCCTTGTGGGACTCGACCAGCCCGGCGATGTCGAGGCCGGTGAGGATGTCGCCGTTGAAGACGAGGACGGAGGAGTCCGGGCCGCCGGTCAGGCGCGCCCCGGCGTTGCGGATGGCGCCGCCGGTCCCGAGGGGCTCGTCCTCCACCACGTATTCGAGGCTGAGGCCGAAGTCGGATCCGTCGCCGAAGTAGGGCTCGAAGACCTCGGCGAGGTAGCAGGTGGCCATCACGATGTGCGTGACACCGGCGGCGGCGGCCCTGGCTATCTGGTGGGCGAGGAACGGGACGCCGGCCGTGGGGACCATCGGCTTGGGCGTGTTCACCGTCACGGGCCGCAGGCGCGTCCCCTGTCCGCCGACCAGCAGGATCGCTTCCGTCATTGCGTTCTCCCCAACCGATTCCGGCGTACGAAGGTCCAAATTTAGCCCATCCCGGGGGCGTCCCAAGGCCGGAGCCGGATGGGGGTGACCGGGTGCGCTCCCCTGGGGGCGCCACACTCGGCGTGTCATGAAATGACCGGTGTCGACCGGTTCGTTCAACCGTCAGGCGGTGAACGGATTGACGTGGCCGGGCAGTTGCTGTCCGGGCCGCACGAAGCGCTGCCTGCCGGTCTCGTCCCGGACCGGGACGAACCCGGCGTCGGTCAGCCGCCGGGCGATCCGCTGCCTGCGGACCGTGCCCAGCCTGAAGGCGCCCCACAGGAACGCCGCGAGCGCCGCGCCGCCGACCAGCGCGCCGATCGGCATCCCGGCGAGGAGCAGGACGAGCGCCAGGACCGCGCAGGATCCGTAGGCGAACGTCTGCTGCCGCCTGTCCGCGGCCTGGGCCAGGACGTCGAGCATGATCCGGTCTTTCAGCCGGGCCACGGCCTCCTCGGCTTCGGGGGTCGGCTTGACCGTCCCCGGCCGCATTCCCGGCACCGTCCCGCCGCTGCCGGCCTGCGGGTGGGCGGCGATGGTCGCCGCTTCGCGGGCGCGTGCCCCGGGGTGCGGGTCCCGGTACATCCGCACGAGGATCTGCATGTCGTTGTGCCCGGTCCGGTGGGCCCGGTCGTACGCGTAGCCGTACTGCTCCGCGACGTGGGCCAGGGCGGCGGCCCGGCCGGCGGCCTGCTCCGGACCGATCTCGACGACGTCCTGGCGGGCGATCTGCCCGAGCATCGCCGATATCTGGCGTTCCGTGAACATGCTTGCTTCCGCCCCACCTGCGCGCCTACGGCTGACAGCGGCACAGCCTAGCCCGCCGTCCCGGGCGCGGACGTCCCCCGGCGGGCTGCCGGGGGACGTCCGCGTCGGTGCGGGTCGGACCGGGGGTTACGGCAGGTTGCGGGCCATGACGATCCGCTGGACCTGGTTCGTGCCCTCGTAGATCTGGGTGATCTTGGCGTCGCGCATCATGCGCTCGACCGGGTAGTCACGGGTGTAGCCGTAGCCGCCGAGGAGCTGGACGGCGTCCGTGGTGACCTCCATGGCCACGTCGGAGGCGAAGCACTTGGCCGCGGCGCCGAAGAAGGTCAGGTCCTCCTTGTCACCTCCGGCGGAGACGCGCTCGGACTTGGCCGCGGCCGAGTAGGTCAGCTGGCGGGCGGCCTCGATCTTCATGGCCATGTCCGCGAGCATGAACTGCACGCCCTGGAAGTCGCCGATCGGCTTGCCGAACTGCTTGCGCTCCTGGACGTAGCCCTTGGCGTAGTCCAGGGCGCCCTGGGCGATGCCGAGCGCCTGGGCCGCGATGGTGATGCGGGTGTGGTCCAGGGTCTTCATCGCGGTGGCGAAGCCGGTGCCCTCGGCGCCGATCATGCGGTCGGCGGGGATCCGGACGTTGTCGAGGTAGACCTCGCGCGTCGGGGAGCCCTTGATGCCGAGCTTCTTCTCCGGGGCGCCGAAGGAGACACCCTCGTCGGACTTCTCGACGACGAAGGCGCTAATGCCCTTGGAGCGCTTCTCGGGGTCGGTGACGGCCATGACCGTGTAGTACTCGGAGACGCCCGCGTTGGTGATCCAGCGCTTGACGCCGTTGAGCACCCAGAAGTCCCCGTCGCGCACGGCGCGGGTCTTCATGCCGGCGGCGTCGGAGCCCGCGTCCGGCTCGGAGAGCGCGTACGAGAACATCGCGTCGCCCTTGGCGAGGGGGCCCAGGTACTTGGCCTTGAGCTCCTCGGAACCGGAGAGGATCACCGGGAGCGAGCCGAGCTTGTTCACGGCCGGGATGAGGGAGGAGGAGGCGCAGACACGGGCCACCTCCTCGATCACGATCACGGTGGCGAGGGCGTCGGCGCCGGCGCCGCCGTAGGTCTCGGGCACGTGGACGGCGTGCAGGTCGCTGGAGACCAGGGCGTCCAGGGCCTCCTGCGGGAAGCGGGACTCCTCGTCGACCGCGGCCGCGAACGGCAGGATCTTCGCCTCGGCGAGCGAGCGGACCGACTCGCGGAGCATGTCGTGCTCCTCGGCCGGGCGGTACAGGTCGAAGTCGGCAGAACCCGCCAAGATCTCTCACTCCCCAGGGTGATGCGTGATGCTAACTACCGTTAAGTAACCCAAGCTTAGTGGTCCGGTCACGGATGGCGATATGGACGGCCCACGTGAGATGGGTGACAGCGGAGGTCTCCTGGGGAACGTCCCCGCTGGTGGGCCCGACTATGCTCAGTGGCCGCAAACGGCCCCGCACCTCTGGAGCACCCATGGCCCCCCTCAGGATCACTGTGATCGGCACCGGATACCTCGGTGCGACCCACGCCGCCGCGATGGCGGAGCTGGGATTCG
This sequence comes from Streptomyces spororaveus, assembly GCF_016755875.1. Lineage (NCBI taxonomy): Bacteria > Bacillati > Actinomycetota > Actinomycetes > Kitasatosporales > Streptomycetaceae > Streptomyces > Streptomyces spororaveus. The sequence continues at coordinate 5,245,246 of NZ_BNED01000005.1, read as the reverse complement.
AGGTGCTGGGACTGGACGTGGTGCCCGAGAAGATCGAGATGCTGTCCTCCGGCCGGGTCCCGATGTACGAGCCCGGGCTGGAGGAACTGCTGGCCAAGCACGTGGCCGGACTGCCCGGCGCCACGGGGCGGCTGCGGTTCACGACCTCCTACGAGGAGGTCGGCGCGTTCGGCGACGTCCACTTCGTCTGCGTGAACACTCCGCAGAAGCACGGCGAGTACGCCTGCGACATGTCCTACGTCGACGCCGCGATGGCCTCGCTGGCCCCGCACCTGACCCGGCCGGTCCTGGTCGTCGGCAAGTCCACGGTGCCGGTGGGCTCGGCGGAGCGGCTCGCGGTGAAGCTCGCGGAGCTGGCCCCGGCGGGCGCGGACGTGGAGCTGGCCTGGAACCCGGAATTCCTGCGGGAGGGCTTCGCGGTCGCTGACACCCTGCACCCCGACCGGATCGTGATCGGCGTCCAGGGCGAGCGCGGCGAGAAGGTGCTGCGGGAGGTGTACGAGACGCCGATGTCGGAGGGGACCCCGCTGGTCGTCACCGACTTCCCGACCGCGGAACTGGTGAAGACCGCTGCCAACTCCTTCCTCGCCACCAAGATCTCCTTCATCAACGCCATGGCGGAGGTGTGCGAGGCCGCCGGCGGTGACGTGGTCAAGCTGGCCGAGGCCATCGGCTACGACGAGCGGATCGGCGCGAAGTTCCTGCGCGCCGGGATCGGCTTCGGCGGTGGCTGCCTGCCCAAGGACATCCGGGCCTTCATGGCGCGCGCCGGCGAGCTCGGCGCCGACCAGGCGCTGACCTTCCTGCGCGAGGTCGACTCCATCAACATGCGGCGCCGCGGGCACATGGTGGAGCTGGCCCGGGAGGCCGTGGGCGGTTCGTTCCTCGGCAAGCGGGTCGCCGTGCTCGGCGCCACCTTCAAGCCGGACTCGGACGACGTCCGGGACTCCCCCGCGCTGAACGTGGCCGGGCAGATCCACCTCCAGGGCGGCCAGGTCACCGTCTACGACCCCAAGGGCATGGACAACGCCCGCCGCGTCTTCCCGACGCTGGGGTACGCGGACTCCGCGCTCGCGGCGGCCCGGGGCGCGGAGGTGGTCCTGCACCTCACCGAGTGGCGCGAGTTCCGCGACCTCGACCCCGCCGAGCTCGCCGGGGTCGTCACCGACCGCCTCGTCCTGGACGGCCGCAACGCGCTGGATCCCGTGCGGTGGCGTGCCGCGGGCTGGACGTACCGCGCGATGGGCCGCCCCCGCGCCTAGGGGGTGTCTTGTCGATCAGGGTGGATCAGGGAGCGGTGGCCGGTGCCGTGGATCGCAAGGCGGACGAGGGAGGCGACGCGGAGCGTCGCCGACCGAGGACAACGCGGCGAGGCGCGGTGCCGGCCGCCGCGAGCCCGGCCTGATCGGCAAGACACCCCCTAGCCCTCCGGGCGGGCGGGGTGCGGATCCGGGTGCCGGTGCGGCGCCGTTGCCGGGGCGCCGCCCCGGACCCCGCGCCTCACATGCCGGCGGGGCTCGTTCAGCGGCGGTGGCCGGCGGCGCGGGCGGTGAATTCCGCGTCGCGGACCACGCGCTGGGCGTTGCCCCAGGTCAGCAGGGCGACCTCGGACTCAGGCCAGCCGCGCTCCAGCAGCTCCGCGATCAGCCTCGGATAGCCCGAGGGGTCCGTCAGGCCCGTCGGGCGGGGGTGGCCCGGTCCGGTGCCGAAGGTGGCGCCGAGTCCGACACCGTGCGGGCCCGCGATCGCCCGTACGTGGTCCAGGTGGTCCGCCACCGCGTGCAGGGAGTCCCCGGTGCGCGCGGTGTCGAAGGTGACCATCGCGAGACCGTTCGCCTCCCGGAGCGCGGCCAGGACCTCGTCGGTCACGTTCCCCGGATGCGGGTTCAGCGAGGCCGCCGCCGTGTTCGAGATGATCACCGGGGCCTTGGAGGCACCCGCGAGCCGGCAGGCGACCGCCGGTGCGCAGCCCGTCAGGTCCAGCAGGATCGCCAGCCGGTTCGCCTCGCGGACCACCTCGTGGCCGAAGGCCGTCAGCTCCTCCTGCGCCCAGGGGGCCCCCGCGGGCGCGAGGATCCGTACGCCCAGCGCGTGGAAGGCGCGCAGCGCGCCCAGGGAGCCGGTCAGCGTGCGGCCGGGCACCGGGCCCAGGAACGAGGCGATGCGGCCCCGGTTGCGGGCGTCCGCCAGGTCGTCGGCGCTCAGGGCCAGGCACAGGCTGTCGGGGTAGCGGCGCATCAGGGTCAGCGCCGTGTCGATCTGGTCGAGCGTGTCGGAGAGCACCTGGTCACCGGGTGCGTCCTCGTGCGCCGACGGGACGAGCAGGGACCAGAACTGGGCCCCGACTCCCCCGGCGCGCAGTCGCGGGATGTCGGTGTCCACGCCCGTGTCCGAGGTCTCGATGTCGTGGTACGGGCTCTGGTGCAGGGTCCGGACCAGGGTGTTGCACCCGTCGACCACGGGATGGACGGCCAGCAGCGCGACGGCCCGGTCGAGGGCGCCCGCCGCCACCGCTGCCGCGGGTGCGGGGAGGTCTTCGGCTCCGATGCCCACGGAGTGGGGTTCATCCTGCAGGTCGGCCATGGCGTTCGCTCCGGTCTCGGCGGCAGCAGGGAGAGGTGGTGCCACCGTGACACGCGGGACGGCCGGGCCGCCCGGCGGACGCAGCGTTCGAGTGAACCCGCAGGTCACACCCTGTCACCGCCCCCGCCGGGCCCCGCGTCCGCTACCGGATCACCGCGTTCGACGGGCCCCGGGAGGCCGAGAGGTCGCGGGCGACCGCCTCCGCGTCGCGCAGCACCCGTACCGCGTTGGACCAGGTCAGCTTGGCCAGGTCGGCCTTGGACCAGCCGCGCGCGAGCAGCTCGGCGACGAGGTTCGGGTAGCCCGCCACATCGTCCAGGCCGGACGGGGTGAAGGCCGTGCCGTCGTAGTCCCCGCCGATGCCGATGTGGTCGATGCCGGCCACCTCGCGCATGTGCTCCAGGTGGTCGGCCACCGTCGCGGCCGTGGCCACCGGGCGCGGGCGCTCCGCCTCGAAGGCCCGGTGCAGGGCCATCGCCTCGGGGGTGGTGTCCAGGTGGTGGAAACCGTGCGCCCGCAGGTTCTCGTCCGCGGCCAGGGTCCACTCGACCGCCGCCGGGAGGATGAACTTCGGTACGAAGGTGGCCATCGCCACCCCGCCGTTGCCCGGCAGCATGGCCAGCACGTCGTCGGGGATGTTGCGCGGGTGGTCGCAGACCGCGCGCGCCGAGGAGTGCGAGAAGACCACCGGCGCGGCCGAGACCGCGATCGCGTCCCGCATCGTCGTCGCGGCGACGTGCGAGAGGTCCACCAGCATGCCGACGCGGTTCATCTCGCGGACGACCTCGCGGCCGAAGTCGGTCAGACCGCCGTGCCGGGGCTCGTCGGTCGCCGAGTCCGCCCAGTCGATCGTGTCGTTGTGCGTGAGCGTCATGTACCGCACGCCCAGCTGGTGCAGGGCGCGCAGGGTGGCCAGCGAGTTGTTGATGGAGTGGCCGCCCTCGGCACCCATCAGCGAGGCGATCCGGCCGTCGGCGCGGGCCGCCTCCATGTCGTCGGCCGTCAGCGCCCGCACGAGGTCGCCGGGGTAACGGTCGATCAGCTGGGTGACGACGTCGATCTGCTCCAGGGTGGCGCTGACCGCCTCGTCACCGGCGTAGTCGGACCGTACGTAGACGGACCAGAACTGCGCGCCGACCCCGCCGGCGCGCAGCCGGGGGATGTCGGTGTGCAGGTGGGCGGACTGGTCGCCCGCGATGTCCCGTCGCGCCAGGTCGTAGCGCACCTGCTCGCGCAGCGCCCAGGGCAGGTCGTTGTGGCCGTCCACGACGGGGTGGGCGGCCAGCAGCTCACGCGCCTCTTCCAGGCGCTGCGCCGCGCTCACTTCCCGAACCCGAAGGACTCCGCGCTCGCGACCTTCGTACGCAGCCGCTTGCCCTTCTCGGTGGCCTGGTCGTTGAGCTCCTGCTGGAACTCGCGCATCCGGGCCAGCAGCTCGGTGTCGTGGGCGGCCAGCATCCGTACGGCCAGCAGGCCCGCGTTGCGCGCGCCGGCGACCGAGACGGTGGCGACGGGCACCCCGGCCGGCATCTGGACGATCGACAGCAGCGAGTCCATGCCGTCGAGGTACTTCAGCGGCACCGGCACACCGATGACCGGCAGCGGGGTGACCGAGGCGAGCATGCCGGGCAGGTGGGCGGCGCCGCCCGCACCCGCGATGATCGCCTTCAGCCCGCGGTCGGCGGCCCGCTCCCCGTACTCGATCATCTCGCGCGGCATCCGGTGGGCGGACACGACGTCGACCTCGTAGGGGATCTCGAACTCGTCCAGGGCCTGGGCGGCCGCCTCCATGACGGGCCAGTCCGAGTCGGATCCCATCACGATGCCGATGACGGGGGCTGCGGAGGTGGTGCTCATGCGGTGACCGTTCCTCTGAGGTAGTCGGCAGCGTGGCGTGCGCGCTCCAGCACATCGTCCAGGTCGTCGCCGTAGGTGTTGACGTGGCCGACCTTGCGACCGTGTTTCACGTCCTTGCCGTACATGTGGATCTTCAGCTGGGGGTCGTGGGCCATGCAGTGCAGGTACGCCGCGTACATGTCGGGGTAGTCCCCGCCCAGCACGTTCGCCATGACCGTCCACTTGGCGCGGGGGCGCGGGTCGCCCAGCGGGAGGTCCAGGACCGCCCGTACGTGGTTGGCGAACTGGGAGGTCACGGCCCCGTCCTGGGTCCAGTGGCCGCTGTTGTGCGGGCGCATCGCCAGCTCGTTGACCAGGATCCGGCCGTCGGTGGTCTCGAACAGCTCCACGGCCAGGTGGCCGGTCACGCCGAGTTCCTTGGCGATGCGCAGGGCGAGGGCTTGGGCCTCGCCCGCGAGGGCCTCCGAGAGGTCCGGGGCGGGGGCGATCACCGTGTCGCAGACCCCGTCCACCTGGCGGGACTCGACGACGGGATAGGCCACCGCCTGGCCGTGCGGGGAACGGACGATGTTCGCCGCGAGCTCGCGGACGAACGCGACCTTCTCCTCCGCGAGGACCGGGACGCCCGCCTTGAACGGGGCCGCCGCGTCCTCGGGGGTGCGGACGAACCACACCCCCTTGCCGTCGTACCCGCCCCGCACGGTCTTGAGGATGACGGGGAACCCGCCCACCTCGTCCGCGAAGGCGGCCACGTCGTCCGGATCGCTCACGATCCGGTGGCGGGGGCTGGGCGCGCCGATCTCGTCGAGCTTGGCGCGCATCACCCCCTTGTCCTGGGCATGCACCAAAGCGTCGGGCCCCGGGCGGACGGGGATGCCGTCCGCTTCCAGGGCCCGCAGGTGCTCCATGGGTACATGCTCGTGGTCGAAGGTGATCACGTCACAACCGCGCGCGAAGGCACGCAGCGTCTCCAGGTCGCGATAGTCGCCGATGACGACATCGCTCACGACCTGGGCCGCCGAGTCCTGCGGGGTGTCACTGAGGAGCTTGAATCTGATACCGAGGGGGATACCCGCCTCGTGGGTCATGCGGGCGAGCTGACCGCCGCCGACCATGCCGACTACCGGGAACGTCACTCCTCCAGGGTATCCGCCGGTATTCGGCCACCGGGACCCGCATGGACGCGCCCCCGGCCCCGGCCGTCCGTGTGCCGTGCGTCGCACGGTGCCGGAAGGCACAGACGGAGCGCCGGGGGGACACTTAGCATGGGTGGGTTGACGGAGAACACCGGACGCCCCGTAAGCGGGCGGTGACCGACAGGACTGACCTACTGATGAGCACGCCTGGCGGAGCTGTCGTCGAACGCGTACGCGGCCTCGTGCGAGAGGTCGCCAAGTTCGGGGCGGTCGGCGGTCTGGGTGTCCTGGTCAACCTGGGTGTCTTCAACCTGATCCGCAACACCACCGATCTGCAGGTGGTGCGCGCGAGCGTGATAGCCACCGTCGTGGCGATCGCCACGAACTACATCGGCTTCCGCTACTTCGCCTACCGGGACCGCGCGCAGAGCGGCCGTACCCGTGAGCTGACCCTGTTCGCCGCGTTCAGCGGCATCGGCCTGGTCATCGAGAGCGGTGTGCTCTACGTCGCCACCTACGGGTTCGGCTGGGACGGCCCGGTCGCCAGCAACGTGTTCAAGTTCGTCGGCATCGGGACCGCCACCGTGTTCCGGTTCTGGTCGTACCGGACGTGGGTCTTCAAGGCCCTGCCCGAGCCGGCCGACCGGGCCGAGCCGATGCCGGAGCCGGCGCCCCTGCCGAAGCCGGACCGCAGGCCGGAGCCGTTGCCCGAGCCGGAGCCCGCGAACAACTAGGACGCCCGGGCAGCCGCCCCCTAGCGGACGGTGGTCTCCGGTTCGGCGCGTTCCGGGGCCGTCCGGCTGAGGAACAGGGCGAACACCGGCGGCTGCGTCTGGAGCAGCTCCAGGCGTCCGCCGTCCGCCTCCGCGAGGTCGCGGGCCACCGCGAGGCCGATCCCGGTGGAGTTGCGGCCGCTGATGGCCCGCTCGAAGATCCGGTTGCCGAGGTCCGGCGGGACGCCCGGTCCCTCGTCCGTGACCTCCAGCACCGCCTGGTTGCCGATCACCCGGGTGCGCAGCGCGACCGTGCCCCCGCCGTGCATCAGGGCGTTCTCCACCAGGGTGGCCAGCACCTGCGAGACCGCGCCCGGGGTGCCCACGGCCCGCACGCCCTGCCGTCCGGAGCGCACGATGGCCCGGCCCGCGCTGCGGTAGGCCGGCCGCCACTCCTCGACCTGCTGCTTGACGACCTCGTCCAGGTCGAAGGGGACCGCCGAGCCCGTCCGCGGGTCCCGTGAGTTCGTGAGCAGCCGCTGCACCACGTCCGTGAGCCGCTCCACCTGGGTCAGGGCGATCGTCGCCTCCTCCCGGACGGTCGCCAGGTCATCGGTGACCGTGATCTCCTCCAGCCGCATGGAGAGCGCGGTGAGCGGGGTGCGCAGCTGGTGGGAGGCGTCCGCGGCCAGGCGCCGCTCGGCCGTGAGCATCCGGCCGATCCGCTCGGCGCTGGAGTCCAGTACGTCCGCGACCCGGTCCAGCTCGGGGACCCCGTACCGTTTGTGCCGGGGCCGCGGGTCGCCCGATCCGAGCCGCTCCGCCGTCTCGGCCAGGTCGGTCAGCGGGGAGGCCAGCCGGTTGGCCTGCCGTACGGCGAGCAGGACGGCCGCGACCACCGCCAGCAGGGCCACCGCGCCGACCACGGCCAGGGTCCGCCCGACCTCGCGGGTCACGGTGGAGCGGGACTCCTCGACGACCACGACCTCGCCCTGCTCCCCGCGGGCGGTGCCGCGGATCACGCTGTCGGGGATCGGGGCGCCCACCTGGACGGCCGGCTGGCCGGGGACGGTGATCCGCGCGTAGTGGCCGGCGTCCAGCTGCTCGCCGAGGGCCACGGGGTCGATCGGCTTCTTCTCCAGGACGTTCGCCTCGACGCTGCCCACGAGCCGCAGCGCCTCGGACTCGATGCGGTCCTGGGCGCTGCTGGTGATGGTCCGGGTCTCCACGATGACGAGGGAGACCCCGAAGACGGCGATCACGACGAGCACCACGGCGAGCGTGGAGTTGATGAGGCGGCGGCGCATGCCCTAGAGCATGCCCCAGGTGGAGCCGGGGGAAGTGGTCAGCTCTTCTCGAAGCGGAAACCGACGCCCCGCACGGTGGCGATGTAGCGGGGGTTGGCGGCGTCGTCGCCCAGCTTCTTGCGCAGCCAGGAGATGTGCATGTCGAGGGTCTTGGTGGAGGACCACCAGGTGGTGTCCCAGACCTCCCGCATGAGCTGGTCGCGGGTGACGACGCGGCCCGCGTCGCGGACCAGGACCCGCAGCAGGTCGAACTCCTTGGCCGTGAGCTGGAGCTCCTCCTCGCCCATCCAGGCGCGGTGCGACTCGACGTCGATCCGCACGCCGTGGGTGGCGGGGGGCTGGAGGGCCTCGGTGGCGCCGCGCCGGAGCAGGGCCCGGACCCGGGCGAGGAGTTCGGCCAGCCGGAAGGGCTTGGTCACGTAGTCGTCGGCGCCGGCGTCCAGGCCGACGACCGTGTCGACCTCGTCGGCCCGGGCGGTGAGGACCAGGATCGGGAAGCCGTGGCCCTCGGCGCGCAGCCGGCGGGCGACCTCCAGGCCGTCCATGCCCGGCAGGCCCAGGTCGAGGACGACGAGGTCGACGCCGCCCTGCAGTCCCGCGTCCAGGGCGGTGGGGCCGTCCTCCCGGACCTCGACCTCGTACCCCTCCCGGCGCAGGGCGCGGGCCAGGGGTTCCGAGATGGATGCGTCGTCCTCGGCGAGCAGTACACGCGTCATGTGGGTGATGGTAGTGCGCGGCGGCTGAAACCAGGGGCCCGCGGGAAGACCCCTCTCTATCTGGGCTTATGAACTACTAAGCGCCTTCGAATATGGTCGAACGGTTCCCGGCGCGCCTTGTGATCCATCTCTCAAGTCCTTTCATATGCCTCAGTGTCGTGTCGTATGGTGGCGAGACGCCTGATGCAATACCTCAGGGACCTTTGTGCCGAAAAGCAGCACATAGGTCTCTATTTCTGTCCTGAACCGGATGGGTGGTCCTATCGAGGACTTACCCGGCCGTCCTTGACGACAGTGAATGACCTGTTGGCCGGGCCCCCCGCGTGATGATGCGCGGGCGGGCGTGGATCCCGGTTGCGGATGTCCTGCCGCCCCCTCCTGCGGGGCGGGCCCCGAGGCGTGGGGTGGGAGATCCGCCGCCGGTGCCGGCCACCCCCCACCGGGCGCGGATGAGCTCACGAAGCCAAGCGTCCCGAGCAAGCAAGGATCGACCATGGCTTCCAGCCTGACGACGGCCTCACCGAGCCCCGCTCACGAGAAGACCGTCCTCGGCCACCCGATCGGCCTGGCCACGCTGTTCATGACCGAGATGTGGGAGCGTTTCTCCTACTACGGCATGCGTGCGCTTCTCGTTCTGTACCTGGTCTCCGGCGGCGTGGACGCCGCGACCGGCAGCCAGGGCGGTGGCCTCGGCTTCACCGCGGCGACGGCCACGGCGATCTACTCCGTCTACGTGGCCATGGTCTACCTCATGGCCATGCCCGGCGGCTGGTTCGGTGACCGCGTCTGGGGCGCCCGCAAGACGGTCGCCATCGCCGGTGTCGTGATCATGGCGGGCCACGTGTCGCTCGCGCTGCCCGGCCAGATCGCGTTCTTCGTCGGTCTGCTGCTGGTCGCGATCGGCTCCGGTCTGCTGAAGGCCAACATCTCCACGATGGTCGGCCACCTGTACCGCGGTGTGGACGACCCGCGCCGTGACAGCGGCTTCACGATCTTCTACATCGGCATCAACGTGGGTGCCCTCCTCGCACCGGTCGGCATCGGCATCGTCGGCGAGACCGTGAACTGGCACCTCGGCTTCGCGCTGGCCGCCGTCGGCATGGCCATCGGCCTCGTGGTCTACCTGCTCGCCGGCCGCACGCTGAGCCCGCAGAGCAGCATCGTCCCGAACCCGCTGAGCGCCGCCGAGCGCAAGACCGTGATCGTCAAGGCGCTCGCCGTCCTGGCCGTCATCGCCGTCTTCTACGGTGCCGTCGTCGCCGCGGACATGTTCACCATCAAGTGGGCGCTGTACCCGATCACCATCGCCGGCCTGCTCATCCCGGTCGCCGTCCTCGTCCGCATCAAGCGGGACCGGGACCTGTCCACCGTCGAGCAGACCCGGATGAGCGCCTACATCTGGTTCTTCGTGGCCGCCGCCGTCTTCTGGATGATCTACGACCAGGGCGGTTCGACGCTCTCGCTCTTCGGTGACAAGAACTCCGAGCGCAGCCTGTTCGGCTGGGAAGTCCCGACCACCATCTTCCAGTCGCTGAACCCGCTCTTCGTGGTGGCCCTGGCCCCGGTCTTCGCCGCCGCCTGGGTGGCCCTGGCCCGCCGCAACCGCGAGCCCAGCACCATCGTGAAGTTCTCGGTGGCCCTGGTCATCGTCGGCGCCTCGTTCTTCGTCTTCGCCCTGCCGCTGAGCCAGACCTCCGGCAACGACACCAAGGTCACCATGTGGTGGCTGGTGCTCATCTTCCTGATGCACACGCTCGCCGAGCTGTGCCTCTCCCCGGTCGGCCTGTCGGTCACCACGAAGATGGCGCCGCAGAAGTACGGCTCCCAGATGATGGGCGTCTGGTTCCTGGCCGTCACCGCCGGTGACTGCATCACCGGTCTGATGGGTCTGGCCGACGTGCAGCTGAACGGCGTCGGGGTCATCCTCTTCCAGGCGGTCGCCGCCGTGGCCGCCGGTCTCGCGATCTTCATGTACCGCAAGAAGGTCAACCAGCTGATGGACGGCATGAACTGACCCGTTCGCTCCCCGTCCCACGGAACGGCCCGGCACACCGCACGGTGTGCCGGGCCGTTCGCGTGTCAGCGGGTGCCGCGCAGGCGGCGCCACGGGGTGAAGGTGAACACCGCCCCGCCGAGCAGGATCACCGTGCCGGCGACCAGGGCCAGGGCCTTGATGCCGCCCTCATCCTCCGCGCCGGTCTCGGCCAGACCGCCCGAGGTGCCGCTGCCGGAGGCGGTGGTGGAACCGGAGCCGCCCGGCTGGGCGGCGGTGTCCAGTTCCAGGGAGACCCCGCTGCTCGTCGCCTTGCAGGGGACGTTGATCGGGGTGGCGCCGGGAGCCATCGTGACGTCGATCGTCAGCTGGTCCGGGCTCAGCGTCACCTTGCCGCTCTTGCCGGGCTTGTAGGTGCCGGTCATGTCGCTGAGGCTGACCGGGGCCTTGTCCGGGATCGGCTCGGCGTTGGCCGGGCCGGAGACCTTGACCGTCCCGCTGTCCGCCCCGCCGAGCTTCACGTCCATCGAGGGCTTGAGGGCTCCCGCGGGCAGGGCCATGGGCGCCGCCATCGCGCCCTTGGCGGTCTTGACCGTCAGGTCGTAGCTGCCGCCGTTCTTCTTCGCGTTGATCGTGACCGGGGTCTTGATGCCCCCCGGGACGACCGGCCCGCAGTCGAAGGCCACCTCGACCGCCTTGCCCGGGAAGTCGGTCTGGCCGCCACCGCCACCGGAGGAGGAACCGCCCGAGGTGGAGCCGCCGGTCGTCGAGCCACCCGTCGTGGAGCCGCCGGTCGTCGAGCCGCCCGTGGTGGAACCGCCCGTGGTGGAGCCGCCGGTCGTCGTACCGCCGCTGGAGCCGGCCGCCACGTCGATGGTGGCGCCCACGCCCACGGTGCCGGTCGGGGCGCACTTGGTGACGAACGTGCCGAAGGAGAAGGTGACCGCCACGTCGTACTTGCCCGGGGTCAGCGTGATCTTCCCGGCCTTGGTGAGCTTCAGCTTGCCCTTCATCACGGACATCTGCATGGGCGCCTTCTTCGGGATCGGCGGGTTCTTCTTCTCCCCGACGACCTTCAGCTCACCGCCCCCGCCGCCCACGGTGATCCAGCCGGTGGGCTGGACCGCGTCCTGCGGGATGTCCATCAGGTCCGTGTTGTTCGAGGCCGGCTTGACCGTCTCCCACGACACGTCGACCTCGTCGCCGACCTTCGCCGAGGCGGGAGCGGTGACCTTGGCCGTGGTCTCCCCCTCCACCGGCCCGCCGCCCCCGGCCGGGGGCACGCACTTGACGTTGAACTTGGTCTCCGCGGCCTGGGCGGGAGTGGCTCCGATGGCGATACCGGCACCCCCGAGCAGCAGCGCGATCACGGCCGCGCTCACCCTCCGTTGGGTATTCACGAATGTCCCTTCGTCGTCGAACGGTTCTCAGACGGTGCGGACGCCTGTGGTGCTGTGCCCGGCGCGCTGTCCGGGGTGAACCACGGCAGGACCGCCGTGGTGGTCTGGGGGGACCGCTCCGGGCGGTCGGCGCCCGGGGCCGGCTCGGGGGTCCGCAGGGCCGGGATCCTCGGCAGCCGGGCCGTCACGGCGGAGGCGGCGGCCGCGGCGGCCTCCAGGGGACCCGTACCGCGGTGGCGGCCGGCGGAGGCCGCCGCGCGCGGCCGGACCCGGTCGACGACGGCCATGCCGATACGGAAGACCGCGGCCGGGATCACCAGCAGGAGCAGGCCCCAGAAGAGCAGCACCCCGTACGGGCGGTCCACGCCCCAGGGCTGCGCGGCCAGCACGGTCTCGCCGTACTTGAGGGAGACCGTGTAGTCGCCGTGGGCGCCGGCGGCCAGGTCCGCGTCGAGGGCGATCTCCGCCTTGCCGCCGGGCGGGATGGTGCCCTTCCAGCGGGCCTCCTCCCACAGCGGGGCGAACACCCCGTGCGCGGTGCCGAGCTGGAAGACCGGGTCCTTGACCGGGACCGTGCCGAGATTGCCGACGGTGACCTTGAACTTCCGGGCGGGCGGGGCTCCGAACCAGGTCAGCACCCCGTCCCCGCCCTCGAGCCGGACCCCGGTGAGCACCGCGAGGCGGGCCGTGCCGGACTCGGCGGGAAGCTCGGCGACCGGGTGGTCGGTGATCTTCAGGGGCGCCGCGACGGTGGACTGGTCGCCGTTGACGGAGGTGACGTTGACGATGCAGGGGCAGGGCTTGGGCGGTGCCACCACGGGCAGCTGGGCGGTGAAGCCCCCGTCGGCGGCGACCGAGACGGCGGCGCCGTCGGCGTTGGCGCAGCTGTTGGTGCCGCCGATCATGTTCTGTCCGCAGACCAGCAGCATCACCAGGGTCCTGGCCGGCCACCCGGTGCCGGTGACGGTGATCCCGGTGCCCTTGGCGGCCTCCTGGAGCGAGAGGGCCACGGCCGGCTTGCCCTCGGCGGCGGCCGGGCCCGCGGGGAACAGGGCGAGGGCGCACACCGCCAGCCCCGCGGCCAGCAGGGCTGCGACTCTTCTCACCTGGCGGCTCCCGTCAGTTCGTGGTGCGGTGCAGGGGTCGTCGGTCCGGCCGCGGGCGGCGCGTCCGGCGCCGGGCCCGGGCCCGGTTCGGGCCGTCGGCCCCGTACGAGGTACAGCGCGGCGGCGGTCGCGCCGAGGCCGAGCAGCCCGGCCCCGCTCCAGCCGGCCAGGCCCCGGGGAAGGAGCCAGCACGATCCGGTGGCCACCGCGCGGGCGCCGCCGGGGGCCGTCACGGTGAGGGTGACGCGGACCCGGTCGAGGGCCGGGGCGCCGGGCCAGGGCTCGGTGAGCTCCACCCGCTGGCCGGGGAGCAGTTCCACCGGCAGGGTGCGGCCGCGCGGCGGGTCGGACGCCTCGCCGAGGAGGGCGTCGGTGCGGATCCGGAGCTCGGGGGCCAGGGCGACGTTGCCGCGGTTGACGAGGGTGTAGGCGATGACGGCGGCCGCGCCCCGGCCCCGTACGGCGACGTCCTCGACGGTGAGGGCGGCCAAGGCGGGGCCGCCGACCCGCAGGTGGACCCGTACGCCGACCTCGTGGCCGCCGTCGGTGGCGAGCACGGCGGCGGGGTGGTCGCCCGGCGGGGACGCGGGCGGCACGGTGAGGGTGAAGGGGACCACGGCGCGGGTGCGGGGCGGGACCTTCACGGTCGTGGCCGCCCCGAAGCTGATCCAGGACCCTGCCCCGGGGGCCGTGGGGGCGGCGGCGGTGGCGCCGGCCGGCCGGACCGCGAAGGCGCCGTCGGCCGTGTTGTAGGCGTCGGCCCCGCGCAGCGTGATGGTGCGCTCCTGGTCGGTGGCGTTGGCCAGGGCGAGGCGGTCCTCCAGCACGGTGCCGGGGGCACCGGCCAGATAGAAGTACGGGCGGACGCCGGACGCCGTTCCGGCGGCGGGCTCGGCGGTCCAGCCCGGCTCGTCGGCGGCCGCGGGGTGCGCCGGGGTCGCGTACGACGTGGCGGCGGCGAGCAGGAGGGCGACGGCGGCGCGCCTGAGGGCGGGGAGCACGGGCATGACCGGGGCGCTCCGTTCAGGACCGGGCCCGCCGGCCGCGCCGGGTCAGCCAGAGCACGCCGGCGGCGCCGGAGAGCAGCACGGTGGCGCCGAGGGTGCCGAAGGCGAGGACGGAGTCGGTGGGGCCGGTCTGCGGGAGGGTGTCGCCGGTGGTGTCGGCGCCGGACCGGGTGGTGGTCCCGCCGCCGGGTGCGGTGACGTCCAGTTCGAGCGAGGGCCCCGGGCTGTTGCCGGGGGTGCAGGTGGTCGTGGTGCCCATCGCCTTGATGGTGAGCACCCCGGCGGTGAAGGTGACCTTGCCGCTCTTCCTGGGCGTGTAGGTGCCCGAGAGGTCGGTGATCTTGATGGGTGTGTCGGGCGGCACGGCCTCGGGGTTGGACGGGCCGGAGACCGGTACGGACACCTTCTCTGCGCCGTCGACGAGGATGACGGCGCCGGGGCTCATGGCGCCCTTGCCGAGCTCGATGGGGCTGGACGAGACGCCCTTCTGGAAGGACATCGTCAGCTTGTACCCGTCGCCCTCCTTCACGGCCTTGATGTCGATGGGCGACACCGCCGACTTGTCGCCGATCGGGGTCTTGCAGTCGTAGGCCACGTCGACGACGGCGGCGTGGGCCGCGGGGGCGGTGAACAGCACCGCCGATCCGGCCAGCGCGGAGGCCAGCGCGAGCGCGGTGGAGCGTTTGCGGTCGGACACCTTCGTCTTCCCCTCGGGCCACAGAAAACTGACGACACATCAGATCGGTGGCTCAAGGTACGCCCGGGCCCTTACGGAGGGAAGACAAAGGACAGGCCCGAATCGACCGTTCGTCAGCAGGCGCGGCGGCCCCGCTGCCAGACGCCGGAAACGAGCGGTACGCCCGGCCGGTAGGCCAGGTGGACATGGCTGGGGGCGTCCAGCAGGGCGAGGTCGGCGCGGGCTCCCGGGGCCACGACGCCGATGTCCGTACGGCGCAGGGCGCGGGCGCCGCCGGCGGTGGCCGCCCAGAGCGCCTCGTCGGGGGTCATCCGCATGTCGCGGACGGCGAGCGCGATGCAGAACGGCATGGAACTCGTGTAGGAGGAGCCCGGGTTGCAGTCGGTGGACAGGGCGACGGTGGCACCCGCGTCGATCAGGCGCCGGGCGTCGGGCCACTGGGCGCGCGTGGAGAACTCGGCGCCGGGCAGCAGGGTGGCGACCGTGGTGTCCGCCGCCTGGGCGAGGGCGTCGACGTCGGCGTCGGTGAGGTGGGTGCAGTGGTCGGCGGAGGCCGCCTCCAGCTCGACGGCGAGCTGGACGCCGGGCCCGTAGGAGAGCTGGTTGGCGTGCACGCGGGGGATCAGCCCGGCGGCGGCGCCGGCGGTGAGGATCGCGCGGGCCTGGTCGCCGTCGAAGGCGCCCTTCTCGCAGAAGACGTCCACCCAGCGGGCGTACGGGGCGCAGGCCGCCAGCATCTCGCCGGTGACGAGGTCGACGTAGCCCGCCGGGTCCTCGGCGAAGTCGGGGGAGACGATGTGCGCCCCGAGGTAGGTGACTTCCTCGGTGTGCGCGGCGGCGATGCGCAGGGCGCGGGCCTCGTCGGCGACGGTGAGGCCGTAGCCGGACTTGGTCTCGAAGGTGGTGGTGCCCTGGCGGCGGGCCTCGTCGAGGTGGCGGACGAGGTTCGCCTCCAGCTCGGCGTCGGTGGCGGCGCGGGTGGCGGCGACGGTGGTACGGATACCGCCGGCGGAGTAGGCGCGGCCCGACATCCGGGCGTTGAACTCCTGGGTGCGGTCGCCGGCGAAGACGAGGTGCGAGTGGGAGTCGACGAAGCCGGGGATGACGGCCCGGCCCTGCGCGTCGAAGACCTCGTCCGCGGCGGGCGCCTTGGCGGCGGGGCCGACCCAGGCGACCTTGTCGCCGTCGATGACGACGGCGGCGTCCTGGACGAGGCCGAGGGGGCTGCCGTCGCCTGCGGCGGGGTCGTTGGTGACGAGGCTGCCGATGTTGGTGATGGCGGTGGTGGTCATGGGGTTCCTCTCAGAGCACCGGGCTCTGCCCGGACCCGGTCCTCGAACGCCGGACGGGCTGACATACAGCCTCGCCGGCGCTTGAGGCGCGGGGTCTGGGGCGGAGCCCCGGGAAACGGTCAGCCGCGCAGGGCTGCGATGGACTCGGACAGGGCCGTCGGGACGTCCCCGACCAGGGTGTGGTGGCCGTCGCGGACGATGTGGCGGCCGCCGACCACCGTGTGGCGGACGTCCGAGGCGGTGGCGGCGAAGACCGCCGTCTCGGCGCCCAGCCTCGGCAGCGGACCCGCCGTGCGTACGGAGTCCAGGGCGATCGTGGTGAAGTCCGCGAGCGCGCCCGCCTCCAGGCGGCCCGCGTCCGGGAGCCCGAGAGCGGCGTGGCCGTCCTCGGTGGCGGCGGCGAGCAGGGCGTTCGCCGTCCAGTGACCCCGGGTGCGGCTGCGCAGGCGCTCGTTCAGCTCCATCGCTCGGGCCTCTTCGAGCAGGTCGACGACGGCGTGGCTGTCGCTGCCCAGGGACAGCGGGCTGCCCGCCCGCTGGAGCCGGGTGGCCGGGCCGATGCCGTCCGCGAGGTCGCGTTCGGTGGTGGGGCACATGCAGGTGCCGGTGGTGGTCCCGCCGAGGAGGGCGATGTCCGTGTCGGTGAGGTGCGTGTTGTGGACACCGGTGGTGCGCGGGCCGAGCACGCCGTGGTCGGCCAGCAGCTGGGTCGGGGTGCGTCCGTGGGCGGCCAGGCAGGCGTCGTTCTCGGCGGTCTGCTCCGAGAGGTGGACGTGCAGGGGCGCCCGGCGCTCCTCGGCCCAGCCCGCGACGGTGGCCAGTTCGGCGGCGGGCACCGCGCGGACCGAGTGGATCGCGGCGCCGATCAGGGCGTGCGCGCGGGGCTTGAGGGCGGCGGCGCGCTCGGCCCAGGCCTCGGCGGTGCCGTCGGAGAAGCGCAGCTGGTGGGCGTTGGGGGCCTCGCCGAAGCCCGAGGACAGGTACGCGGTGTCCAGCAGGGTGATCCGGATGCCGGCCGCGGCGGCGGCCTCGATCAGGGCCTCGCCCATCGCGTTCGGGTCGGCGTAGGCGGTGCCGCCGGGCGCGTGGTGGACGTAGTGGAACTCGCCGACGTTGGTGATGCCGGCCAGCGCCATCTCGGCGTACACCGCGCGGGCGAGGGCGAAGTAGCTGTCGGGGGTGAGGTTCTGGGCGACCTTGTACATGAGGTCGCGCCAGGTCCAGAAGGTGCCGGAGCCGACCTGGACCGTGCCCCGCAGGGCCCGGTGGAAGGCGTGGCTGTGCGCGTTGGCCAGCCCGGGGACGGTGAGACCGCGCAGCACCTCGGCGCCGGGCGGCGGGCTGCCCACACCGGTGCGCAGGGCTCCGATCCGGCCCTCCGCGGTGACCTCCAGGGCGACGCCCGGCTCGACATGGGTGCCGAGCCAGGCGTGCTCCAGCCAGTACGTCGTCAACGACATGCCAGGCCTTCCAGTACGTCGGCGAGGGCGAGGACACCGGCGACGCAGTCGTCCTCGGCGGCGAACTCCCGCGGGGAGTGGGAGACGCCGGTCGGGTTCCGAACGAACAGCATGGCGGTCGGGACGGCCGCCGAGAGGATCCCGGCGTCGTGTCCCGCCCCGGTACCGAGAACGGGGACCGAACCGCCCAGGATCCGGTTCATCTCGTCGCGCAGGGCGTGCTCGAACTCGACGACCGGGGTGAAGGACTCCCGGACGATGCCGAGGTCGATGCCGTCCTGGTCGGCGCGCTCGCGGGCGGCCTTCTCGATGGCCGTGACGACCGTGTCGAGGGTGGCCTGGTCGGCGGCCCGGGAGTCGAGCCAGCCGCGCACGAGCGAGGGGATGGCGTTGACCCCGTTGGGCTCGACCGAGATCTTCCCGAAGGTGGCGACGGCCCCGGCGAAGGCCGCCTCCGTGCGGGCGGCCAGGACGGTCGCCGCGTAGGTGAGCATCGGGTCGCGGCGGTCGACCAGCCGGGTGGTGCCGGCGTGGTTGGCCTCGCCGCGGAAGTCGAACCGCCAGCGGCCGTGCGGCCAGATCGCGGAGGCGATGCCGACCCGGTCGCCGGACAGGTCCAGGGCGCGGCCCTGTTCCACGTGCAGTTCGACGAAGGCGCCGATCCGGCCCAGGCGTTCGGGGTCGGCCCCGATGGCCTCGGGGTCGTATCCGGCGGCCTCCATGGCCTGGGGCAGGGAGATGCCCTCGGCGTCGCGCAGCTCGTAGGCCTTGTCCTTGGTCAGCTGTCCGGCGGCGAGCCGGGAGCCGACGCAGGCGAGCCCGAAGCGGGCGCCCTCCTCGTCACCGAAGTTGGTGATGGCCAGCGGCCTGGAGAACTCCGCGCCCCTGCTGCGGAGCTCGTCCAGGGCCGCGAAGGAGGACACCACCCCGAGGGGGCCGTCGAAGGCCCCGCCGTCGGGGACGGAGTCCAGGTGCGAGCCGGTGACCACGGCGTCCCCCGCGAGGGGGTCGCCGAGCCAGGCCCACTGGTTGCCGTTGCGGTCGGTCTCGTACGTCAGCCCGCGCGCCTCGGCCTGCTCCTGGAACCAGGTCCGGCAGTCGGCGTCGGCCCCGCTCCAGGCGTACCGGCGGTACCCGCCGGTGCCGGCGTCGCGGCCGATGGGCGCGAGCTGGGCCCACATCTCGTGGAAGGTCACGCGTCGTCGCCCTCACGCATGGGGACGCGGACGCCGCGCTCGTCGGCGACCGACTCGGCGATGTCGTAGCCGGCGTCGACGTGGCGGATGACGCCCATGCCCGGGTCGTTGGTGAGGACGCGGCGGATCTTCTCGCCGGCCAGCGGGGTGCCGTCGGCGACCGTGACCTGGCCCGCGTGGATCGAGCGGCCCATGCCGACGCCGCCGCCGTGGTGGATGGAGACCCAGGAGGCGCCGGAGGCGACGTTGACCATGGCGTTGAGCAGCGGCCAGTCGGCGATGGCGTCGGAGCCGTCGAGCATGGCCTCGGTCTCGCGGTACGGGGAGGCCACCGAGCCGCAGTCGAGGTGGTCGCGGCCGATGACCAGCGGCGCGGCGAGGGTGCCGTCCGCCACCATCTCGTTGAAGCGCTCGCCGGCCTTGTCGCGCTCGCCGTAGCCGAGCCAGCAGATGCGCGCGGGCAGGCCCTGGAAGTGGACGCGCTCGCCGGCCATCTTGATCCAGCGGTGCAGGGACTCGTTCTCCGGGAAGAGGTCCAGCATGGCCTTGTCGGTCTTGTGGATGTCCGAGGCCTGGCCCGAGAGCGCCGCCCAGCGGAAGGGGCCCTTGCCCTCGCAGAACAGCGGGCGGATGTAGGCGGGGACGAAGCCGGGGAAGGCGAAGGCGCGGTCGTAGCCGGCCAGCTGGGCCTCGCCGCGGATGGAGTTGCCGTAGTCGAAGACCTCGGAGCCGGCGTCCATGAAGCCGACCATGGCCTCGACGTGCTTGGCCATCGACTCGCGGGCGCGGGTGGTGAAGCCGGCCGGGTCCTTGGCCGCGTAGGAGGCCATGTCGTCGAAGTCGACGCCCACGGGCAGGTACGACAGCGGGTCGTGCGCCGAGGTCTGGTCGGTGACGATGTCGATCGGGGCGCCTTCCGCGAGCATCTGCGGGAGGAGCTCGGCGGCGTTGCCGAGGAGGCCGATGGAGAGCGGCTTGCGGGCGTCGCGCGCCTCGACGGCCAGCTGGAGGGCGTGGCGCAGGTTGTCGGCCTTGACGTCCAGGTAGCGGTGCTCGATGCGGCGGTCGATGGCGCGCGGGTCGACGTCGATACAGATCGCGACGCCGTCGTTCATCGTCACGGCCAGCGGCTGGGCGCCGCCCATGCCGCCGAGACCGGCGGTGAGGGTGATGGTGCCGGCGAGGGTGCCGTTGAACTTCTTCGCGGCGACGGCGGCGAAGGTCTCGTAGGTGCCCTGGAGGATGCCCTGGGTGCCGATGTAGATCCAGGACCCGGCGGTCATCTGGCCGTACATGGTCAGGCCCAGGTGCTCCAGGCGGCGGAACTCCTCCCAGTTGGCCCAGTCGCCGACGAGGTTGGAGTTGGCGAGCAGGACGCGCGGCGCCCACTCGTGGGTCTGCATCACGCCGACCGGGCGGCCGGACTGGACCAGCATCGTCTCGTCCTGCTTGAGGGTCTGCAGGGTGCGGACCATCGCGTCGTACGAGCGCCAGTCGCGGGCGGCCTTGCCGGTGCCGCCGTAGACGACGAGCTTGTCGGGGTGCTCGGCGACCTCGGGGTCGAGGTTGTTCTGCAGCATCCGCAGGGCGGCCTCCTGCTGCCATCCCAGGGTGCTGAGCTCGGTGCCTCGCGCGGCACGTACGGGGCGGGGTCCTGACATGGCGGTGCCTCCTCCGATGTTGGTCAATCTATTCACATCCTCGCGCCCTGAATAGATTCAGTCAACAGCTGCGGTCGGCCCTGTCGGATGATGGGATGGGGGCCATGGACACCCAGGGTGCCGCCACGAGCGCAGCCGAGAGTTCCGCCGAGGACGCGGCCGAGCGCCGTGACCTGGCCGTACGGGCCGCCGTCGAGCAAGGTCTGGTGGGCGGCAGCGACACCGCGGACCCGCTGACCTGCCTGCTGGACGTCGCCGGGATCCGGGCCTCCGCCGCCGCCCTCACCTCCGCCTTCGACGGCGCCGTCGCGCCCGGCACGCCCGTCCTGCACGCCTTCGCCGTCAAGGCCGCCCCGCTCGTCCCGGTCCTGCGGCTGCTCGCCGACGCCGGGCTCGGCTGCGAGGTGGCCAGCCCCGGCGAGCTGGCGCTGGCCCGGGCGGCGGGCGTCCCCGCCGGCCGGACCGTCCTGGACTCCCCCGCCAAGACGGTGGCCGAGCTGCGCGAAGCCCTGGCCCTGGGCATCGCCGTCAACGCCGACAACCCGCAGGAGCTGGAACGCCTCGACGCGCTCGTCGGCCGGGCGCCGACCGCGTCCCCGATCGGCGTCCGGATCAACCCGCAGACCGGTGGGGGCGCCATCGACGCGCTGTCCACGGCGACGTCCACCTCGAAGTTCGGCGTCGCCCTGCGCGACCCCGGGGCGCGCGCATGGCTCGTACGGGCCTACCTGGACCGGCCCTGGCTCACCCGCCTGCACATCCACTCGGGCTCCCAGGGCGTTCCCCTGGCCCTGATCGCGGAGGGTGTACGGGACCTGCACGCGCTCGCCGAGGAGATCAACGCGGCGGCCGGGCAGCGCCGCGTCGACACCCTCGACATCGGCGGCGGCCTGCCGGTGAACTTCGCCTCGGACGAGCCGGCCCCGACGTACGCGCAGTACGTGGCCGCCCTGCGCGAGGCGGTCCCCGCCCTCTTCGACGGCTCGTACGGCCTGGTCACGGAGTTCGGCCGGTCCCTGCTGGCCAAGCACGGCCTGGTGCTGGCCCGTGTCGAGTACACCAAGACCAGCGGATCCCGGCCGATCGCGCTCACCCACGCCGGGGTCCAGGTGGCGACCCGCACCGCGTACGCCCCGGCGGCCTGGCCGGTGCGGATCCTGCCGTACGACGCGAAGGGCGCCCCGAAGACCGGCGACCCGGTGGCCCAGGACATCGCCGGCCCCGCCTGCTTCGCCGGGGACCTGCTCGCCACCGCCCGCGAGCTGCCCCGGCTCGCCCCCGGCGACCTGATCGGCGTCCCGGACACCGGCGCGTACTTCTTCACGGCCCACTACGGCTACAACAGCCTGCCGCGCCCGGCGGTCCACGGCTTCACGCTGACCGCGTCGGGCGAGGTCCGCTTCCACCTCGTCCGCCCGGCGCAGGACGTCCCGTCGATCGTCGCGGAGGCGGGCGGCCCGCTGCGCGACGCCCTGCTTCCAGCCTCGCCGGCGTTTGAGGCGCGGGGCTCGGGGCGGAGCCCCGGTCTTTGAGCCGCACCGGCGTCGAGACCCGGGGCCGGGGCCGGGGCCCGGGTCACTCCACGAACAGGCCCCGCGCAGCGGCCCGCGCGTCGAAGGCCTCCAGCCGCGCCTGCGCGTCCGGCAGCGCGTCCGCCATCGACTCCAGCAGCACCCGGCCCAGCAGCATCGGCGCGCACGCCGTGTCGAAGGCCAGCCCGGTGCCGACCTGCGCCGGAATCAGCAGGTCCGAGTGGCGGGCCACCGGGGCGAAGGCCGAGTCCGCGACCGTGACCACGGTCAGGCCGGCCCGCCGCGAGCGTTCCAGCGTGTCCACGACCTCCCGGGGATGACGGGGCAGCGCGAAGCAGAGCAGCGCCGTGGCCCCCTCGTAGCGGGCCGCGTCGATGCGGTCCTCCATCATCGACCCGCCCTCGTCGAGGAGCCGTACGTCCGGGTGCACCTTCGACGCGAAGTACGCGAACCCGCGCGCCTGGGACGAAGCCGCCCGCAGCCCCAGCACCAGCAGCGGGGTCGAGGCGGCGAGCAGCCGGCCCGCCTCCTGGACCGGCGCGGGGTCGGCGAGCATCGCCGCCAGCTGCCGCAGGTTCTCGATCTCGCCCAGGACGGCCTGCTGGTACTCGTTGTACGAGTCCTCCCGCGCGACCCCGGGCCGCTCGGCGGGGGCCACCTCGCGCAGGTGGCGGCGCAGCGCGGGATAGCCGTCGAAGCCCAGGGCCACGGCGAACCGGGTCACCGACGGCTGGCTCACCCCGGCCAGTTCGGCGAGCTCGACGCTCGACAGGAAGGGCACCTCCGCCGCCCCGCGCACCATGCAGTGCGCGATCCGCCGCTGGGTCGGCGTCAGCCGGTGCCCCTCGAACAGCTTCTGCAGCCGCGCGGCCGGGCTGTCGCTCATCCCGTCCCCTCCGTCCGGTGAGATATTCAGTCACGGAGCACTCTGCATGCGGTTATGCAGCGGGGCAAGCCGTGCCCGCGATCCGGATACGGGGGCTAACCCCAGTGCCGGGCCCCGCCGGGGTTCCTACGGTGGGGACATGGACGCGCACGCCCAAGAGCTGAAGAAGGAATTCGACGCGACGATGGACGCCCGGCGCGAGCTGGGTCCGGAGTACGAGGCCGCGCTCGTGGACTCGTTCGTCGAGAAGGTCGACACCCAGGTCCGGCGCCGGCTCGCGGAGGAGCGCCTGGCCGCGGCCCGCGGTGAGGGCCGTGCGCCCGCCGCGGCCCCGGGGGACGGGAACTTCGGCGAACGCTTCGGGTTCGCCGTCATCACCCTGGTGCTGGCGATCCCGCTGTCGGCGATCGCCGTCACGCAGGCGCGGCTGCCGGGGCTGATCGTCGCCTGGGCGGGGATCGTGGGCGTGAACTTCCTCCACGCCCGTCGCCTCCGGCGCGGTACGCAGGATCCCCGGGGCTGACCCGGGGCCCGCGGCCACCACCGCCGCACGGGCGAGTGAGCCGAAGGGGCGCGCCGGGGAGTGAGGGCGAACGCGCGGAGGAAACCGTGAGGCACGAGCGGTTTTCGAGCACGTACGCCGTCACGAGCCGGCACAAGGCGCCCCGGAGGCGAACCGAGCCCGGAAAAGGGGATTGCGCGGGGACCGCCGCACCCCGGTTGCCCGGGGGCGGGACGACGGCGGTCCCCGCGAAGGACACGGCCGGGTCAGGGCCGTCCGCGTCCATGGCGTTCGCGTGGTCCGGGAGCCGCTCCGGAGGTACGCACACGCCGTTCCGTGGTGCCGGCCGGGCTCCGGTCTCCCGGACTTCCCTGCCGACGACCACCACTGTGCCCCAGCCGTGTTAAGCCGGTGCTGCCGCCACGTGTCGGGCCCGTACCGTTTGCGCGACGGGCGTGCCACGGACCGTACGCCCGGGGTGGGAGGCGGGCCGTGGGCCCGCGCCCCGTTCCCCGGGCGCGCGGCAGGCTACTTCGCGCCCTTGGCCAGGAAGGCCAGCAGGTCCTGACGGCTCACCACACCGGTGGGCTTGCCCTCGACCAGCACGATCGCCGCGTCCGCCTCGCCGAGCACCGCCATCAGCTCGGACACCGGCTCGCCGGAGCCGACCTGCGGCAGCGGGGAGCTCATGTGCTTCTCCAGCGGGTCGGTCAGGGAGGCCCGCTGGGCGAACAGGGCCGCCAGGAGCTCCTTCTCGACCACGGAGCCGATGACCTCGGCGGCCATCACGTCCGGGTGACCGGCGCCCGGCTTGACGATCGGCATCTGCGAGACGCCGTACTCGCGCAGGACCTCGATGGCCTCGCCGACGGTCTCCTCGGGGTGCATGTGGACGAGGGAGGGGATGCCGCCCTCCTTGTCGTTCAGCACGTCGCCGATGCGCGCGGCGGGGCCGGCCTCCTCCAGAAAGCCGTGTCCCGCCATCCACTCGTCGCTGAAGATCTTGCTGAGGTAGCCGCGGCCGCTGTCCGGCAGCAGGACGACGACGACGTCGTCCGGGCCGAGGCCCTCGGCCGCCTTCAGCGCGGCCACGACCGCCATGCCGCAGGAGCCGCCGACGAGCAGGCCCTCCTCCTTGGCGAGGCGGCGGGTCATCTGGAAGGAGTCCTTGTCGGACACCGCGATGATCTCGTCGGTGACGTCCGGGTCGTAGGCGGTCGGCCAGAAGTCCTCGCCGACGCCCTCGACCAGGTACGGACGGCCGGAGCCGCCGGAGTAGACCGAGCCCTCGGGGTCGGCGCCGATGACCTTGACCTTCCCGCCGCTGACCTCCTTGAGGTAGTTGCCGGTACCGGAAATCGTGCCGCCCGTGCCGACACCGGCGACGAAGTGGGTGATCTTCCCGTCCGTCTGGTCCCACAGCTCGGGACCGGTGGTCTCGTAGTGCGAACGGGGGTTGTTCGGGTTGCTGTACTGGTCGGGCTTCCAGGCGCCGGGCTCGCGCGCGAGGCGGTCGGACACGTTGTAGTACGAGTCAGGGTGCTCAGGGTCGACGGCGGTCGGGCAGACCACGACCTCGGCACCGTAGGCGCGCATCACGTTGATCTTGTCCATGGACACCTTGTCAGGGCAGACGAAGATGCACTTGTAGCCCTTCTGCTGGGCCACGATGGCGAGTCCTACACCCGTGTTGCCGCTGGTCGGCTCCACGATGGTGCCGCCGGGCTTGAGTGCTCCGCTCTGCTCGGCGGCCTCGATCATCCGTACGGCGATCCGGTCCTTCACGGATCCACCGGGATTGAAGTACTCGACCTTCGCAAGGACGGTGGCCTGCAGGCCTTCGGTCACACGGTTGAGCTTCACCAGCGGGGTATTGCCGACGAGGCTGATCATCGAGTCGTGGAATTGCACCATGTTCTCCAAGGAGGGGACTCCACGGGTTCTCCGGGAGGTCCGGCCAGAGTATGCCGAAAGGGATTGGCCGACCGTGCGTACGGGGCAGGTAGGGGTCAATGAGGACCGAGGAGGTGGCCTGAAGGATGTCCAGGGCGAGAACAGCCCGCCGGATCGCGGCGGGGGCAGCGTACGGCGGAGGCGGACTCGGACTGGTCGGGGCCGCCGCGGTCGGGCTGGTGGTGGCCGAGATGCAGTTCGCCAGGCGGGCGGTGGGCTCCGGGCTGCCGGAGCCACCGCGTGCCGACGGGCTGTACGGGAGCGAGTTCGGCGGCCCGGAGCAGAGCCCGGGGCCGCTGCGGCTGGGCATGCTGGGTGATTCCACGGCCGCGGGACTCGGCGTACGGCGGGCCCGGCAGACCCCGGCGGCGCTGATGGCCTCCGGGCTGGCGGCGGTGGCCGAGCGGCCGGTCGAGCTGCGCAACGTAGCCCTTTCGGGGGCGATGTCGGACGACCTGGACCGGCAGGTCGGCCTGCTGCTGGACGGCCCCGCCCCACCCCCGGACGTCTGCGTGATCATGATCGGTGCGAACGACGTCACCCGCCGGATGCCGCCGACGCAGTCGGTGCGGCTGCTCACCTCGGCCGTGCGCAGGCTGCGCATGGCCGGCGCCGAGGTCGTCGTGGGCACCTGCCCCGACCTGGGCACGATCGAGCCGGTCTACCAGCCGCTGCGCTGGCTGGCGCGCCGGGTCTCGCGCCAGCTCGCCGCCGCGCAGACCATAGGGGTGGTCGCGCTGGGCGCCCGTACGGTCTCCATGGGGGACCTGCTGGGCCCGGAGTTCGCCGCGAACCCGCGGGAGATGTTCGGCCCGGACTCCTACCACCCGTCGGCGGAGGGGTACGCGACCGCCGCCATGGCCGTGCTGCCGACCCTGTGCGCGGCGCTGGGCCTGTGGCCGGAGTCGGACCGGCTGGACGTGTCCCGGGACGAGGACATGCTGCCGGTGGCGAAGGCCGCGTCGGCGGCCGCGGGCCAGGCGGGTACGGAGGTCACGGCCGCCCGTGGCCCCTGGGTACTGCTCAAGCACCGCCGCCGGCGGCGGGTGCCGGCCACGGACCCGGCCCAGCCGGTGGTGCCGTAGAGGGCGGTCCGGGCGGGCTCACGCCGCCCGCCGCGACACCGGACCGCCGGCGTGTCGCGAGCCCGCGGCCGGATGCCGCGGGCGAGTGCGGCCCGTGTCACACGCCCCTGCCGGTGACCTGGACCGTACGGGGCGGTAACTTCGCTTGCGGTCCCGCACAGAGCCGCAACACACCCTTGGAGTCCCGATGCCCGAAGCCGTCATCGTTTCCACCGCCCGCTCCCCGATCGGGCGCGCCTTCAAGGGGTCCCTCAAGGACGTGCGGCCGGACGACCTGACCGCGACGATCATCCAGGCCGCCCTGGCCAAGATCCCCGGGCTGGACCCGCGCGAGATCGACGACCTGATGCTCGGCTGCGGCCTGCCCGGCGGCGAGCAGGGCAACAACCTGGCGCGCATCGTGGCCGTGCAGATGGGCATGGACTTCCTGCCCGGCACGACGATCACCCGCTACTGCTCCTCCTCGCTGCAGACCTCCCGGATGGCCCTGCACGCCATCAAGGCGGGCGAGGGCGACGTCTTCATCTCGGCGGGCGTCGAGATGGTGTCGCGGTTCGCCAAGGGCAACTCGGACTCGTGGCCCGACACCCACAACCCGCTCTTCGCCGACGCCGAGGCCCGTACGGCGGCCGTCGCCGCGTCGACCGGCTCCAGCTGGCAGGACCCGCGCGAGGACGGCCTGGTCCCGGACGCGTACATCGCGATGGGGCAGACCGCCGAGAACCTGGCCCGCATCAAGGGCGTGACCCGTCGCGACATGGACGAGTTCGGCGTCCGCTCGCAGAACCTGGCCGAAGAGGCCATCAAGAACGGCTTCTGGGCCCGCGAGATCACCCCGGTCACCACCCCCGACGGCACGGTCGTCTCCGGGGACGACGGCCCGCGCGCCGGCGTGACCCTGGAGGGCGTGGAGGGCCTCAAGCCCGTCTTCCGCCCCGACGGCCTGGTCACGGCCGCCAACTGCTGCCCGCTCAACGACGGCGCCGCGGCGCTGGTCATCATGAGCGACACCAAGGCCCGCGAGCTCGGCCTGACCCCGCTGGCCCGGATCGTCTCCACCGGTGTCACCGGCCTCTCCCCCGAGATCATGGGCCTGGGCCCGGTCGAGGCGTCGAAGCAGGCCCTGAAGCGGGCCGGCCTCACGGTCGGCGACATCGACCTCTTCGAGATCAACGAGGCCTTCGCGGCCCAGGTCATCCCGTCGTACCGGGACCTGGAGATCCCGCTGGAGAAGCTGAACGTCAACGGCGGAGCCATCGCCGTCGGTCACCCGTTCGGGATGACCGGTGCGCGCATCACCGGCACCCTGATCAACAGCCTGCAGTTCCACGACAAGCAGTTCGGTCTGGAGACCATGTGCGTCGGCGGCGGCCAGGGCATGGCCATGGTGATCGAGCGCCTGAGCTGAGCCGTTGCGCGACCGGGGAATCGGGCGGCCGCGCACATTGGATCAAGAGTGCGACCCAGGCGCCGCAAGGGATCCGGCCGGATCCCCTGCGGCGTACTGACACCGGATCTAACCCGGTCGCGGCCGACCTGTGACCAAATTTCCCCCAGGATGTGACCTATCTCCTGGGGGATCGGTGTTTACGCAGGTCAGGGCCGGTACAGATGCGACGTGTGTGACGAAAGCCCTGTCCATTTCGTGACGTAATGCACTGCACGCCATTCCCAGGTCGGGACACTCTGATGTAGGAAGTCGGGGGATCGAATCACCTCAGGAGTTAGTCAGTGAGCGCCATGTCTCTTGCCCTGCTGCTGACCACGGCCGCTGCCACGGCCGTGGGCGCTGCTGCGCTGCACGCCGTCCATGGTCTGCGCAAGCAGGTCGCCGCCCTGCGCACTGAGCTGGCGGTGCCGGTCCACCCCCGCGGTGCGACCGTCCCGCACGCCCGCAGCGCCGTGGAGTCCCCCGCCGCGGAGATACGAGCCGCCGTGGCCGAAGCCCTCGCCGAGGAGCGCGAGCGCGAGCTGGCCGAGGCGCGGGCCTTCTGGGCCGCGCAGGAGGCCCGTGACGCCGCCGACGCCCCGTCGCTGATGGGCGGTCTGCCCGGGCTCGGCGAGGACAGCCCGGTCTTCCTGCCCCGGCAGGCCGACCTGGTGGGACTGGAGCCCGTACTCGGCGAGGAGATCCTCGACGAGCTGCCCGGGTACCCCGAGGACTCGGCCGAGCTGGCCGCCGCGCGCCGGCGCCACCCCTCGCACCCCGACTTCGTACCGGTCCAGGCCTCGCACCCCGGCGCCGACCACGAGCGCACCGTGAACCGCCTGGAGGAGCTCGCGGAGGCCCGTACGGCCCTCGCGGACGTCCGCCCGGGCCCGCTGGGCACGCTCGACGTGTACGTGTTCACCGACGGCACGACGCTGTGCATGACCCCGGGGCACCGGGAGACCGCGGAGCGGCTCGCCGAGGCCCTGCGCTCCGGCACCGCGCCGGTCCTGCTGGGCGGCTCGGGCATCTCCGGCGCCTACGCGCTGACCTTCTCCTGCGGCGA
Source organism: Streptomyces spororaveus (assembly GCF_016755875.1). Lineage (NCBI taxonomy): Bacteria > Bacillati > Actinomycetota > Actinomycetes > Kitasatosporales > Streptomycetaceae > Streptomyces > Streptomyces spororaveus. The sequence continues at coordinate 5,216,669 of NZ_BNED01000005.1, read as the reverse complement.
CACCGAGGACCCCGACAGCAACGTCTACATCCTCGCGGACCGCGTCATCGCATCGCTCTGACTTCCGCCTGCTCCACCAGCCGCACGGCCTCGTCCAGCACCTCGGACGGGGCCTTCGCGCCGTCCGGGGCCGCGGCGCGCAGGGCCTCGGCGAGGTCCAGCCCGGTCACCGCCACCTGATCGCCGACCACGAAGATGCCGGCGTCCGGCACTTCCTTCGGCTCCCGCCCGGGCGTCTCGATCCGCTGGGCCCGTACGGAGAGTTCGCGGGCCAGGTCCAGCGCCGCGGCGGCGGCGCCCTGCTGCAGGCGGCTCTGCGGCGCGGCCCGCAGCCGGTCGGCGAAACGTTCCACGACGGCGGTCAGGGGCGAAGTATCAAGCACCCGGCCGACCTTACGCGCCGCCCGGGCACCATTGCCAACGGGCGAACTCTCCGGCACGGTGGCGTGAAGAGAACAGCACGGCGATACCTCCGGAGGCGCCCATGTCCGTAGAGTTCTCCGAACAGACCCACCGCAACATGATCGACAGAATCCCCCTGACCACCGGTCGTGACGTGTCCGACTGGCTCCGCACCGTGGACGAAGGCCCCTCACTCGTCCGGTTCGAGGAGAAGGTCAGCTGGCTGCGCGGCGCGCACGAGCTGTCGTACGGCCAGGCCAAGGCGATCATCCACGAGTACGACCTGCGCAGAGCCGCACGCCGGTTCGGCTGAGCCCTCCTCCCCCGACCCCGTGTCCCGTACCCCCTGGATGCGGGAAGGCCCCGCGAGCGGTGTGCTCGCGGGGCCTTCCCCATGCCGTGCGCGCGGGCCGGTGGCCGGCCCGCGGGTCCTGCTAGTCGTCGCCCGAGAGGATCGAGAAGATGCGCAGCATCTCGACGTAGATCCAGACCAGGGTCATGGTCAGGGCGAAGGCCGCGAGCCAGGCCTCCTCGCGGGGGGCACCGTAGGCGATGCCGTCCTCGACCTGCTTGAAGTCGAGGGCGAGGAAGCAGGCGCCGAGGATGACACCGATGGCACCGAACAGGAGGCCGAGGCCGCCGCTGCGGAAGCCGAGGCCGTCACCGCCGCCGAAGACCGCGAACAGCGTGTTCACGAGCATCAGCAGGATGAAGCCCATCGTCGCCGCCATCACGAAGCCGTAGAAGCGGCGGGTGACGCGGATCCAGCGCATCTTGTACGCGAAGAGCACGGCGGCGAAGACGCACATCGTGCCCATCACGGCCTGCATGACGACGCCGGGGCCGACGTAGGTGCTCACGGTCGCGCTGATGACGCCGAGGAAGACACCCTCGAACGCCGCGTAGGCCAGGATCAGGCCCGGGACGGGCTTGCGTTTGAACGACTGGATGATCACCAGGACGAAGGCGACGAGACCGGCGCCGACGCCGATGGCGTACGAAGGGCCGAGGTTGGCCGGGTCGACCGGCAGCACCGCCCAGGCGAGCGCGGCCGTCACGATGAGCGTGCCGAGCGTCATGGCCGTACGGCTCACGACGTCGTCCATGGTCATCACGTTGGCGCGGGCCGGGGCCTGCGGCATGCCGGTGGTCGGGTCGGCCGCGTACGGGTTGGTCGCGTACGGGTTGGTCCCGGCCTGCTGCGGCTGCGCGTCAAAGCCCGCATAGCCACCGTTGTCGCGGCTGAACCCCCGTCGCGAGAAGACCGGGTTACTGCTCCTCATCTCACTCCTCCGTGGCCACCGAGCGCGGCCTTGCATCAAGAGTAATGCGCTCGCAAAGAAAGCACCCTACTGCTGGAGGAGGATCTTAGGAGAGGCCGGGCCGGGCCGCAGTAAATAAAGCCGCCGGATCCACACGGCCCCCGTTCGGCGGCGACCCGCCCCCGGAAACCGGATCGGCCGGGGCGGGGCGCTGTTCACCCGGTGCGGCGGGCGGTGGCCGACCGCCTTGTTGACGTCGTCGCCGGGGTGCGGGCGACGCGCGTGCTCCCCGTGTTCCCGATCTCCGGAGTGGTCACGTCCCGGGAGGATCGGGGCTGCCGGGCCGGGCGCCGTGCCATTGATGGTGCCCGGAGCCGGACTTGAACCGGCACGGCCCGAAGGCCAGCGAGGTTTAAGCTCGCCGTGTCTGCATTCCACCATCCGGGCAAGGCGTGGCGGCCCCCGTTACAAAGCCTTGAACGCTGAGCCGAGCCTATCCGGATCGCTCCCCCTGCCAACCTGCGAACTTTCCGATGTTGTCTGATTTTATTGGCGCTTGAGGGTTCGTCAGGGCCGAGAATGCACGGTCGGCCCGTTCTGGACGCCGATCATCACCTGTACGGGAATGACGGGATTTCGATGGCCTCCGCCACCCCCCGCGCCACCCTCCCCGCCACCCCGGGTCACCCCGGGCCACCCACGCCGATCAGGCTCCTGTCATACCAGAGGAGGACACGGACCCGCCCGCCGTCAGACTCCAGTGGGCCGAGGAACAGGCACGGCGGCTGATCCGGAGCGGGGGTACCCGCGGTGAGGATGGAAACGTCCCCGCACCGCAGACCGAGGAGCCGTCCCGTGACCACCATGAACTACGCCCCGCACACCACCCAGGCCGTGGCCGCCCGCGCCACCGGCCTCTCCAAGGTGTACGGCCAGGGCGAGACCCAGGTGGTCGCCCTCAACAACGTCACCGTGGACTTCGTGCAGGGGCAGTTCACCGCGATCATGGGCCCCTCGGGCTCCGGCAAGTCCACGCTGATGCACTGCGTCGCCGGCCTGGACACCTTCTCCGCGGGCTCCGTCCGCATCGGTGACACCGAGCTGGGCAGCCTCAAGGACAAGCAGCTCACCCAGCTCCGCCGGGACAAGATCGGCTTCATCTTCCAGGCCTTCAACCTGCTGCCGACCCTGACGGCCCTGGAGAACATCACGCTGCCCATGGACATCGCCGGCCGCAAGCCCGACAAGCAGTGGCTCGACTCCGTGATCGACATGGTCGGCCTCTCCGGGCGCCTCTCCCACCGGCCCACCCAGCTCTCCGGCGGCCAGCAGCAGCGCGTGGCGGTGGCCCGCGCCCTGGCCTCCCGCCCCGAGATCATCTTCGGTGACGAGCCGACCGGAAACCTCGACTCCCGCTCCGGCGCCGAGGTCCTCGGCTTCCTGCGCAACTCCGTGCGCGAGCTCGGCCAGACGGTGGTGATGGTCACCCACGACCCGGTCGCCGCCTCCTACGCGGACCGCGTCATCTTCCTCGCCGACGGCGAGATCGTCCGCGAGATGCTCAGCCCCACCGCCGACAGCGTGCTGGACTGCATGAAGGCCTTCGACGCCAAGGGCCGCACGAGCTGATCCGGGTCACCCCCGCAGCCCTCCTCCAGACTTCCAGCCCCAGGACTCGAATCCCATGTTCCGTACAGCCCTGCGCAACGTCCTCGCGCACAAGGCCCGGCTGCTGATGACGGTGCTCGCCGTCACCCTCGGCGTCGCCTTCGTCTCCGGCACCCTCGTCTTCACCGACACCCTCAAGAAGTCCCTCTCCGGCCAGTCCGCCAAGGACTACGCGGGTGTGGCCGTCTCCGTCACCTCGTACGGACAGCTCGTCAACGAGAAGGGCGAGAAGGAGGGCGAGCCCGGCCTGAGCCAGGCCACCCTCGACAAGGTCAAGGCGCTCCCGGGCGTCGCCTCCGTCTCCGGCCGCGTCACCGGCTTCGCCGGCGTCGGCGACGAGAACGGCAAGCTGATCGGCGCCGGCTGGTCCAACCAGGGCGCCAACTACACGCCCGTCAAGGACGGCAAGGACCCGCGCTACACCTTCGTCGCGGGCGCCGGCCCGGTCAAGGCCGACGAGGTCGCGCTCGACAAGGCGACGGCGGACCAGGGCAAGTACGCGGTCGGCGACAAGGTGCGCGTCGCGACCAACGGCCCGGTCAAGGAGTACTCCCTCGCCGGTGTCTTCACCACCGAGGACGGCGCCGTGCAGGCCGGCGGCAGCCTGGTGCTCTTCGAGACCAAGGTCGCCCAGGAGCTCTACCTCAAGCCCGGCTACTTCCAGGAGATGTCGGTCGCGGCCAAGGACGGCACCTCCGCCGAGAAGCTGCTCGCCGACGTCAAGCCGCTGGTGGACAGCAAGGGCACCAGGGCGCAGACGGGCGCCGCGCTCGCCGAGAAGCAGGCCAAGGACATCGAGAAGGGCCTCGGCCAGATGGGCACCATGCTGCTCGTCTTCGCCGGCATCTCGCTCTTCGTCGGCATCTTCCTGATCTACAACACCTTCACCATGCTGGTCACCCAGCGCACCAAGGAGCTGGCCCTGCTGCGCGCCGTCGGCGCCAACCGCGGTCAGGTCATGCGCTCGGTGCTCACCGAGGCCCTGGTCGTCGGTGCCGTGTCCGCCGTCGTCGGCCTGATCAGCGGTATCGGCCTGGCGGTCGCCATGCGGTCCGTGATCGAGTCCTTCGGCGCCAAGCTCCCGGGCGGCGACCTGGTCATCGCCCCGGCCACGGTCATCGCGGCCCTGGTCATCGGCATCAAGGTCACGACGGTCGCGGCCCTGCTGCCCGCCTGGCGCACCGGCAGGATCGCCCCGGTCGCCGCCATGGGCAGCGCCCACCTGCCGGCCAGCGCGAAGTCGCTGGTCGTGCGCAACGTCATCGGCTCGATCATCAGCGCCATCGGCATCGGCCTGGTCGTGCTCGGTGTGTCCTCCGGCGGCGACAACGGCCGCATGACCATCGGTGCGGGCGCGTTCTTCATGCTCATCGGCATGATCGTGCTGCTGCCGCTGCTCTCGAAGCCGGTCATCGGAGCCGTCCGCCCGCTGCTGCAGGCGGTGTTCGGGATCCCCGGCAAGCTGGCCTCCCAGAACGCCGTCCGCAACCCGCGCCGCACCGCCGTCACCGCCGCCTCGCTGGCGATCGGCCTGACCCTGGTCACCACCCTGTCGGTGCTCGGCATCACCGTCGGCAAGGTCGTCGACCGGATGACCACCGAGAAGCTCAAGGCCGACTACAAGGTCTCCATGGCCGGCGGCATGGGCTACCTCGACAGGTCGGTGACCGAGACCCTGGCCAAGACCCCCGGCATCAAGGCGGTCTCCCCGCAGACGGCCGGCTACTTCATGGTCGGTGACGACTTCCGGTCGGCCTCCGGCGTCAACCCGGCCGGCATCGGCCAGCTCCTGAACATCGAGACCGTCAGCGGCTCGGTGGACTCCCTCGGCAAGGGCGAGGTCCTGGTCGCCGAGAAGACCGCCAAGAGCAAGAAGCTCGACACCGGCTCCACGATCAAGGTGAAGTACGAGGACGGCAAGCAGGAGACCCTCAGGATCGGCGGGGTCTACAAGGACATGGAGGGCCTGCTCTCCCCGTACGTCCTCGACGACAAGATCCTCTCCCAGCACAGCGAGGAGAGCGCGGTCAGCGAGGTCTACGTCAACGTCGAGGGCGGGGCGTCCAAGGCCGGCCAGCAGAAGGTCGTCGACGCGCTGGGCAAGAACCCGGCCATCAACGTCGCCACCCAGCAGGACATGCGCAACGAGATGGGCGGCATGATCAACACCATGCTGAACGTCATGTACGGCCTGCTCGGCATGGCGCTGATCATCTCGGTGCTCGGTGTGGTCAACACCCTGGCGATGTCCGTCTTCGAGCGGACCCAGGAGATCGGCATGCTGCGGGCGATCGGTCTCGACCGGGGCCGGGTCAAGAACATGATCCGCCTGGAGGCCGTGGTGATCTCCCTCTTCGGAGCCGCCCTGGGCGTCGCCATCGGCATCTTCCTCGCCTGGGCGGTCGGCACCACGATGGCGAAGTCCCTGCCGAACTACGAACTGGTCCTCCCGTGGGACCGGATCGGCATCTTCCTCCTGCTGGCCGCCGTGGTCGGTGTCCTGGCCGCCATGTGGCCGGCCCGCAGCGCCGCCCGCCTGAACATGCTGACCGCCATCAAGACGGAGTAGCCGCGGCGGCGGGACCGTACGGAAGGCCCCGGGGCATCGCCCCGGGGCCTTCCGCGTTCCCGTCCCGCCGCCGTTCCGTGCTGCTAGACCGTTTCTGCGTCCCAGGTGCGCAGCCGCAGCGGCAGCCGGGCGTCCCCGGACGCCGTGGGCCGCACCGCGAGCACCTGGTTGACCCCGAGCCTGCCCCGCTCGAAGCCGAGCGCGCAGGCCGCCATGTAGAGCTGCCAGACCCGGGCCCGGCCGGGCGAGGTCAGCCGTACCGCCTCGGCCCAGTGCTCCTCCAGCCGGGCCACCCAGGCCCGCAGGGTCAGCCCGTAGTGCTCGCGCAGCGCCTCCACGTCGCGGACCTCGAAGCCGGCCCGCTCCAGTTCGCCGACCGTGGTGCCGAGCGGGGAGAGCTCCCCGTCGGGGAAGACGTAGGCGTCGATGAACTCGTCGATCCGGTACGCCTCCTCGTCCGGCTCCGGGGGGCGGGCGATCTGGTGGTTCAGCAGCCGCCCGCCGGGCCGCAGCAGGGCGTGCAGGGTGCGGGCGTACTCCCGGTAGCGGTCGGAGCCGACGTGTTCGGCCATCCCGATGGAGGAAACGGCGTCGTACGGCCCGTCCTTGACGTCCCGGTAGTCCTGGATCCGGATGTCCACCAGGTCGGTCAGTCCCTCGTCCGCGACCCGTTTACGGGCGTACACGGCCTGCTCGCGGGAGAGCGTGACGCCGGTGACCCGGACGCCGTACTCGCGGGCGGCGTGCAGCGCCATGGAGCCCCAGCCGCAGCCGACGTCGAGCAGGCGGTCCCCGGGCCGCAGGGCGAGCTTGCGGCAGACCAGGTCGAGCTTGTCGCGCTGGGCCCGCTCCAGGGTGGAGCCGGGGCTCCAGTAGGCGCAGGAGTACACCATCGAGGGGCCCAGGACCCGTTCGTAGAAGTCGTTGCCGACGTCGTAGTGGTGGCTGACGGCCCGGCGGTCGCGGCTCTTGCTGTGGCGCGCTCCGCCCCGCCGGGGCGCCTCCTCGGCGGGGGGCGGGGGCGGCGGCAGCGGTCCGGCGAGGGCGATCAGCTCGCGTGCGGCGGCCCGGTGGGCGGCGTCGCGCCACCGCGCCCCGGGCAGGCCGGAGAGCGGAGGCAGGCCGGCGCGGCGGGCGATGTTCCCGAGGGAGGCGAGCGGGCCGGGCCCGCCCTGGGCCGTGGAGACGGTGGGGCCGACGGGCGGGAGGTCCGGCTCGCGTTCCCAGAGCAGGCCCGCCACCCGGTCCAGCAGGTCGAACAGACTTCCTTCGACCGTCAGTTCGCCCGCCACCCACGCCCGGGCCAGCCCCAGCTCGCCGGGCCTCCAGAGCATCCGCCGCACGGCGCGACGGTCGTGGATGACGAGCACGGGGCCGTCGGGCGGGCCGGCCTCGCTGCCGTCCCAGGCCCGCACGCGTACCGGCAGCGGGGCACCCAGCAGGGTCTCGGCAACAACGGCGAGCCGCGGCGCGGCGTCGGTCATGGCGCACCTCCACAAAAGCTCCGACCCCTCCGTCTACCCATCCCTGGCCCCGGGTACGCCGAAGGGGCCGCCCGCACCACGGATGGCGGGCGGCCCCTTCGGGGTCGTACAGGTCGTACAGGTGAAGCAGATGGAGCAGTGTGAAGCGGTGGAGCTCAGGTCCTGCCGGGAGGACCGGTCAGGAGGCCTTGGCCTTCGCGGCCGGGGCAGCGGCGGCTGCCGGGGCCGGCGCCGGCTTGGCGGCCTCGTAGAACTCCTCGCGCGGCGTCTCCAGCGCACCGAGGGAGACGACCTCGCGCTTGAGGAACATCGCGAGGGTCCAGTCGGCGAAGACGCGGATCTTGCGGTTCCAGGTCGGCATGGCCATGCCGTGGTAGCCACGGTGCATGTACCAGGCCAGCCGACCCTTGAGCTTGATCTTCGTCTTGCCCATGACGATCATCGCGACGCCCTTGTGGAGGCCGAGGCCCGCCACCGCACCCTTGTTGGAGTGCGAGTACTCGGCCTGCGGGAAGCCCCGCATGCCCGAGATGACGTTGTCGCCGAGGACCTTGGCCTGACGCAGCGCGTGCTGGGCGTTCGGCGGGCACCAGGCGTTCTCGACGCCGGCCTTGCGGGAGGCGACGTCCGGAACCTGGGCGTTGTCGCCGGCGGTCCAGATGTAGTCCGTGCCCGTGACCTGGAGGGTCGGCTGGGCGTCCACGTGGCCGCGGGGGCCCAGCGGCAGGCCGTAGCGGGCCAGCACCGGGTTCGGCTTGACGCCGGCGGTCCACACGATGGTGTTGGAGTCGACCTCGAGGCCGTTCTTCAGCACCACGCGGCCGTCCACGCAGGAGTCCATGGAGGTGCTGAGGTAGATCTCGATGCCGCGCGACTCCAGGTGCTCCTTGCCCCAGGTGCCGAGCTTGGGCCCGACCTCGGGAAGGATCTTGTCGGCCGCGTCGACCAGGATGAAGCGCATGTCCTCGCGCTTGATCGTGGAGTAGTACTTCGCGGCGTCCCGGGCCATGTCCTCGACCTCGCCGATGGTCTCCGCACCGGCGAAGCCGCCGCCGACGAAGACGAAGGTGAGGGCCTTGCGGCGGACGTTCTCGTCCGTCGTGGACTCGGCCTTGTCGAGCTGTTCGAGGACGTGGTTGCGCAGGCCGATGCCCTCTTCGACGCCCTTCATACCGATGCCCTGTTCGGCGAGGCCGGGGATCGGGAAGGTGCGGGAGACGGCGCCGAGCGCGATCACCAGGTAGTCGAAGGGCAGCTCGTACGCCTCGCCGACCAGCGGCGTGACGACGGCGACCTTGCGGTCCTGGTCGATGCTGGTGACCCGGCCGGTGAGAACCTCTGCCTTGGGCAGCACGCGTCGCAGCGGGACGACGACGTGCCGAGGCGAGATGCTGCCTGCGGCCACTTCAGGGAGGAAGGGCTGGTAGGTCATGTACGAGCGCGGGTCGACGACCGTGACGGTCGCCTCGCCGTAGCGCATCTTCTTCATGATGCGCTTGGCTGCGTACAGGCCTACGTACCCACCTCCTACAACGAGGATCCTGGGACGCTCCGTGGTGCTCATGGAACGAGTATCCAGCACCCAAAGGGGTGTCGCTCGTGAGCCCCTTCACAAGGAGTGGGAGACCCTCTGCTACACTCCGCCGCCCACGTGACGGAGGTCATGACGCGCGACGGGAACCAGACGGTGTCCGGAGTCGTTGTTCACCCGTCCTGAACTGGCCTCCAGGGCCGAAAGCGGACTGGACCACAGGCGTTCGTCCATACCTCTGACGCGGATCCCGCCGCCTCCGCCGATCGCACGAACGCGCGCGAAAAAGGGCCTGCGGGCCTCCGGAGGGCCCCAAAGGACCCTTCCATTGACCCGACAGACCCTTTTTCCTTGTGAAGAACTTCACGAACTTAATGTGGATCACGGGTCCGGGGACCCCTCACAACCTGCTTCGAAGGTCGTTCAGGCGATGGACCAAGCGATTCCATCGAGGATGTCGTGCTCCGACACGACAACCTCGGAAGCGCCGATACGCTCCATGATCGCCAGCAGCACCAGAGCGCCCGCCCCGATCACGTCCACCCGGCCCGGATGCATCACGGGGATCGCCGCGCGCTCGGCGTGCGTCTGCGTCAGCATCCGCTCACTGATCGCGCGCACCTGCTCGTAGGAGATCCGGGAGTGGTGGATGGCCGTCGAGAGGTACTCCGGCAGCCCCAGCGCGATCCCGGCGACCGTGGTCACCGAGCCGGCCAGGCCCACCAGCGTGCGCGCCTCGGACAGCGGGACGCTCTCCGCGGCCAGGTCCAGGGCCGCCTCGATGTCGGCCCGGATCGCGGCGACCTGCTGCGCGGTCGGCGGGTCGGTGACGACCCCGTCCACCACCAGGTGACGCTCGGTCATCCGGACGCAGCCGATGTCCACGGACCGGGCGGCCCGTACGTGCTCCTCGCCGACCACGAACTCGGTCGAGCCCCCGCCGATGTCCACCACCAGGAACGGCCGCTCCAGGTGCTCGTGCGCCGTGAGCTCCTTGGTGGCGCCGGTGAAGGAGAACTCCGCCTCCTGCTCACCGGAGATCACCTCGGGCTCGACCCCGAGGATGTCCAGGACGCCCCGGACGAAGTCCGCCCGGTTCTCGGCGTCCCGGGAGGCGGAGGTCGCCACGAAGCGCACCCGCTCCGCGCCGAACTCCTTGACGACCCCCGCGTACTCGCGGCAGGCGGCGAAGGTGCGCTCCAGCGCTTCCGGCGCCAGGCGCCCGGTCCGGTCCACGCCCTGGCCCAGCCGGACGATGGTCATCCGGCGGTCCAGCTCGACCAGCTCGCCGGTGGCCGGGTCGCAGTCCGCGACGAGCAGCCGGATGGAGTTCGTACCGCAGTCGACGGCGGCGACCCGGGTCACGCCCGCTGCTCCTCGTCGTCCGTCTTCTTCTCCCCGCAGGGGGTGACGCAGGCGCCCTTGGCCCACCACTCCGGCAGCATCGCCAGGGCCTCGTCGCCGAACGGGTTCACCCCGGGGCCGGCGGCCAGGGAGTGGCCGACCAGCACGTGCAGGCACTTCACCCGGTCCGGCATGCCGCCGGCGCTCGGGAAGCCCTGGAGCACCTCGATGGCGTCGCGCCGCTGGATGTAGTCCTCGTGGGCGGCCTGGTAGGCGGCGGCCAGTTCCTTGTCCTCGGCGAGCCGGGCCTGCATCTCCTTCATCACGCCGTTGGCCTCCAGCGTGCCGATCGCGGAGGCCGCGCGCGGGCACGTCAGGTAGTACAGCGTCGGGAAGGGGGTGCCGTCGGGGAGCCGGGGGGCGGTCTCCACCACGTCCGGCTGCCCGCAGGGGCAGCGGTGCGCGATGGCGCGCAGCCCGCGCGGCGGGCGGCCGAGCTGCTGCTCGAACGCCTCGATGTCCGCGTCGGTCGGCTCGGTCCGGTCGGTCTGGGGCGGGGGCGTCTGCATGCCTGGAGGAAGTCTCTTCGTTCTCGTGGATGGGTGCTGCGGTACGGCGGTACGGATCACTCGCCGGGGCGGTCGGCCTTGTCGACGCCGTCCCAGACGTTGGAGTACCAGGGCCGGTCGGAGCCGGCCTGGCCGGTCCGGTGCGGCTGCGGGGGCTGGGCCCCGGGGTCGCTCATGATGTAGCCGATCTCCCCCGGGCGCAGGAAGTGCAGGTGCTTGCGCGCCTGCTGTTCCGCGTAGGCGTCGTCCTGCCAGCGGGCCTTCTCGTCGCGGAGCCGCTCCAGGCGGTCCCGCGCGGCCGCGGCGGCCCGCTGCTGCTTCGCGATCTCCGAGCGCTGGGAGACGTACTGACGCATCGGATACGCGAGGGCGACCACCAGCGTACAGAGGACGAGCACCAGGAGCGCGGCGCGGCCGGTGAGCCGGCTGCGGCGGACCTGACGGCGCGACTGCGACCGGTAGACGTGGGCGGCGGTCCGCTCACCGAGCTGCTTGAGCCTCGTCGCGGTGGAGAAGGTGGAGAACCGATCCCGGCTCCCGGCCATTGGTCCGCCTCCCCTAGGTACGCGCTACGCAATACGTCCCCGCACACGGTACGGGACCGAGTGCGGGGACGTACGGAGGCCAGCCCCTCAGGGGGGTGATTAGCCCTTGAAGCGCGGGAAGGCGCTGCGGCCCGCGTACACCGCGGCGTCGTCGAGGATCTCCTCGATGCGCAGCAGCTGGTTGTACTTGGCGACACGGTCCGAGCGGGCCGGGGCGCCGGTCTTGATCTGACCGCAGTTCACGGCGACGGCGAGGTCGGCGATGGTGACGTCCTCGGTCTCACCGGAGCGGTGGGACATCATGCACTTGAAGCCGTTGCGCTGGGCCATCTCGACGGCGTCGAGGGTCTCGGTCAGCGAACCGATCTGGTTCACCTTCACGAGCAGGGCGTTCGCGGAGCCCTCCTCGATACCGCGGGCCAGACGCTCCGGGTTGGTGACGAACAGGTCGTCACCGACGATCTGGACCTTCGCGCCGAGGCGGTCGGTGATGGTCTTCCAGCCGTCCCAGTCGTCCTCGAAGAGCGGGTCCTCGATGGAGACCAGCGGGTACGCCTCGACGAGCTCGGCGTAGTAGTCGGTCATCTCGGCGGCCGAGCGGGACTTGCCCTCGAACTCGTACTGGCCGTCCTTGTAGAACTCGGACGCGGCGACGTCGAGCGCGAGCGCGATGTCCGTGCCCGGCGTGTAGCCGGCCTGCTTGATGGCCTCGATGATGAGGTCGAGCGCGGCGCGGTTCGACTCCAGGTTCGGGGCGAAGCCGCCCTCGTCGCCCAGGCCGGTGGAGAGGCCCTTGGTGTGCAGGACCTTCTTGAGGGTGTGGTAGACCTCGGCACCCCAGCGCAGCGCCTCGGAGAAGGACTCCGCGCCGATGGGGGCGATCATGAACTCCTGGATGTCCACGTTGGAGTCGGCGTGCGACCCACCGTTGAGGATGTTCATCATCGGAACGGGCAGCAGGTGCGCGTTCGGACCGCCGAGGTAGCGGAAGAGCGGGAGGTCCGAGGCCTCGGACGCGGCGTGCGCGACGGCCAGGGACACGCCGAGGATGGCGTTGGCGCCGAGCGAGCCCTTGTTGTCGGTGGCGTCCAGGTCGAACATGGCCTGGTCGATCAGACGCTGCTCGGTGGCGTCGTAGCCGACGAGCTCCGGGCCGATCTGCTCGATGACGGCGAGGACGGCCTTCTCGACACCCTTGCCGAAGTAACGGTCGGGGTCACCGTCACGCAGCTCGATGGCCTCGAATGCACCGGTGGAGGCGCCGGACGGAACTGCAGCACGGCCGGTGCTGCCATCGTCGAGGCCCACCTCGACCTCGACCGTGGGGTTGCCTCGGGAGTCCAGGATTTCCCGGGCTACGACGACGTCGATGGACGGCACGAGCATCTCCTTCTGGGATGTGACGCTGAGTGTGCGGTGGCGTGTCAGGCCGTGGGATGGCCTTGCCGCCTAGAGCCTAACCGGATCCGGGGACTCGGCCGCCCGACCGCCCGGACCCTGGGACGAAAAAGGGACCGAATACCCCTCTTCCGGGACATACATCGCTTGATCATCGGGCTTCGGGGGGCGAACGCGGCACCGCCCGGCGCGTGGAGCACGCGCCGGGCGGTGGAAATCCTGCACGGGGTCAGCTGACGCCCCGTACGTGTTCCTGCGGCTTCTGCCGCGGTGTTCAGCTGAGCTTCAGCTTCTGACCCGGGTAGATCAGGTCGGCGTCCGAGACGATGTCCTTGTTCAGCTCGAAGAGCTGCTGCCAGCCGCCCTTGACGCCGTTGGCCTCGGCGATGGTGCCCAGGGTGTCGCCCGGCTTGACCTCGTACGAGCCGTTGCCGGTCTTCGGCGCGACCGGGGCCTCGGCGCGCTCGGAGCGGGTGGTCGGAGCCTCGGAGCGCTTGGTCTCCTTCTTCGGCGCGGCCTTGGTCTCGGCCTTCTTGGTCTCGACCTTCGGCTGCGGCTTCGACTGGGGCTTGGACTGCGGCTTCGACGCCGGGGTCTCGGAGCCGCCACCGGCGGAGGAGGAGTTCGACAGGCCCTTGCCGCAGGACGGCCAGGCGCCCTTGCCCTGGCTCTTGAGGACCTTCTCAGCGACGGCTATCTGCTGCGCCTTGGAGGCCTGGTTGGCCTGCGGGGCGTACGACTTGCCGCCGTACCCGGCCCACGTGGACGGCGAGAACTGCAGACCGCCGTAGTAGCCGTTGCCCGTGTTGATGGCCCAGTTGCCACCGGACTCGCACTGCGCGACCCTGTCCCACTCGGACGAGGTGGCGGCGCTGGCGGTGCCCGCGGCCATCAGGGGCGCGGCCACGGCCACACCGGCCACACCGGCGAGCGTGACGATCCGGACAGACCGCTCGATTGCAGTACCGCGACGGTGCTTGCCCTTGCCGGAAAGCAGCATGGAGTTTCTCCTCACCGACGCCTACGAGGTGAGCTGTCGGGTTCGGGCGAGTGAGTTGCCCGGCCGTGCGACCTAGCGCACGTCTTAACCCCAAGCCGGTGGCGTGACCGTCTCTCAACGGCCGCTCCCGGCACCTACCTTGGTTCCCCCGCTCCTGCCTTCGGCGCTTGACGCGACGACTGTTCCCTCCGTCCGCCGGCAGGATTCGGCGATGCGGTCGAAGGAGCTCGCGGTGGCGAGCGATTCAGAAGGTAGACAGGTCTCTCCCCGATGTTCAACGAGGAACATCGGGGAGAAACGGCCCTACTTGCGCTCCTTTCAGGGGCGTTTGCGCAGGTGAGGGCGGGGTTTGCGGAAGCCCCGGAGCGAGACACGCCAGCTGACCGGAAGAGACGCATGTCTCACTTACAGAAATCCGACATTCGACTCTTTCCGGATAACTGAACTGTCCTTATTGCGGAGTTAGGTCCAGGTTCTGGCCGGGCTTGATGAGGTCGGCGTCCTCGCCGATGACTTTCTCATTGGCCTGGTAGAGACCGTTCCAGCCCCCCTTTACGCCCTTGGCATCCGCGATGGTCGCCAGGCTGTCGCCCGCCTGGACCGTGTAGACGGGGTCCGACGAGACGTCAGGCAGGGCCGACGGCTCGGCCGCCGCCGCACCGCGGTGCTTGCCGCTGCCCTCGACGGGAGTGGCGCCGATGGTCTGCGGGACCTCCGGGGTCGCGGGGGCCGTCGTGCTGACCGGGGGAAGCCCGGGCGTGACGGGCGCGGTGGTGGGCGGCGCGGTCGGGTCCACCGGCAGCGTCGGCGCCGTCGGGTCGACGGGCGTCGGCGTGAGCGTCGGGTCGCCCGGCTGGGTCGGGTCGCCCGGCTGGGTCGGGGTCGTCGGGGTGGCCGGGGGCGTCGTCGGGGCGTCCGGGGCGGGCATGACGGGCAGTCCGATGGACGGGGCGTCCGGGATGAGGAACGGGGTGCTGGACGGGCTCGGAGCCGGAGCCGGGGTCGGCGACCCGTAGTCCGTGGACGGCTTGCCGCCCCCGGTGGACGGAACGGCGTCGTCCGGGCGGGACGGCGCGGGGGCCAGCGGGCCCTTGCCGCCGGGCAGACCGGGGTCCACCTGCGCCGCGGGGCCCTGCTGGTCCAGCCCGGCCGAGGCCGCGCACAGCGGCCACGCCTGCGGTCCCGTCGAGCTCAGCACCCGTTCGGCGACGGCGATCTGCTGGGATCGGCTCGCCAGGTCGGGGCGCTCGGCGAATTCGAGCCCGCCGGCGCTCTGCCACTCCTCCTGGGTGAACTGGAGCCCGCCGTAGGCGCCGCTGCCGAAGTTGGCACTCCAGGAGCCGCCGCTCTCGCATTCGGCGACCTTGTCCCACGTGGACGTGTCGGCGGCGGTGGCGCTGGTGGCGGCCAACAGCGGCATGGCCAGCGCTGAGCCAGTGACTCCTGCTGTGACAACCAGCGCGGGGACCTGGCGGGGGCGTCTGTGACGGCCGTTCCCGGAGAGCATGAGCGATCACCTTTCGCATATAACAGCGGGGTAACGGCAGAACCTAGCGGCCTTCGAACGATTGTCACAAGTTCAAGCCGAAGCTGACTTTTAATCAGCTTTCGCGCAAGTGTTTTGAGCCGCGAATCGAACGGGAAGAGTGCGCAGCCCCCGCATGATCAACCCCCCGCGCCAGCGCAGGTCTTGGGGTGGAACGGCCAGTTCCAGATCGGGCAGACGCGTCAGCAAAGTCGCGAGCGCGGTCTGTCCTTCGAGCCGGGCGAGCGGAGCGCCGAGGCAGTAGTGGATGCCGTGACCGTATCCGAGGTGCTGGTTGTCGGTCCGGGAGAGGTCGAGGGTGTCCGGGTCCGCGAACCGCTCCGGGTCCCGGTCGGCGGCCGCGAGGACGACCAGGACCGGATCGCCGGCCTCGATCGGCATCCCGCCGAGGGTCAGCGGCTCGGTGGCGAACCGCCACGTCGCCAGCTCCACCGGCCCGTCGTAGCGCAGCAGTTCCTCCACCCCGGTGGCCAGCAGACCGCTCTCCCCGGCGGCGAGGGAGAGCTGGAGGCGCTCGCGCTGCCCGGGGTTCATGAAGAGGGAGTGGACCCCGTTGCCAATGAGGTTCACGGTGGTCTCGAAACCGGCGAAAAGCAGGATGAAAGCCATGGCGGTGGCCTCACCCTCGGTCAGATGGTCGCCGTGATCGCTCGCCCGGATGAGATCGGAGATCAGGTCATCACCCAGATCATCCCTTTTGCGGTGAATGAGTTCACCGAGATAGGTCCGCATCTGCTTCACCGACCGGGCCACCCCGCCCCGCGGACCGCCGCCGTGGCGGATCATCATGCCGGCCCAGTCGCGGAAGTCGTCCTGGTCCTCGCGCGGGACCCCGAGCATCTCGCAGATGGCGTAGATGGGGAGCGGGAAGGCGAACTCGTGAATGAGATCAGCCTCACCCTTCTCCGCGAAGGCGTCGATCAGGTGGTCGGTGAGCGCCTGCACCCGCGGCGCGAACTCGGCGACCCTGCGCGGGGTGAACGCCTTCGACACCAGCCGTCGCAGCCGGGTGTGGTCCGGCGGGTCGATGTTGAGCAGGTGCGTCATCAGCTCCGCCTTGCGCTCCCCCGGGATCCCGGTCTTGCCCTTGGCGTGCGCGGGCTCCGCGTGGTGCGCCGGATTCTTGCTGAGCCGCTGGTCGGCGAGGGCCTGGCGGGCGTCGGCGTACCGGGTGACGAGCCAGGCCTCGACCCCGCTGGGCAGCTTGGTGCGGTGCACCGGGGAGTGCTCGCGCAGCCAGGCGTAGGCCGGGTAGGGGTCGGTCGCGAACTCCCAGTCGAAGAGGGTGGGGCCCTCGGCGGAAGGGGTGTCGGCGGGAGTGTCCGCGGGGGTCTCGGCGGGGGTTCCGGAGGTCTGCTCGTGCACCTGATGACCGTATCCCGGCGCCGAACCACCATCCGATATGGGCGGTTCGCCGCGGCTGTCCGTAGATCGGCCATCCCTTGACCTGAACTTCTCCGGCATTCCTACTTTCGGTTTTGTGGATGTCAGGATCTTGAAGAGCAGTTTCGCGGTGGTGGAGAGGCGGGCCGAGCACGCCGTCAAGTTCTTCTACTCCCACCTCTTCTGGCACAACCCCGGAGTCCGCGCCCTCTTCCCGGACTCCCTCCACGAGATGGAACGCCAGCGGGACCGGCTCTTCGCCGCGCTCACCCACCTGATCGCCCACCTCGACGACGAGTCGCTCCGCCCCTACCTGCGCGACCTGGGACGCGACCACCGCAAGTTCCTGGTCCGCCCCGAGCACTACGCGGCCGTCGGTGCCAGCCTGCTCGCCGCACTCGCGGAGACCTCCGGCGAGGCCTGGACCCCGCCGGTCGAGAAGGCATGGGCCGAGGCCTACCAGGTGATGGCCGACGCGATGACGGCCGGCGCCGACGCGAGCGAGGACCCGCCGTGGTGGGACGCGGAGGTGGTACGCCACCTCCAGTACGGACCGGACATCGGCGTGCTGACGCTGCGGCCGCACGCCCCCTTCCCCTATCTGCCCGGCCAGTACACGAGCGTGAGCAGCGAACGGGTCCCGACGACCTGGCGCACCTATTCCATAGGCAACGCCCCCCGCCCCGACGGCACCCTCGACCTGCACGTGAGCCGGGTCGACCGGGGGCGGCTGAGCACCACCCTGGTCCGCGAGACCCGGCCGGGCGACGTGCTGCGGCTCGGCGCCGCCGGCGGGCAGCTGACCTTCCGGCGCGAGGACCGCCCGGCCAGCCTGATCGCCGCCGGCACCGGCTGGGCGCCGATCCGTGCCCTGCTGGAGGACCTCGCGGAACGTCCCCCCGATCAGGACGTACGGCTCTTCGTGGTGGCCCGGGACGGCGCGCACCTCTACGACCGCCCGCTGATCGACGCGTACGCCGCCAGCTGCGGCTGGCTCGCCGTCACCTACATCACGCCCGCCCCCGGGCAGCACCGCAACCAGGCCACCGACCGGCTCGCGACCGCGCTGGGCAACCGGGGCCTGTGGCCGGACCAGGACGTCTACCTCAGCGGCCCGCCGCAGTTCATCGACGAGACCGCCCACCTCCTCCAGGAGCTGGGCGCCTGCCCCGGCCGCCTCTTCCACGACTCCGTACCGGCCCGGGGCCACGGATACGGGGAGCGCCCGCTGGGCTTCGGCGAGTGGTTCCTGGAGCGCCCGGCGCCCCACTGGCACAACCCCTCGGCCCGCGCGCCGAAGGAGTACTGAGAAGGACCGGAGGACTAGAGGGTGTCCGGCGGCCGGACGCCCTCGGCCGCCCGGATCGCGTCCCGGTAGGCCCGGGCCGCCGCACGCAGCGCGGTCTCGGGGTCGATCCCCGCCGCCTCGGCGCGTGCCGCGAGCTCCAGCAGCTCGTACCCGACGCCCTCGCCCCGGGGCAGTTCCACGGCCACGCCGCCCGCACGGGCCCGGCCCGCGAGCTTGGCGGCGAGTGCCAGGCCGGGCTGGCCCACCGGAATCCCGTCGGTGACCGACTCCCGGCGCTTCTCCACCGCCTTGGTGCGCTGCCAGTGCGCGCTGACGTCCTCCGGGGTCTCGGCCTCGGCGTCGCCGAAGACGTGCGGGTGCCGGTGGATCAGCTTCGCGACGAGCGCCCCGGCCACGTCGTCGATGGAGAAGGCCTCGCCGGCGTCCTCGCCGTCCTCGCCGTCCCCGCCGGCCTCCTCGGCGATCCGCGCGTGGAAGACCACCTGGAGCAGCACGTCGCCGAGCTCCTCGCGCAGCTCCTCCCGGTCCCCGTCCTCGATGGCCTCGACCAGTTCGTACGCCTCCTCGATCGCGTACTTGGCCAGGCCCCGGTGGGTCTGCCGGGAGGTCCACGGGCACTCGCGCCGGACCCGGTCCATCACCTGGACCAGGTCGAGCAGGCGCGCGCCCGGCAGATCGTACGAGCCCGGCAGGAGTTCCAGGTCGGGCATCGCGACCCGGCCCGAGCCGGCCAGCCGGGCCAGCCCGTCCGTGAGCCGCTGATCGCCCTCGCCGCCCGGGAGCACCACGACCGTGCGGCCGCCCGCGCAGGCCTCGACCAGCGCCTGCGCGTCCGGGCTCTCGAACGCGACCTCGACGCCCGCCTCCCGCAGGTACGGCAGCTGCGGGTGGCCGGGGTCGGCGCACAGCACCCGGTCCGCGGCGTGCAGGGTCTGCCAGGCCGGCCAGGACAGCACGCCGGGGGCGACCCGGTGGCTGGTGGTCAGCAGGACGATGCGGCCCGTGGGCTCGGCAGCGGCGGCGGTGGGTTCGGAGTGGTCGGTCACCCTCCGAACCTACCTCCGACGCGCCGGTCCTCGGCCCGGGGGACCCCGGAGCCTCAGGCTCCGGCGGGCGCCGCCTCGGGCCGCGTCCGCTGGGTGATCCAGGGCGTCTCCCCGGTACCGAGCTTGATCTCCTTGGCGTCCCAGGCGCCGTAGCGCGGGTTCACCTCGATGTGCAGGGCCTTGACCGCGGCACGGGCGGGCTCCTCCAGCTTCCCGGCCCCGTACTTGGCGGTGAGCGCGGTCAGGAGCACCCGGTCCCGGAGGAAGCGGTCGACCTGGCCGGGGGCCATAGCCCCCTTCTGCAGCAGCAGCGCCTCGAACTGCTCGTTGCCGCCGTTCTCGTCGACGTACGCCTTGCGTTCGTCCTCGATGTCCTTCGGGGTGGCCGTGAGCCCGGCGGTGTCGGCCATCTTGTCGATGATCCGGCTCTGAAGGAGCGCGTCGAGCTTCTGCCGCTCCAGGTGGGGGGTGCTCGCGATGAGCTCCGCGGCGGCCTGCCCGGAACGGTTCTGCGCCGCGCGGACGTCGTTGACCTGGGCCTGGAGCGCGGAGGTGGTGATGCGTTCGCCGCCCACGACGGCCGCGGTGCCGGGACGCGGCTCGCCCGAGCAGGCGGACAGCAGGGGCGCCGCCACGAGCAGGGCGGCGGAGACGGAGAGCGCTGTGCGACGGTGCAAAGGAGCCTCCAGGGCCGGGAGATTGTGCGTCGGTGCACAAAGGGCCGTGCGGTGATCGATGTTATGAGGTCACGGTGATCCGGACCACCGGTTCGACCAACGATTCACGCGCGGACCGAACACGCACCGTTCATAGGCGAGGCGGCGGGCGCCCGCGTGTCCGGCGCGCCACCCGTCACCCATCCTGGGGACCCGCGCGCCGGGCGGCGGCCGGGTCGGCCACCGGCAACCCTGAGGCCACCCTCCGGTCACCCGTTCCTGCCAAGGTCGGCCCACCATGTCGACAACGCACTCCTCACCGCGCCGCCGGAGTCTGCTCGGCTCGGCGCTCGCCGCCCTCCTCACGGCGGTGGCCGTGTGCGCCGGGGACGCCGCCGCCCGCGTGTTCCCCTACGGACCGCGCCACCGCAGCGTCAACGACCTCGGCAACCAGTTCGTCCCCTTCCACGCGCAGCTGTGGGACCTCCTGCACGGCCGCGCGGAGGGCGGGCTGCTGTTCAACTGGCGCTCCGGCTACGGCATGAGTTTCCTGCCGGACCTGGGCACCTACCTGACCAGCCCGTTCGCCGTTCTCGTCGGGCTCTTCCCGCGCGCGGACATAGACCTCGCCGTGTACGTCGTCACCGTGCTCAAGACGGCGGCCGCCGCCGCGGCGATGGCCTGGCTGCTGCGCACGCAGCGCCGCG